>CAZYSJ010000007.1:0-38989 GCA_964649875.1 uncultured Caldilineaceae bacterium
ACCAACGGTCTTCTGCGCAACATCGAAGACTGGTGGGTCACCGACGGCCAGTAGTCCGGCAGTCGTTACGTAGCCGTTCGACAGTCGATTCTGTCAAGGCGCTCATCCTGCGGGATGGGCGCCTTTCTTTTCTGGCGCCCGGACGTTGGTACTCAAACGGAATCTTTCCCCGCTCTAGCCGCTCAGCCCGGCCAGATTTTTCGCGTTTGTCAGAGACATCCTCACCGGCTATAATGTGCCCCGAAACCGACGCTATACTCCACGTGCGTATTCAACAGAGTCGTTGTATCCGCGGCAGGCAATATTCGCTCGGTCACAGACGACCGGAAATGAGCAGACTGTCCTGCGGATTCCTCTCAGAGCCTGCTCTTATGGTAAAGCGGTCAGGTGCGGTAACCCGTCAAGTTCGTCGGCATCTTGTAGAGTTAGTTCGATTCACACCCGCCGTTTTCAAGACATTTTCAACAAGATGAAAGGAGCGACTCTATGTCATCCAACGGAAGACGTGTGAGCCGGCGCGACTTCTTGCGCGCTACAGGGCTGGCCGTCGGCGCGACTGCGCTGGCGGCTTGTGCGCCGGCTGCGCCGGGCGCAGCCGGCCCTGCGGCAGAGCCGGGGGCGGCAGAACCGGCCGCAGCAGGAGAGCCCACAGAGGTTATCGTCGCCCAGTACGCTGACGCCGTGAGCCTGGATCCCCAGGACACCAACGACAACATCTCCTACGGCTCCGAGAAGTGCATGTTCGAAGGCCTGGTCGGCTTCAACGACAAGATGGAGATGATCCCGCAGTTGGCGGAAAGCTGGGAAGCCTCCGACGACGCGACGGAGTTCACCTTCTACCTCCGCCAGGGCGTCACCTTCCATGACGGGACTCCCTTCAACGCCGAGGCGGTCAAGTACAGCTTCGAGCGCGTCATCAACCCGGACAACGGTCTCAAGCGCTACAGCCTCTACAGCATCATCTCCGAAATCGAAGCGGTAGACGAGTTCACGGTCAAGTTCACCACCGGCAAACCCTTCGGCGCCATGTTGGCCACCTTCGCTCACCCTGCCGGCGCCATCATCAGCCCGACCGCGGCCCAGCAGTACACAGACATCCGCGAGTTCGGCAAACACCCGGTCGGCACCGGCCCCTTCCGCTTCGTCGAATGGATCCCCGGCGACCACATCACGATGGAGAAATACCCGGACTATTGGGATGCCGAGAACGCAGCGCAGGTTGACCGCATCATCGTCAAGCCTGTGCCCGAAGCGGGCACTCGCATCGCCATGCTCCAGGCCGGCGACGCCCACTTTATCAACACGCTGCCTACCTCACAGGCCGAAATCATCAAGGGCAGCGACGATGCTTCCGTCGCCGAAAACGAGAGCATCTACTCCTACTGGGTGGCCCTGAACACGCAGAAGGAACCGTTCGACAACAAGCTTGTACGCCAGGCGCTGAACTACGCCGTCGATAAGGAGGTCATCATCGACGCCGTATTGCACGGCTACGGCATTTTGTCGGACTCGCCGCTGGCGCCCAGAGTGTGGGGCTACAAATCGGTCATGAGCTACGAGTACGACCCGGAAAAGGCCAAGCAACTGCTGGCGGAGGCCGGCTACCCGGACGGCTTTAGCTCCGTCCTGTGGTGTGCAGAGACCAGCGAGGCCAAGGAAATCTCGGTCGCTATTCAGGGCCAATTGGCCGAAGTCGGCGTTCAGGTGGAAGTGCAGGCTATGGAGTCCGCCACACTCAGCGCCGAGCGCTTCAAGCCGTTCGAGGAAAACAACAGCATGATGAACTACAGCGGCTGGTCGCCCTCCACCGGCGATGCCGACTGGGATACCCGCCCGCTGTTGGCTACCGAGTCGTGGCCGCCCACCCTGTTCAACCTCGCCTTCTACTCCAACCCGGAAGTGGACGCGGCCATCGCCGACGGGTTGGCTACCGCCGATCCCGAACAACGCCAGATCGCTTACGACAAGGTGCAGGAATTGGTGATGGAAGATGCGCCGTGGATCTTCCTGTGGGTTCCGATCCTCTTGGGCGGCATCCGCAACGAAGTCGGCGGCATGGTCATCCAGCCGGATGGCATCGCCTACCTGCGCACCGCGCACTTCAAGTAAACCGCCAAACCTGCCGGCAGTGACGTATTGCCAGTCTAGGGACAGGCCGAGAAACCTGTCCCTAGACAAAACCCAAGCAGCGAGAGGTGCAGTTCTTCGTTCTTCTGCCGGCAGTTTCATTGATCACGACAACCCTGCCGCGCCGGTCGGCAGGCGGAGATTCCATGTTCCAGTACATCGTCAACCGCCTGATCGCTCTGATACCGACTCTGTTTGGCGTCTCCATCCTCATCTTCCTGTTGCTGCACCTTGTCCCCGGCGACCCGGCGCGGCTTGTGGCCGGACCCGACGCATCCCTAGAGGACATCGCCCTGATCCGCGCCGAATTGGGGCTGGACAGGCCCCTCGTCGTGCAGTACACAACCTGGATAGGCAACATCTTTCGCGGCGACTTCGGCCGCTCCACACGCACATTCAACCCCGTTTCGTATGAGGTCGGCCTGCGCATTCCGGCCACGTTGGAACTGACCGCCGTCAGCATCGTCATCGCCATCATCATCGGACTGGTTGCAGGCGTCACGGCTGCCATCCGGCGCAACACGCTTCTCGATTACGCCAGCATGGTGGCCGCGCTCCTGGGGATCTGTACGCCTTCCTTCTGGCTAGGCCTCATGCTCATGCTGGTCTTTGCCGTCTGGCTAGGCTGGTTCCCCACCAGCGGGCGCGGCTCCTGGCAACACCTGATATTGCCCGGCTTCACGCTGGGCGTCGGGGCCGCCGCCATCATCGCCCGCGTCACGCGCTCCAGCATGCTGGAAGTGCTGAACCAGGACTATATCCGTACGGCGACGGCAAAGGGCCTGGCTGAGCGCGTTGTGATCGTGCGCCACGCCATGAAGAACGCGCTCATCCCCGTGGTCACCATCATCGGGCTGCAGTTCGGCTACCTCCTAGCCGGCGCCGTGATCACGGAATCCGTCTTCGCCTACCCCGGCATTGGCCGCCTCTTGGTAGAAGCAATTGCGGTGCGCGACTTCCCAGTGGTGCAGGCTATCCTGCTCATCTTGGCCTTCCAGTTCGCCTTCATCAACCTAGTCGTCGACATCCTCTACGCCTACTTGGATCCAAGGATTTCCTATGAAAGCCGTCGCTGACACGGCCATCGCCCCTTCCGGAAGTCGCACCGGGCCTCGCAGCCTGTGGACCGATGCCTGGGCGCGTCTGCTCAAGAACCGTGCCGCCGTGTTCGGCGGCGCATTGGTCGTCCTGCTCATCTTGATGGCCCTGACGGCCCCGTTCATCGCCCCCTACGACCCGATCAAGCAGGACTTGCGCGCAAGCTTGCTGAGCCCATCCACAACGCACTTCTTCGGCACCGACGTTCATGGCCGCGACATCTTCAGCCGTGTGCTCTACGGCGCGGCCATTTCCCTGCGCATCGGCTTCCTGGGAACGCTCTTCGGCTGCGTTGCCGGCGTGATCCTTGGACTGAGCGCCGGCTTCTACGGAGGGTTCGTCGACAGCCTGATCATGCGCGTGATGGATGTCTTGCTCGCCTTTCCCGGCCTGCTGTTGGCGATCGCCATCGTCGCCATTATCGGCCCAGGCCTGGAGAACGTGATCATCGCCGTGGGCGTCTTCTCCGTGCCGGTCTTCGCCCGCGTCGTGCGCGGTTCCATTCTCTCGACCAAACAAGAAGAATTCATCACCGCTGCACGCGTTGTCGGCGCAAAAGATGTGCGCATCATGGCGCAACACCTCTTGCCTAACGTCTTGGCGCCGATTCTGGTATTGGTCACCTTGCGCATCGCCACAGCCATTCTGACTGCCGCCAGCCTCAGCTTTTTGGGACTCGGCGCGCAGCCGCCCACGCCGGAATGGGGCGCCATGCTCAGCGACGGCCGCGAATACATGGTGATTGCCCCCCACGTCGCCACCTTTCCGGGCCTTGCCATCCTCGTCACCGTGCTCGGCTTCAACCTCCTAGGCGACGGGCTGCGCGACGCGCTCGACCCGCGCCTGCGCGTTTGAACATACCCGCCATATCCGGCGCGCAACCGCCATCTACGCCCGGCTGCGGCGCTCATCCTCCGGGGTGAGCGCCGTTTCATTCCATTCCCGACACGGCGCGAACTTGTCCAGTTTTTGCACAGACGCCTTCCCCAGGTTGCCTACAAAGCGTTTCTGCGGTAGATTCGGGGGCGTTGATGCAGGGTGGCATGGCCGTATCGAGTACATTGAGGGCGCGACGTGTTTAGTTATGTAACGTTGGTGACGAATGCGGACTACGCGCTGGGCGCGCTCGCCCTGGCGCGCTCCCTCGCCATGACCAACGCAGCTTGGCCGCTCACCGTGCTGGCCGTACGCGACGCCCCCGGCCTCGACGCTCTGGAGGCGGCCGGCTGCCGCATCGTGCAGGCCGATCCCCTGCCCCTTTCCCACGACTTCCGCCAACGCCACTCCCGCCAAAGCCAGCACGCCCGCGCGCCTTTCACCAAAGGCAACAAACCGGTCTTCCACGATCCCCTAGACAACTTCGCCAAGCTGCGACTGTGGCAGTTGGAAGAGTTCGACAGGGTCGTTTTCTTGGACGCAGACGCCATCGTCATCCACAACATCGACCGGCTTTTCGGCTACCCGGAGTTCGCCGCCGCGCCCAATCTCTATGAGTCGCTCGCCGACTTCCACCGCCTGAACAGCGGCGTTTTTGTCGCCAAGCCTTCCCGCCGCACCTTCGACGCCATGCTGCAGGCCCTCGACCAGCCGGACGCCTTTTGGCCGCGCACAGACCAGACCTTTCTGCAGACCTATTTTCCGGACTGGCACGGCCTGCCCTATATCTACAACACCCTGCAATATGTGTGGTTCAACCTGCCGCAACTGTGGAAGTGGGACGCGATCCATGTGATCCACTACCAGTACGAAAAGCCGTGGGAAGAGAACCACCCCAAACGCGACCGGCTTCGCCCGTTGATCGAAACCTGGCGGCACGTCTATGAGCACGGCGCGCTGCCGCCCGACCTGCCTTCCCCACCGGAGCTATAACATGACGCAATGGCCGGCAGTCGACGCGCCCCGGCGCGTCCTCATCCTGGATTTCGACGGCGTAGTCGTGAACACGGAGGAAGTCCACTTCGAAAGCTGGCGCGAAGCCTTCCGCCAACAGCTCGGCGTCCGCCTGCCCGGCGACTACACCCAGGTCGTCGGCCTGACGCTCGACGAGTTGTTCGAGATGTGGCAGCCCCTCGCCCCCGTCCCCCTGACCGCCGACCTGCGGCAACATCTGCTCGCCGCCAAGACCGACCTCTTCTTCACCGTCGGCGAGGGACGTTTCAAGCCCATTCCCGGCGTCGCTGACCTGGTGCGCGATGCACAGCGCCAAGGCTGGTATGCCGCCATCGCCTCGCGCGGGCGCAGATTGCGCCTCCTGCGCACCCTCGAACTGGCGCGCGTTCCTGCCGTTTTCGAGTTGATTCTGGCCCTGGAAGACGCCGTTGACCCTAAGACCGATCGCAAGGTACACGCCCGCGCCGCCTGGGCATTGGACGCAGAGCCTTCCGCCTGCCTCGTCGTCGAGGATAGCCTATCGGGCATCGCCGACGCCCTCGACTCCGGCATCGGCCGCGTGATCGGCCTGACCACCTCCTTCGGCGCCGACGCCTTGCGCCGGGCCGGCGCACACGAGGTCATCAGCCGCCTCGACGAAGTGCGCCTGCCGTCCATAGCCGTTCTTTCCGGCAACAACGGCGGAGGCGCATGAACGGCAGTATCGCTGTGACCGGGGCCACAGGCTATGTGGGCCGCTTCGTCGTCGACGAGTTGCAGCGTCGCGGCTGCACCGTGCGCGCATTGGCGCGCCCCGGCTCAGACCGCGACGGCTTCGCCGCCCCTATCGAGTGGCTTGAAGGCGACCTCCGCTCGCCGGATGCGCTGGCCGCCCTCGCGGACGGGGCCGAGGCCGTCGTTCACCTCGCCTACGAGCACGTTCCCGGACGCTACCGCGGCGGCGAAGGCGCCGACCTGGCTGCCTGGCTCGACGCCAACCTGACCGGCTCCCTGCGCCTGCTCATGGCCGCCCGCGACGCCGGCGTGAAGCGCTTCGTCTTTCTCTCCAGCCGGGCCGTCTTTTCGCACACAGAGCCGGGCCGCCAGCTCGACGAATCTCACCCCACAGCGCCGGACTCGCACTACGGCGCGTACAAGGCTGCGGTCGAGTCGTTCCTCAGCAGCTTCGCTGCGTCCGGCGGCATGACCACGGCCGCGCTGCGCGCCACCGGCGTCTATGGCGTCAACCGGCCGGTCGAGCGCAGCAAGTGGTGGGACATCGTGCGTACGGTCGTTGCCGGGGGCGAAGTGACTTCGACCAGAGGCGGCACTGAGGTGCATGGGCTAGACGCAGCCCGCGCCGTCTACGCGCTGCTGGAGCGCCCCGACCGGGGCGGCGTCTTCCATCTCAGCGACCTCTACGTCACGCACCGCGACATCGTGCGTCTGGCGCGGCGCTATGCGAAACGTCCAGGGTCGCTGCCCGCAGCGCCGCCTGCGCCCGTCGCCAACCCGTTGGCCTGCCGCCGCCTGCGATCGCTGGGCGTCACGCTGGGCGGCGTGCCGCTGCTGGAAGCCACGGTCGCTCAACTTGTACAGGCTGCGCAGAGAGAAATGGCGGACACATAGAATCAATCCCTGCTGCTCCGGCCCTGTTTTCATCCGGCAAGCGGCGGTTCTCTTAGCGGTATCGTGTTTTGAAGCCGCGTCTTCGGCGCCACATAGCCGAAAACGCACCAACCCGGAGGAGAAACAATGCGTGTTATGATCGTAGGCGGCGATGGGTATTGCGGTTTTGCCACAGCCATGTATCTTTCCAAGCGCGGCCATGAGGTCGCCATCCTCGACAGCCTGATCCGCAGGCACTGGGACAACGAGCTGGGCATCGAATCGCTAACGCCCATCTCGTCCACCGGCAAGCGTCTGCAGCGCTGGTACGAACTTACCGGCAAGCGCATCCCCTTCTACATGGGCGACGTGTGCAACTACCCCTTCCTCGTCAACGCCGTCCGCGAATTCGGCCCCGACGCCATCGTCCACTTTGGCGAGCAGCGCGCCGCGCCCTTCTCGATGATCGACCGCGAGCACACCGTCCTCACCCAGGTCAACAACGTCGTCGGCACGCTCAATCTGCTCTACGCCATCCGCGACGAATGCCCCGACTGCCACCTCGTTAAGCTGGGCACGATGGGCGAATACGGCACGCCCAACATCGACATCGAAGAGGGCTACATCACCGTCGAATACAAGGGGCGCAAGGACACGCTGCCCTATCCTAAGCAGCCCGGCTCCTTCTATCACCTCTCCAAGGTGCACGACAGCCACAACATCATGTTCGCCTGTCGCATCTGGGACCTGCGCGCCACCGATCTGAATCAGGGCGTCGTCTACGGCGTGCATACCGCCGAGACGCTAGAGATGGAAGACGAGGTGCTGGTCAACCGGCTGGACTACGACGAGACCTTCGGCACGGTTCTTAACCGATTCTGCATCCAGGCGGCGGTCGGCCATCCCCTCACCGTCTACGGCAAGGGCGGCCAGACGCGCGGTTTCATCGACATTCGCGACACGGTGCGCTGCATCGAGATCGCCATCGACAACCCCGCGCCCAAGGGCAAGATGCAGGTCTTCAACCAGATCACCGAGCAGTTCAGCGTTCTGCAACTCGCCGAAAAGGTCGTCGAGGCCGGCAAGGCGCTGGGCATCCACGCCGAAATCAACCACGTCGACAACCCGCGCATCGAGGCGGAGGAGCACTACTACAACGCCGCCCACACGCGCCTGCTCGACCTCGGCTTGCAGCCCCATTTCCTAAGCGACTCCCTGCTCGACAGCCTGCTCAACGTGGCGATCCACTACAAGGATCGCGTCGACCCGGGCCACATCAAGCCGGTCACTACCTGGTCGATCGGGCGCATCTCCGGCTAAGCCCCAACCGCCCTCGCAATACAAGCATAACCACGGGATGCCGCCTACAAAATGGAGCGGCATCCCGCAGCGTTAGCCGCGCTAACGAAATTTTTAGCAAACTCTAATCTTTCTCTGCCGTTTTGCGCCGGTTTTCTGCCCATTTCCTCCGCTCCTCCGCTTTGAGCTTCCAAGTCGCCTGGCTACAATAGAAAATTGGTTGCCGGCTGTTTCCAGCCCATAGCCGCGCTACTGCGTCGCAACCCGCACTGTCAACCCTGTCTGCACAGCGAACTGAGAGGTGTATATGATAGATGCGCGCAACCTAACCAAATCCTATGGCAGCGTCCAGGCGCTGCGTGACGTCTCTTTCCAACTCAGCGCAGGCGAGATCGTCGGGCTGCTCGGCCCCAACGGGGCGGGCAAGACAACCACGATCAAGATCCTCACGGGCTATATGCAGCCCGACGCCGGTCAGGTCACCATCGACGGCCTCGACGTCCTCACGCAGACGCACGCCGTCCAAGCCCGCATCGGCTACCTGCCCGAAAGCGCTCCGCTCTATACCGAGTTGACCGTACAAGACTACCTGCGCATGATGGCCGACCTGCGCGAGATCCCCCCTTCGCAGCAGATAGACCGCATCTCCGACGCCGTTTACGCCACTAGCCTCGAAAACCACCTCACACGGCCAATCGGCGAGTTAAGCAAGGGCTACCGGCAGCGCGTCGGCATTGCGCAAGCCATCCTTCACCGGCCCAAGCTCCTCATCTTGGACGAACCCACCATCGGCTTGGACCCGACGCAGATCGTCGAAATCCGCCGCCTGATCCGGCGTCTCGCCCGCGAGAGCACCATTCTCTTCTCTACGCACATCCTCTCCGAAGTCGAGGCGCTCTGCGACCGCGTCATTGTCCTGCTCAACGGCCAAGTCAAGGCCGATGCACGTCTCTCGGAGCTGGCTGCAAGCGCAGACGCCCTGCTCGTCTTGCAGGATGAGACGCCCGGCCTCGAGCCAGCCCTGCAAGCTCTCGATGGCGTGAGCGCCCTCGAACCGGCGCGTTCGGCGGACGGCTACCCCGCCTATCGCGTGCGCGCCGCCGGCGAGATCGACCTTTGCCCGGCCATCTATGACTTGGCCCGCCGCCACGAATGGCCTGTGCGCGAACTGCGCCGCGATGCCCGGACGCTGGAACACGTCTTCAACGAACTAGTTACAAGCGAATAGTCGGAGGGTCCTTCGTATGAAACAGACGATAGCCATAGCCAAGAAGGAACTTAACGCCTATTTCGGCTCGCCTATGGCGCTGATTTTCATCGGCGTCTTTCTTGCAGCCACCCTCTTCTCGTTCTTCTGGATCGACGCCTTCTTCTCCCGCGGCGTCGCTGATGTACGCCCGCTTTTTCGGTGGATGCCGCTGCTGCTTATCTTCCTGGTCGCCGCCCTGACCATGCGTCAGTGGAGCCATGAGGCGCAGAGCGGCACGCTCGAAATGCTGTTGACGCTGCCCGTGCATCACTGGCAGTTAGTCCTCGGTAAATTCCTGGCCGTCATGGGCCTGGTCGCCCTCTCGTTGGCCCTCACCCTCTTTGTGCCCATCACGGTCTCGATCATCGGCAACCTGGACTGGGGGCCCGTCATCGGCGGCTACTTGGCCGCCTTGCTCATGGCGTCGTCCTACGCCGCCATCGGCTTGTTCATCTCCTCGCGCACTGACAACGACATTGTGGCGCTGATCCTCACCGTGCTCGCCGGCGCAATCCTCTATCTGATCGGCACATCCGGCGTGACCGAGTTCGCCGGCGAGACGCTGGGCGGCGTCCTGCGCTCGCTCGCCACGGGAAGCCGCTTTGAGAGCATCGAGCGCGGCGTCATTGACCTGCGCGACCTGGTCTACTACCTCTCGCTGACGCTCGCCTTCCTCGCCTTCAATGCTCTTTCGCTGCAAAGCAAGAGCTGGAGCGACAGCCCGCGCACTGCTGCCCAACGCCGCAACGCCGTGCTTGCGACCAGCCTGATCGCGCTTAACCTCCTGGCGCTCAACATCTGGCTTTCGCCGCACACCCGTGCGCGCCTCGACCTGACGGCGGACAGGCAATACACCCTGTCGCGCGTCACCGTAGACATGATCAGCGATCTGCAAGAGCCGCTCTTGCTGCGCGCCTATCTCAGCGAGCGCACCCACCCGCTGCTGTCCCCGCTGGCGCCGCGCATCACCGACATGCTGCGCGAGTACGAAGCGGCCTCCGGCGGCGCAGTCACCGTTGAGATCGTGGACCCCGCCCAGGAGCCGGAGCTCGAAGCTGAGGCCTACCAGACATACGGCATCCGGCCCACGCCTTTCCAAGTCGCGGGACGCTACGAAGCCGCCGTGATCAACGCCTACTTCGACATCCTCGTCCGCTACGGCGACCAGAGCGAAGTCCTCAACTTCCGCGACCTGATCGAGGTAGAGACCTTCCGCGACGGAGAGGTCGATGTCCGCTTGCGCAATCTCGAATACGACCTCACGCGCGCCATCAAGAAGACTGTCTACGGCTTCCAGGACACCGCTTCCATCGTGGCGTCGCTGCCGGAGCCGGCGCAGCTCACCCTCTTCGTGACGCCCAATACGCTGCCCGCCGACCTAGCGGAGACGCCCCAGACAATCCAGAACGTCGCCGACGCAATCCAAGCGGATGCCGGCGATAAATTCTCCTTCACCATCGTCGATCTCGACGACCCGAACGCCCAGATCGACCGGCAAACGCTTCTCGACGAGTACGGCATCCAGCCCTTCGCCGCCTCGCTATTTGCCCTGGACACCTACTACCTGCACATGCTGCTCCAGGTAGGAGATGAGGCCCAGGTCATCTACCCGTCCGGCGGACTTACCGAAGCCGACTTCCGCGCCTCAATCGAGTCCGCGCTCAAGCGTTTCTCGACGGGCTTCCTGCAAGTCGTCGGCGTTTGGCAGCCGGTCATCGAACCCGACCCCATCATGGCGCAGATGGGCCAGACGCAGCAGCAGCCCTTCTCCACATGGAACACGCTGCTCGACAGCCTGCGCGAGGAGTACGAAGTCCGCAGCGTCAATCTAACCTCGGGCCAGGTCCCGGCTGACCTAGACGTATTGTTGGTTATTGCGCCGCAAAACATGACCGACGTCGAGCGCTATGCCATCGACCAGTTCCTCATGCGCGGCGGCGCGCTCATCGTCGCCGGCAGCAACTATCGAATATCAGCCGACACCTTCACCGGCGAATTGACCGCTTCGCCCATCGACGGCGGCCTGCGCGATATGCTGGCGCACTACGGCGTAGACGTCGAGCAGACGCTGGTGCTCGACGCCCAGAACGAGCCGTTCCCGATCGTTCTGACGCGTGACATCGGCGGCATCAGCATGCAGGAGGTCCAGGCGATCAACTATCCCTATTTCGTCGACGTGCGCGCCGACGGCATGGCGCAAGACAGCCCCATGATCGCCAGCCTGCCCGCTGTCACCCTGAACTGGGCTTCGCCTGTGCGCATAGACGAGGAAAAGACCGCGGACATGGACGTCGCCACGCTGCTCACCTCGAGCCCCAACGCCTGGCTCAGCGACGATACGAACATCCAGCCCAATATGGAACTCTACCCGGAAATGGGCTTCGCGACCGGCGAAGAAAAGCAATCGTACCCGCTGGCAGTCTCCCTCATAGGCAGCTTCGACAGCTACTTCGCCGGCAAAGAAATTCCGGCGGCTGGCGAAGAAGCCGCCGCTGCAGCCCCCATCGCCGCGGGCACGGTCGAGGAATCGCCCGGCACGGCGCGCCTGGTCGTCATCGGCAGCGGCGACTTTCTCAACGACACCGTCTTCAGCATCTCCTCCCAGATCTCCTATGACGGCTACCTCAACAGCCTGCGCTTCATCCAAAATGCCGTCGACTGGTCCGTCGAAGACTTGGACCTGCTCGCCATCCGCTCACGCGGAACCTATGCGCGTCTGCTCGATCCGCTGGAACCGAGCGAGCAATCCTACTGGGAGATCCTGAACTATGCGGTTGCGCTGATCGCCCTGATTGCAATCGGCTTCTACTGGGCATCGCGGCGGCGCAGCCAAAAACCGATGACCCTGCGCGACAATCGCGTCAGCACACTCGAACAGGAGGTGTCCCTTGAGCGCTCCTAATACCCAGCCCGCAGCCGAAGCGACGCCGGCCCTGGGCCGTCTCAGGCTGAGCCGGCTCAACCTGACCCTATTGGCAATTCTCGTCGTCCAGATCGGCCTGATTGCCTACACCTTTTGGCCCGCGCCCACAGCCGCGTCCGGGCAGCCGCTTCTGGCCGACATCACCGCCGACCAGATTGAGGCAATCGAGATCGCGAGCAGCGATAACACCTCAGTCAAACTCGAAAAGAGCGCCGACGGCTGGGTGCTGGCGGGCACAGACGGCTTCCCCGCCGATGATGACAAGATCGCCAGCGTACTGGACAAGCTCTTTGCCATTGGCGGCGGGCGCCCGGTCACGCAAACGCCGGCGAGCCACAAGCGCCTCCAGGTGTCCGGCGACGATTTCGCTCGGCGCGTCGCCCTCACGACCGCTTCAGGCGAAACCGTCCTCTACCTGGGCAGCACCGCCGGCGCAGGGGCCGTGCACATCCGCCTCTCCGGCGACGATGCAGCTTACCTGACCAATGAAATCGCCGCCTGGGAGCTGCCCTCACGGCCCGGAGACTGGATTAACACCGTCTACTTCTCGGCTTCAGCCGACGAAATGCAGCGCATCGCGCTCCAAAACCAAGAAGGCGAGCTCACCTTCGTGCGCGACGACGCCGGCGCCTGGACGTTGGCCGACCTGGCGGAAGACGAAACGGCCGACTCGACCGCTATCCAGTCGCTCGCCGGCCGTCTTGCCGCCGTCAGCATGACGCGACCGCTCGGTAAAGAAGCGCTCGCCGAATATGGCATGGACGCACCCCTGGCGACCGTCACAATCGACATGAAGCCGGAGAACGATACAGAGAACGATACGGAGAACAGCACAGAGACCGGTGAAGAAACTACGGTCACGTTGACTGTAGGCGCCAAGCGGGCCGACGGCGGCTATGTCATCAAGTCCTCCGACTCGGAATACTTCGTGGCGATCGCCGCTTATCTGGGCGACCAGCTTTCAGGCGCAGTCCGCGACGATTACCTGGCTGAGCCGGAGCCAACGCCAACCGCTGCGCCAAGCGAAGAAACAGGCGAAAGCGGCGAGGAAAGCGCCCCTGCAGCCGAAGACGAGGCAGCGCAGTCCCCGGTGCAGGCAGACAGTACGCCGGAAGCCACAGCCGAATCCGCAGAGGAACCGGCACAGGAACAGGCAACTGCCACGCCGACGCCTCAGCCTTAGTCGAAGTTGTAGTCGCCCCATAACCGAGAGCGGCACGATCTCTTGGAACGCGCCGGAATCGCGCCGCTCTCAGCACAAGGCTGACAGATCTCTCTCGTCGATGCGTCCGGCAAGGGAATATTTATGTCAAACAAACTCTACCGTCTCGAAACACGCATCGACAATCTACGCGCCCGTCTGCGCGCTCGCCTCGGCATCAAGCCCGGGGCGGCGGTCATCGTCCCCTATCGCGGCTTCGGCGATGCGCGCCGGCTGACGCTATCCGGCCGCGTGTTGACCTACCGCCATGCGCCGGCCATGACTAACGCGAGCGACGACAGCACCGCGTGGGACAACCTCGTCGCCGCCTACCGCCGCTTCGAGACCGACGAACTGCCCGGCGCATTGGTGCGGGCGACCTACGGCGCGCTGGTCGCAGAGGCGGTGACCGACGAAGAAGGCTACTTCCGCTTTGACCTGCAACCGGAGCGGCTTATCGACCCCGGCGCAACCTGGCAATCCGTCGATCTCATCCACCCCGCGCCGGACGGAGCCGCCTACGCGACGGCCCGCGCCGCCGGTCAAGTGCTGGTCCCGCCGCCCACAGCCGGGTTCGGCGTGATCAGCGATATCGACGACACCGTGCTGCAAAGCGGCGCTATTCGCCCGTTGGAGATGCTGCGCAATGTTCTGCTGCGCAGCGCGCGCCAGCGGCTGCCTTTTGCCGGCGTCGCCGAATTCTACCAAGCGCTGGTCGCCGGGCCGTCCGGTCGCGCCGGCAATCCCATCTTCTACGTTTCCAGCAGCCCGTGGAACCTCTACGACTTGCTGGTCGACTTCATGGAGATCAACGACATCCCCGCCGGCCCGCTGCTGCTCCGCGACATCGGCATCGAGGCGGACCGCTTCATCACTTCCAGCCACCACGACCACAAGTCGGCGCAGATTGCCCGCATTCTGGACGCCTACCCCGACCTCGACTTCGTGCTGCTCGGCGACAGCGGCCAACACGACCCGGAGATCTACGCACAGACGGCGAGCGCCTACCCGCGCCGCATTCGCGCCGTATACATTCGCCATGTGGCGTCGCCGGCGCGTGGCGCAGCCGTCGAAGACCTGGCGCGTCGCGTCCAGGCCGAAGGGGTTGATCTGTTGTTGGCGGATGACAGCGCCGCCGCGGCGCGGCACGCAGCGCAGATCGGTTTGATCGCACCGGGCGCGCTGCCCTATGTAGAAGCCGCCTGCCAGGCGGCAGGCCCATCGGCGGCCCTATAGTTAGCGGGAGCCGCCGCCTGCGCCGTCCTCGTCGATGATGCCCAGCAGAATCTGCGACGCCCTCTCCACAAGCCACGGGCAGTCGTTGTAACGGTCGCGCAGCGCCTGGCACTCGCTGCTGCCGAACTCCTCGACAAATGCGTTGCGATAGCGCGCCGCCAACTCCAGGCACACGTGGTCATCCACGCCGTTACGCGTGCGCCCGTGCAGCGCGCCGATCAGCATGACGCCGGCGCTCAGCGCGCCGCACAGTTCGGCATGCGTGCTGCCGACGCCGCCGCTGAAGGCCGTTGTAATGCGCATCGTCCGTTCGTCCACCGCGCCCCACATGTGCTCGCCCACGGCGAACATAACGGCTTCGGCTCAATGATACTTCTGCTCCAGATAGGCGCGCGCCTGCTGCGCGACCTCTGCGCGGTTGCGGTCGATTTTCGCCATGCGTCGTTACTCCCTTCTCATCTTCGCTTGTCGGGATCGCTTGTTGGGTTTGCTTGTAGAGCGCACAACGCCGCCCGTCGCGACCTGCTATGCCGGTCGCTGTACGCGCTGCGGCTCGCCCGGCTCCGGCCCCAGCGCAGCGTCTAGCAGGCCGGCCATGCGCGGCGCATCACGTTCGGAGAGATAGTGATGGGTGGGCAATGTCAGCAGCCGTTGCGCCACCTGCTCTGCGCCGGGGTAGGCGCCGTCTGCATAGGCCGGGAAGAACTCCGCCATCGTTCTGCGGTACATGCGCCCCGCCCCGTAGCCGCCGGCCAACAGCGCCTGGTGCGCCGCCGCACACTGCGCCTCGCTGTCCAAAATTAACGGCAACCGCAGATAAATCGGCTCCGCAGGCTCGCTGCGCTCCTGCGCGTCGCGCGCCGCAGCCGCCTGTGCGGGCAGGTGGATGCCGTCCATGCCCGCCAGCGCCGCCATCAGCGCCTCGCCACGCGCCCGTCGTGCGGCGTTGATGGCCGGCAGCCGGGGCAGCAAGGCCAGCCCGGCGCCCGCCTGGGCCGGCGTCAGCCCGCGCAGGGTAAAGCCCCAACTCGCCTCGCTTTCGCCGACGCGCTGTGCGCCCGCCAACGTCGCCAATCGCCACCCAACCGGGTGGAACGCCGCAGCCAGCAAGACGATGCGCGCCGCAGCCAGACTGCTCGCTGCACCGGTCGTCGGCGGCAAGTCGTCCCACACGCGCCGCAAGAGATCGGAAGCGGCTGCGTCCGCCGTGCAGACAAAGCCGCCGCCGCCCGTCGACATCGGCTTGCCGGGGCCTAAGCTAAACAGGCCAAAGCGGGCGGTCGCGCCTACATATCTGCCCCCAAGCTTGGCTCCCATCGCCTGCGCAGCGTCTTCGATCAGGACCGCGCCGGCATCCTGCGCGATCTGCTGCGCGGCAGTCACCGGATGCGGAATGCCAAAGGGATGCACACAGATCACGGCCAACGTGCGCGCGCCGACTGCGGTCGCCAACTCCGCCGAATTGAAGGACAGCGTATACGGCGAGACATCCACAAAACGCGGCGTCAGCCCCGCCATCAGCGTCACCTTCCCCAGCGAAGGACAGGTGTACGCAGGCAGGACGACCTCGCTGCGGTCCGCGCCGCCCATCTCGTTGCGCAATGTCGTCAAAAGCAAATAGAGCGCGGCGCGACCGGACGCGGCCGGAAAGCAGGCGTCCGCGCCCAGATACGCGGCCAGCGCCGCACGGAACCGGCTTACCTCGCCGGCGTCAGCGCGCAACGCCGCGCGCATCACCTTCCAGTCGATTGGCGTTGCAATCGGAGGGTGTAATCGCAATCTACCGCGCTCCTCTATTCTGTTGCGTCCGGCTTATGCTTCTGCGCCTATTCGAACGCCTACTCGAAACGGGAGACCGCGGGCAAAACCGCACGCAGCCCAACGGCATAGACCAACGCCGCCGCCGCGCCGAGCGCGAGAGCGAACGGCAGCCCAATATAACCGGCGATCCCGCCGATCATCACATTGCCTACGGTGTCTGAACCGGCATGCAGTTGGCTGTACAGGCTCATCACGCGCCCGCGCACCCGGTTATCAATATGCACCTGAACCAGCGTGATCGTCAAACTCTGCAAAACCAACAGCGCCAGGCCAATCAACGCCAACAGCGCACAGGCCGCCCAAAGCGACTTAGTGAAGGCAAACACGCCGACCAGCAGCGGCAGCGCCACGCTAACCAACGTCAACGTGCGGCCGCGGTATCGCACCCCCGCCTTCGCCACCGCGGCAGTCCCCAGCACAGAGCCAAAAGCGCCGGCAGAGAGCAAAATACCCAGACCGACCGAGCCCGTCCCGACCACGTCTTCGGCAAAGGCCGGCATCATGCCGAACACCGGATATGCCAGCCCGCCCACAACGGCCATCAGGCTGATCACGCCCAGAATGTCGGGGCGACGCCAAAGCTCCGCCAACCCTTCCCACACCGCCACGCGGAAACGAGCGCTATGCCCGCCGGCGCTCTGTTCAGCGCTCACGTCCGCCATACGGATCAGCAACAGCGCAGCGAGAGGCGCCAAATACGTGGCGGCGTTGAACATCATCGTCGCCCCCACGCCCAGCACCGCGATCATCACGCCCGCCAACGCATAGCCGATCAGGTTGGACAAGTTGAACACAGTCGCGTTCAACGCCACTGCGTTCGCCAACTCGCTCTCTTCCACCAACTCGACCAGGAAAGCGCGCCGCGCCGGGTGGTCGACGGCCAAGATCGCCCCGAACACGAAGTAAAGCGCCACGATCTGCCACAGCCGGATCGTGGCCGTCACAGCCAGCAGGCCGAACGTCAACGCTTGCAGCAGCAGCAACGTCTGCGTTGCCAACAGCAGCTTGCGCCGCGGCACGCGGTCGATCAGCACGCCGCCCGCAAACGAGATCGGGATCACCGGCAATAACGCCAGAAACCCGACCATGCCCAGCCACAAAGTCGACTCGGTGAGCGAATAGATCAGCCACCCTTCCGCCACGACCTGGACGGAAGTCCCAATCACGGATACGAGCTGGCCGAGCCAAAAGAGGCGAAAATTGCGCGAATGCAAAGCCGGGGCCCAGTTAAACAGCCAAGCCCATCGCTCTGCGCTCAAGTCATACAAGGAGGATGTCTTGCTCTGAGACGCCGGTTCGCCGGCTCCGTCGATCACGATTGTCTAGCGCCGGCGATCGTTCTGCAGGGCGTAGACCCAAACAGTTGCGAGCAGCGCCACAACCACAATGCCCATCAGCGCCAGCGCGCCCGCATAGAACCACGCAGGCGCAGCGCGCTCCTCGCCGTCATCTGCAGGCAGCGCCGCCGACTGGGCCGGGATCGGCGTCGGCCCGCTCTTGCGCGGCGACGGGTTCGGGTTCGCCGTCGGCAAAACGACGGCGTGGAGTTCCGGGGCCGGCTGGGTTGCTTCGGGCATCGGCAATACAGGGGCGGACGGGCGCAGCTCCGCCACCAATGCCTCGGCAATGTCCACCGTCTCTTCGCTCGTCAAGATCGACACCCCGTCGAGGCTCGATTCCAACGACTCAATCAGCTCGGCGATGGCCGTCACATCGCCCTCGGTGCGCACCTGGACGCTGATCTGCACGTTAGGGTTGGCCCGCCGCAGTTCCTGCACAAGGGGCCCCACAAAGTCGCGCACCACGTCCGGCTCGGTCTGGGCGCGCTGGACTTGCAAGATAAAATAATCGACATAGGGCGCCATCTCGACGCCGTGACTCAGCGCAAACGCCCGATCCGGACCCAAGGCTAACTCCAGCCCATAGTCGTCGGCCAGTTGGCGCATTCGGCGGACGCTGCCCACCGGGTCCGCCTGTTCATCGGGCCGGTTGGTGGGGCCGTGCTCCAGGTTATAGCCGATGATGTCCATCTTGTCCGCCAGTCGCGGCATCAACGCTTCGGCATCGGCTACGGTCTTGAACACGACCAACCGCCGCCCGACTTCCACGCGGTCGAGCAGATCCACCAGGCTCACATGGTCCGCACGGGCAATGTCGGCGGGCTGCGCCACCCCGTTATACCAGTCGAGCAACTGCGGCCCCATGCTCATGTCAATCCAAAGTTTGGCCGGAACCGTCGCCTGCGCCGCCGCGACCGGATTCTCCTCCGCCGATTGCGCCATCGAGACCGGCATACAGCCGGCCGTCAGCAGCAACGCCGCCGCCAATAACGCCACAACCTTCGCCATTCGCACCCTATCCATTCGCCTATCGCCCCGTCCGTGTCACGCGGACGCGACCTGCGGGGACCCCCGGACGCAGTTCCGTCGCTGCAGAGAAAGTCTGCTGCGCGCTGCGCGTATTGCCCAATTCGCGATGCAGGTCGCCAAGCGCCAGCATCGCATCCAACAAGCCCGGCTCTTTCTTCAACGCCGTCGTCAAATCCGCCAAGGCGGCCTCAGAGTTGCGCAGCAGCCGGTACACCTCGGCGCGGGCGACCAGCGTCTCGGCGCTAGGCGAAACCCGCCCTGCTTCCTCCAGCAGCGCCAACGCGCGCTCCCTGTCGCCGCGCTTCGCCCAGAAATCAGCGTAAGCGGTCAGCGCCCGGCCGGACGCGGGCGCAACTTCGCGCACGCGCTCAAACTGCGCCTCGGCCTCTTCCCAACGCTGCTGCTCGCCATACAGGCCGGCCAGCGCCAGATAGCCGTCAACCATCGCAGGCTCCAACAGCACCGCTTGCTGATAGGCTTGCTCGGCCTCTCCATCCCTGTCTGCGGCCGCATATCCCGCGCCGGCGGCGATGCGGTAATTGGCGTTGGTCGGCTCAAGCTCCACGGCCCGTTCGTACTGCGCCAACGCCTCGTCAACCCGCTCGACGCGCAGGTAGTGGTCTGCCAGCGCACGGTGAATAGCAGCATCCGTGGGTCGCAGCGCCAGGTAGTCATTATACCACTTCTCGGCATCCTCCTGAGCGCCGCCCGCTTCCTGCGCCTGTGATTCCAGATACAGCCCCATCGCCGCGGCCAGCGCGGTGTCGGCGCCCAGTTCGGCAATGCCCGCCGCCAAAACGTCTTTGGCATCCCCAGGCCGAGCCTGCTGCAAATAACCGTCGGCCAGCGCCGCATAGAGCGGCGCTCGCTGGTTGGCCTTGGTCAGCCCGGAGCGCAGCAGCGCTTCCATCGCTTGCAGATCCCCCTGATTTGACCACAGTTCGGCCAGAACCAGATAATACCGGCTTTCAGACGGATCCAGCGCCACAGCCTGGCGGAAGGCCGACAGCGCCGCCTGGGGCCTGCCCTGCGCCAAATACAGCTCGCCCAGTTCTGCCGACAGCCGCGCGTCGGTCAGGTTCATGCGCGCCGCGCCCAAGAGCGTGTTCATGGCCTCCGAATAAAGGCCGCGCTCGCGTTGCAGCCGCGCCAGCCGCACCAGGAACTCGATATTTTGCGGCTCCGCCTTCAGCGCTTCCTGCGCATAGGTGAAGGCCGCATCGTACTGCCCGAAACGCTGCAACAGATCCGTCAGCACCAATGTCACCGATTCGTTGTCCGCTTGCAGGGCGTGCGCCCGTCGGAACCAATCCTGAGCCATCTCTGCATTGCCGAGGCGCTGCTCCAGCACGCCCCATTGAATATAGGCGTTGACATTGCGCCGGTCAGCGGCGAGGGCCGTATCCAAGAGCGCCGCGGCCTCGTCGTTGCGGCCCTGGCGAATCAACAAAGTAGCCAGTTCGACATACGTCTCGGAGTTGCCCGCGTTTAGCGCCAGCGCCTGCCGGTACGTCTCTTCCGCCGCCGCCCACTCATTATTGGTCTGTTGCGCTCGCGCCAGCGCCAACATCGCATGCGCATTGCCGGGATGATTCTCGGCTGTCGCCCGGTAAATGGCAAGCGCTTCCTCGTGCCGGCCCAATTCGGCATACGCGTCGGCCAAGGCAGTCTGCGCCTCGACAAAACCAGGGGCAATCCGCACAGCTTGCTCCAGTTGCGCCAGCGCCTCATCCGTCGAGCCGATCTCCTCCAAGGCATGCGCCAGGCCCAACCGCGCCTGCGGCCACCAGTCATCCAGCACGATCGCATATCGATAGGCTTCTGCAGCCAGGATCGGCTGCTTCTGCAGTAGATAGAGGTCGCCGGCGCCCTTGTAGTAGCGCGCCATATCGACCGGATACCAGTTCGCCTGCATGCCCGTCTCGATGGCCTTCTGATAGAGCAGGACGATATCGTCCAGCCCTTCGCCTTCGCTGAGGCGCGCGAGCAAGTTCAGGTGCGTTGGCCCCTCGCTGATCGGAAAAGCCGGTTCGCCCGCGCTGACCAACTGAGCCACTATCTGTTGGTCAAGAACGCCCGTGCGCTCTGTCCGGTCACGCGCCGCCGGGTCATCCGAATCAAACGACTCGACCGCCACATCGCTCCCATCCGTCATCTTGCCCAGGCCGGGGTGCGATTTGCCCAGCGAAGAGAATTCGGCGCTGGCCAGGGCGATGCCCAATGCCTGCTGGCGCAGAGACGCGGCGCTAGCGGCGTTGCCCTGAGCCTCGCGCAGGTCCGCCAAGCGCACATAGGCATTGGCGAACTGCGGATCGACGTCGATGCCGCGCTGATAGGCGGCGGCGGCGTTCTCCACGTCGTTGCGGCGGCGCAGCGCATCGCCGTAGGTGACATGCGTCCACGCCACATCCGGCGCGGCCGCGACGGCTGCGCTGTAGTAGTTCATCGCCGGTTCCAGCAAACCCATATCCTCGGCCACGCTCGCCAGGCGGATATAGGCAAAGGCTCGGCTCGTATTCGCCGCACCGGGGTTCAGGCTGCTGGAGGCGGTATACAACTCAAACTTATCCAGCGCCGTCTGATAGGCGTCGATGGCGGCCTCGGTATCGCCGCGGCGCTGCAATTGATCGCCCAACGCCAGCGCCAATGTCGCCTCATCCGGGTTGGCGCGGATCGCCGTCTGCAGCAACTCCAGGATGTCATCCTGGCGCCCGCCCTGCTGGCGGAACTGGTTGCTCAGCGCCAAGTAAAGCTGGACCTGAGTCGGGTCCAGACGAAACGCCTGCTGATAGGCTTCCATCGCCTCTGCGGGGCGGTTCAACTTGCTGTAAACATCGCCCAATTGGCCGTAAGCTGCAGCGTTATCGGGCTGCAATTCGAGCACCCGCCCAATCAGCGCTTCCGCTTCCTCCAGCCGCTCATTAGCCGCCAACGTTTGAGCCAGATGCAGCCGCGTCTCGCCCGATTCCTGCCCGGTGACATCCTGAATGGCGATGGCCCGTCTATAAAAGGCCACAGCCTCGTCAACGCGGCCGCGGGCGGCCCGCATGTCAGCCGACATCGTAAGCACTTCCACGGAGAGCGGCCGCTGCATGCGCATGACGCCTAGAAGCGCTTCGGCTTCCTCGTAACGGCCCTGTTCCTGGTAGGCGCTTGCCAACATCAACTGATTGGCCTCACTCGCCTGCAACTCGACGGCCTGTTCGTAGAAACGGATCGCCACGTCCGTGCGACCGCGCTGGCGCCACAAGTCGGCCTGCGCCACCGACTGCGCCGCCTCGTCGGGCAGGTTCTGGTTGGCGACTGCGGCCGCATATTGCTCCGCCGCACATTCGTCACGGCCCGCGCTCAGGCAAACATCGCCCAGCGCCATATGGAAGCGAGCGATCTGCGGCGCAATCTCCTGGGCGCGGCTGAACTCCTCGATGCTGCGCTCCACCTGGCCCAACTCGTGGTAAATCTGACCGAGCCGGTAATGCACCACGGGCAGATTGGCGCGTGCAAACACATCTTCGTAATAACCGATCGCCTCGGAGAACTGGCCGCGAGCGTGGGCGATCTCGGCCAGCCCTGCCATCGCCAGGAAATTGTCCGGGTTCTCTGTCAGCGCTTGCCGGTAATAGTCCGCCGCCGCATCCCAGCGCCGTTCCGCCAGCGCCGTATTGCCCTGCACGCTCGGCGTCACCTGCGGAAGCTGCCGCACGGCGTAGAGCGAATACGACTGGTCGTCAATCAGCCATTCGAACCACTCCGGCGCCAGCTGCAATTGGATATCTAGGTTGCTGGCGCTAGACGTGATAATGTAGCCCGCGTTGTAGCGCCGCAATACAGCAATCGCTTCTTCGGTTAGGTAGCGCGAGCGGAAGAAGAGGTCCTGGTCGATCAGCCGCTGCAGCGCTTCATGCTGGCGATCCGCCGGGAAGATCTCGCTCGTGGTGGGGATGCGATGCGCCACGATGTTGGCGTGGGCTGCATAGGCCGGAATCGATACGCTCAGGTCTTGGTCCGCCAGCACGGTTGCTGGGCCGTTGACCGTCGTCAACTCGTCCAGCTTGGCCAGCAGCCGCTCAGGCGTCGGGTAGTAATAGGGGAAGCCCGCACGCTCCTTCAGCGCGGCGAGGTTATGCGCCGTTCCCGGCGCCAGGATCAACGCCGCCGCCAGCAGGGTTGCCAGCAGCCCATAGGGCGCAATGCGCCGTTCCCAGCGCGCCTGCTCCGCCGGCAATCTCGACCACAGCCCGGCCAGCGCACGCGCCGCAACCGTCATCAAGCGATCCGCGGCCAGACCGATGATCAGCGCGTAGGGCAGCATCCACACGAAACGCCATAAGATCCAGGGCATCACCAGCGCGCCGATCAGGGGCGTGACCAGCGGATTGAACATCACGAACAGGATGGCAAGCGTCGTGCTCACCGCAAACTGCGCGCCGATATTCTTGCGAATGCCCTTGAACAGCAGCGGCAGCAGCAACAGCGCCAGAATGTAGGCCGGTTCCAGAATAATGTTCGGATCGGAGAAATAGCGGTCCAACGACAGCAAAATGAGCCGGCGACGGTTCATATTGACCGAGAAACGCCAGATCAGAAACGGGTCAGCCTCGGTGTAGACCTCGTCCGCCTCCACCTGAGACAGGTCGGGCGGCGGGCCGTACACGTTCAGCGTGGGTACATGGACAAAGGGCAGCGCCGGCACGAGCTTCTCGCCGACCGGCCACTCCTCAACGCTCTGCGGGAAGGACGCCGCCAGCGGCTCATCCCCGCGCGAGAGGGCCAACTGCACCAGAGGCAGAATCATGGCGAGCACGACCAGCGCGCCGACCATGCCGCTGCGCAGCCAGACCGTCCTGTCTCGCCAGTTCAGCAGCACATGGAAGCCTGCAAATGCGGCCAGCGCCAGCGCCATCATCGCCGCGATCAGCGGATGGATGGCCGACACAGCCAACGCCGCGATCGCTGCGACCAGCCAGGCGCGGAAACTGTTGTCCGCCAAAAAGCGGATGGCGAACGCAAACGTCACCGGCAGCATGACGATCGGCGTCATAAACTTGTCCGCCGTCGTGCGCTCAAAGAAGAACCAGCTTACGCTGTCCCCGCGCAAAAACGGGTTGGCGAGGTAGATCAACATCTGAACGGCGACAACCGTCAGCCCCAGCCGGCGCGCCCGCGCCTCGTCCAGCACGGTCGATCCGGCCGCCTTGCCCAGCGCATACAGCGCTAACAGCGACCACAGGGCGACCGCCGCACGCGAAGCCTGCGCCGTCAGCGTCAGCGGGTCGATGCCGGACAAATACGCCCACAGGTAGGAGAAAGGCAGCGACTGGTTAAAGGCCATGCGCACGCCCGGCCCCAGATCGGTGCCGAACAGCGGCTCGGCGCTGTTGAGCGGCAGGCCCGCCAGCGCGTCGGCGGCGAAACTGCCGACCGCGTAGGCGTCGCCGTCGATCTTATAGAGGTTCAACGACGGCAAGCCGAGCAAGAAGAGGATCGCCACGAACAGCAGCAGCAGCAGTTCCGGCAGCCCCCAGTTGTCCGCCGGGGCCGAACGTCCGGGCCGGCGCATCTCCCACAACAGGCCAGCGACCCACGCCACAATCACAACGCCCGACACGGCGATCCAGCCCAGCGCCAGGTTTGGCGCGGTGTCATGGCGCAGAAGCGCATAGAGTCCCGGCACGCTCAAGACCGCCATGCCCAGCGGGAAGGCGATCGCCAGCCGTTCAATCCAGTCCAGGCGCATCGACCGGGCAATCAGATCGCCCAGCAGGTAGCCGGGCGCGATCGCTACGGCGACAAACGTCAGCCAGCTTGCCGCCTGAAGCGGCAGCATGCCGGGCAGCCCCAGCAGCACGGCGGACCACGCCAATGCCAGGCCCAAGCCGACGACATAGCGATGCCAGCCGGGGATTGTCATCACAACGCCGTGCAACTTGGCTAGACGCATGGCCGGTCTAATCGATTGGATCGAACGATTCGCTTGCAAAATGGACCTTTCCTTCTCGCGCACTCACGCGAAGGGTACATGACGCCTCAGTTTTGGTCCCAAAAACTGAGCAACAGGATAAGGCAACTTCGGCCAGATGCGGCGCACCAACTGGAACTTGCCGTCCGACTGGGCGCGGGCCGCCACACTGCCCGTCTCTTGCCCGCCGCGCAACAGCGCCGTCTGCTGATAGACCGGAACCGGACGCCCGTTCCATTGCCCCTTGTACTTCGAGGCATTGGAATCGCGCGGCGCGCGCCCCATGTCCAGCCGTCTGAATCCACGCGCCATCGTATCCGCCAGAAGTTCCCAGTAGGCCAGGTAGACGGGCCGAAGCTCCAGGTATTCGTGCAGCGCCGCGCCCCACACGCCATAGACGGCATCGCCCATCTCGAGCTGGAAATACCCGGCGATGGGGTTCCCGTCCGAATAGACCAGCGCCATATTGTGCTCGTGCGGGAACTGCTCCACGACATGCTCCAGGAAATCGCGACCGAATACGGGCGTGCCCGCCGCATGGGCGAACCGGCTCAGAACCGCATACAGGTCGCCCAGACGTGCGCCGCTGCGGTCGATCTCCACGACCAGCCCGTTGCGCCGCGCCATGCGCACCTGCCGGCGGATGTTGCGGTCGAGCGCCTGCCACACCGCTTCCTCGCCCGCCTGCACATCCACGATCCACGCTTCATGTGCACACTCTGTACGCAGCGGGCCGGGCCACGATTGCCGCGTGTCGTGCAGCACGAAACGCTTAGCGCGCAGACGACGGGCCAACTCCATGCCGTGTGCGATCAGCGCTTCGGCGGTCTCGTCGTCCTCTGCGCACAGTCCGCCGGGCATGGTCGTCAGCGAGCGCCCCAGCAGCGCGCTCGGGTTGAGGTAGAGCGGCAGTACGCCCCGCACAACGGGCGTCTCCGTATCGTCCGAGAGCGCCATCAGATAGCAGGTGTCATAGCCGTATGCCGCCGCCATCACCTCGCGCCAGCCCGACAGGTGTTGCGGCAGCCCGCCTTCAGCCCCCCGCACATACGCATCCCAAAGAGTTCGTTCCGAATCCGCCAGTTCGCGTATCACCATCATGCGTTACTGCGCTCTAGGTTGCTGCCGTTCGCTGCCACGCCCAACTCGCCCAGCAGCGTAAACCGAAAGTCAGTAAAGAGCCGGCGCAGCTTAGCCTCTAGGCCGCGCCGCCCGTGGTAATGCGTGATGCGCTCGCGCGGCGTGACCTTGCGGTAATTCTGGCCCAAGTCCAGCTCCCACGGGTGAATGTACAGGATCGCCGGCTGCCCTTGCGTGTTCAGACGACGAATCGCCCAGCGCGTCACCGCATAGGGCAGCGCACGCGAGTAGAACCCGCCCAAGATCGGCAGCGTATAACGCCCTATCTGCAGCGTCGAGGCCGGATACTCAACCAGACCGCTCTGGGCCATGCGGTAGGGAAAACGCGGCGCGCCCGGATAGCCGTACAACATGCTGCGCGTCGGAAAGACGCTGGAATCATACTCGATGCCCGCCTGCGCCAGCGCATCGAACGCCCACGGCGTCGACGCGTTTACCGAGAAATAGGGCGCCCGGTGTCCCGCCGGCATGACGCCCGCCGCCCGCTCCACCGCCTCGATAGCCTGGCCCAGCTCGCGACGGAACTCGTCGGGCGACAGCTTATACACAAAGCGATGATAGTACCCGTGCACGCCGATCTCGTGCCCCGCCTCGCCAATCGCACGAATCAACTCCGGATAGCAGTCGGCAACGTAGCCCAACACAAAAAAAGTCGCCTGCACATCATGGACGTGCAGGAGGTCGAGCAATTTTCGGGTGGCGGGGACAACCCGGCTCTCCAGCGCAGGCCACCGATCCGGATGCGGATTGGTGCTGGTCAGGCCTTGAAACCAGTCCTCCAGATCCACCGTAAAGGCGTTGCGCGGCGTATAGGGCGTCATCTTTGTCATCCCACATACCCCAAGCTGCGCAGCCGTTCGGCCAACACCTTGCGGTCCTCATCGCTTAGCCCGGCGTCCGCCGGATCGGCATCCGCCGCGCTGCGGCTGCGCCATTCTCGGCGTACCTCGGCGCGGTCATCCTGGGCGATGACCTCGGCGAGCACGCGGCCGTCCATGTGCGCCGGTACGGACTCGCCCATCAAGTGCAGGATCGTCGGCGTCAGATCGACCAGCGAGGCGCCCTCCACCTCCACGCCGGGGCGGATCGCCGCGCCGTAGGCCATGAAAACGCCGTTCATGCGGTGCGTGCCCGAAATGCCGCGGCGCATCGACTCGATGATCTTGTGGCTGCCGAACTCGTACTCCCCGAAGCCGAAATACTCCAATCTGCGCGGCAGAAAGACGATATCCGGCGCGTGCTCGAAATAGTCGCCGTGATACAGGTCCTCGCGACGATAGATCGTCTCCACGACGAGTTCGTTTGTCTCCGGGTCGCGCAACGTCTGCAGCCGTGCGATGATCTCCTCGCGCACGCGGTTATACTCGTCGCCGGGCTGCACGCAGCCATACGGCTCGCGCCCCGCCACATTCAGATAGATCTGGCCGACATTGCCCAGCGAATACGCCTGCGTACGCCGCCAGTCGATATCCTCGAACGAGAGAAAGAGCGCCTTGAGCAGCCCTTGCCCCTGCCCGCGCACCACCTCGCGCTTAAGCGCGCCCAGCCCGAAGCGCATCATCGTGTCGTAGACGTTCATGGGCGAGAAGCCGGCCCTAAACATCCCCCGCTTGATGCGGCTGGCCGCGCCGCTGTGCACCTGCATAAAGCCTTGCTGCATCAGCCAGTTGTTGACATGGATGAACTTGTGGAACGGGCCGAAGCCGTGATCCGACATCACGATCAGCGTCGTGTCCTCGTCCAGAGCGTCGACGATGCTCGCCAGCTTGCCGTCCAGGTACTGATAGTAGTCGCGGATGGCGTTGCCGTACTTCTCGGCCTTGCGCGGGTCGTGCAGCGGGTGGCTCTTGTCCATGAACTTCCACATGGCATGGCTGATCGTGTCGGTTCCGTTGAACACGACCATCGTAAAGTCCCAATCCTCGCGCCCGCGCAGATAGTCGAGCGTGCGCAGCCGCCCGTCCGTCGTCTTGTACAGCCGCTCCAAGAACGCGTCCACGCCGGAGTCCGAATACGCCTGCCCCGGGTCCGGGTAGAGCAGGTACTCGCCCGTCGCCGCGTTGATCTCGTCGAGCAGCGTGTCGGGATAGGTGATCTTGACCTTCGTGCTGGGCGCGGGCAGCCCGGACACGACCACGCCGTTCACCGGCAGCGGAGGGTAGGTCATGGGAATATTGAGCGCACAGACGCGCCGCCCGGCCTGGCTCAAGAGAGCGTAGATCGTGGGCGCACGGCAGTCCAGCGCGGTAACGGGCAAAAACCGGTAGCTGTCCGGCTCGCGTGCGATCCAGTCGTAGAGCCGGTGCTTGCCGGGGTTGACGCCCGTAGCAAAGGAAGTCCAGGCCGGCCCGGTCATGGGCGGCACGGTGCTGCGCAGCGAGCCATGTGCGCCCTGCGCCATCAGCCGCTTCAGCGTCGGCAGATAGCCCGCCTCGGCCCACGGCTTGATCAAATCGAAGGTCGCCCCATCCAGCCCGATGACCAGCACGCGGCTGCGCTTGTCGCCCTGGCCGGCAGGCTGCGCCGGTTCGACGGCAAGGCTGCCTGCGGTCTCGGAAGCCGCGGGCGCAAGCGCCGTCTGCGTAGGCGGCTCGTCTTTGCCCGGCGCGTGATCAGGGCCCGGCGCGTTTTCCGCTGAGCCATCTTGCACGTTCAGCAGCAGCGTCTCAAGCTGGTGGACGCGCTGGCCCAGCAGCGCATAGCTCTGCGCCAGATCGCGGATGCGGTCGGCCTGGGCGGATATCGTCACGCTCTGCGAGAGCAGCACCACGATGGCAAAAAGCAGCCCGAACACCAAGATCAGCGTCGGCGCATACGACACAGCAAATAACCCGGCCAATGCGCGCACGAGCTGATCGAAGACGGTCAGCACGAAGATCGCCCCGCTCGCCCCCAGCCACACCAGCGCGTATTCCTCGCGCAGCTTGTGCTTGCGCACAAGCTGGATCGTGACCAGCAGCAAGATGAAGCTGAATGCGACCGCCAGTATCTGTTGTTCGACAGGTATTCGCGACAAAGGTCTCCTCCGAGACTGCGCGCTGCGACCTAGTCCGCGCCCCGCGCCGACGGAATGTCGGCGTGCCCGCTCAGGGGCGGCGACTCCTCCGGCGACAGCAGCGCGCTAGGGTGCGGCGCAATGTCCTTCATGGCCGATGTGACCATGGCGACCGTCACCTTGAACGCATAGTAGATAGAACGCCAGGCGTTGATCGAACTAACGCCGGTCATACGCGCTCGCATGTTCACCGGCAGTTCGATCTGGCGCAAGCCCGCCTTGTGTACCAGCACCCGGCTTTCCACGTCGGGATAGTCCTGCGGCAGATACGTCGCCAACACGTGGGTCGCCCGGCGATTCATGCCGCAGAAGCCTGACGTCGTATCGGTGGCGCGCTCGCCAATCAGCAGCGACACCGCCCAACTGAAAAAGCTGATGCCGATGCGCCGCGACAGAGGGATGTGCCAGTCCACGCCCTTTTCCAAAAAACGCGAGCCGACCGCCATATCGGCGCGGCGGCTGCGCAGCGCCGATAACAGCAGTTGTATCTCCGCCGCATTGTGTTGGCCGTCGCCGTCCAGCCGGATCACGTAGTCATAGCCGTTGGCGAGCGCAAACTTCAGCCCGGTCTGCACCGCGCCGCCGATGCCCAAGTTGAAGGGGTGCTGGACGACAATCGCGCCGGCGGCTTCGGCCTCCCCAGTCGTACCGTCAGTCGAGCCGTCGTTGATCACCAACACGTCCGCTTCCGTCGCAGCCTGGCGCACCCCGCTCACAACCTGGCGGATGGCGCCTTGCTCGTTATAGGCGGGGATGATGATCAGCACACTCTCAGCGCGTTTCGCAATCGTCACGATCTGCAAGCCCTTTCAAGTTTGGTCAGGGGCGACGTGCCATGCAGGCTCTGGCCGCGCGGTTGGCAGAACAGCGCCTGCTTCTCCGTGGCGAAAAGGTATCACTTGCTATGACGTGACGACCGGGAAATAGTTACGCCGCCCATATTGGGTACGCCCCAGACCGCAGCTTTGTTCCGGCGCTCCTGCGCAACAACCAGAAAACCAACGCCCGACCTGCTAGGGCCGGGCGTATCAGTCGTTCATATGTGTGCCAACACAGGGCGCAGCGACAGCCGCCTCGCCGCTATCCGCGCGGGTGGTGGTCGATGCCCTCGTAGCGCTCAATGAAAGCGCGAATGGCAGCCTCGTCCGCCTCGTCCATCGTCAGCAGGCGCTGCCACGCGGTCAGGGCGATGGTCGCGCCCATGTCCTTGTGCAACGGCTCGCTGTCCCCGATTGTCCAGGCCGGGTCATTCGGGGCCATCACCACATTCCGCCCCGCACGATAATACGGATCCACAATGGCGCTCAGTTGCTCCACAAGCTCCGGACAGCCGCCCGCGCATTGATAATAGATGACCACGCCGCCATCCTCCAGGTTGTGAACGAGGTGCTCGTAGCGCACCGGTTCGTCGTGCACGCCCCACGCGGCCAGCGTCTCGTAGTGCGGACCGGAGGTCGGCGGCGTGCTGTTGTAGTCGATAGGCGACGCGCTGCCGAAGGCGATGTGCAGGTTGCCTTGCGCGGCAAGGCGCTCCTCGCCGGCGACGGGCCGTTGGCGCAATACGCCCGCTACGACGAAAGCCGCCAGCAGCAAGACCAGCGCCGCGCCCCCGCCAATCAGCATCAACTGCTGTCTGCGTTTACGCCGCGCCGCCTGTTCGCGCAGCGCCGCTTTCCGGCTGCGCCCGCCCTGCATAACCTGCGCCGCTTCTCCGCTTTTTGCCATGCCGCCCTCCGGTCTTCTATACTGGTTGCGTAATTGAGATTCGCCCACTATACCCAACCGGGGATTGCAGGAACGTAGGCCGGCTCACCATCGCCGGCAACCGTCGCCCTCCGCAAGCGGTCCGCCAAGCATGATGCCGGGCGGCGGCGCAGCGTCGAAGCCCCTGCCCCCGCCATTCGCACGTTCAGGAGCCGGCATATGCCCGCAGTGCAAAGCGCCGCAGGACGCGCCACCCCGCGACAGGCCATCCAGCGCTTCTGGGAAGTCGACGCCCTGCGCGGCGTCGCCATCGTCATGATGGTCATCTTCCACCTCATGTGGGACCTGTGGGCCTTCCGTGTCCTGCCCGACGTGGTGTTGTGGGCGGGCTTCTGGAAATACTTCCAGCGCACTACAGCCACCCTGTTCATCATGCTCGTGGGCGTTTCGCTCACCCTCAGCTACCGCCGCGCCGCGGCCAAGCGGAGCACGGACGGGCTATACCTCAAGTTCCTCATCCGCGGCCTGCGCATCTTCGGCCTGGGCATGGTCGTTACCGTCGCCACACGCTTGTTCGGAATGGGCTTCGTCGACTTCGGCGTGCTGCATTTGATCGGCTTCTCCATCGCCGCTGCCTACCCCTTCCTGCGCTATCGCTGGCCCAACCTGGCGTTGTGGGCCGTCTTCTTCGCTGCCGGTCACTTCGTGCAGCAGCAACACGTCGACACGCGCTGGCTGGTCTGGCTGGGCTGGACGCCAATACCCTACCTGCCGGTGGACTTCTTCCCCATCATCCCTTGGTTCGGCGTCGTCCTGCTCGGCATCTTCCTCGGCAACACGCTCTATTCCCAGAACGGGCGCGCCTTCTTCCTGCCCGACCTCTCCGCCTGGCTGCCCGTGCGCTTCTTAGAGTTCCTGGGCCGCCACTCGCTGATTATCTACCTGGTGCATCAACCCATCCTCTTGGCACTGCTCGCCCTCTTCGGCGTCATCGACCTCGGCCTGTAAATCGGCCTGCAGAACGGGCGGGCGCGACCGTGAGCCGCGCATAAACAAACGGGCGAGACGCATTCGCGCGCCTCGCCCCGTATTCGCCGTTCGACAGATCGATGCGCTACGCAGCGCCCTCTTCCTCCCGGCTGCCCGCGTCGTGCGCCCCGCCCTTGCCCGCCACCGCCGCGGCCATAAGCATCTGGATGCGCTCCACCATCTCCACCGGGTTGGCATGCAGCCCCTCCAGCAGCAGCGCATTGTCGAAAAGCTGCTCGATGGCCGCGTCGATCAGCGGGTCGTCCGGGCTGGCTTCGACCATCTGCGCCAGGTCGATCAGCATCGGGTGACGCGGGTTCAGTTCGAGCAGCTTCTTGGGGGCCTCGTAACCCTCCTCCATCAGCCGACGCAGCCGCTCCAGATCGCGGTCGAAGTCGTCCTCCGGCGAAACCAGCCGGCAGGGGCTGGTCACCAACTGCTTGGAAGCCTGCACGCCCAACACCCGCTCGCTGAGCGTCGCCCTAAAGCGCTCCGCCAGCGCGTCGAACGCCTCGCCCACCACTTGAGCCGCGCTTTCCTCCGCCGCCCGGGGCGTTTCGGGCAGCTTCAGACCGGCGTCGTCCACGTTCTGCAGCCGCTTGCCCTCCGCCTCGTGCAGCATCGCCGTCATGTAGCCGTCGACGGGGTCGGCCAGGTAGAGCACCTCGATGTCATGCGCGCGGAAGTAGTCCAGGTGCGGGCTGCGCGCCACCGAGGCATAGTCCTCGCCCAATACGTAGTAGATCACTTCCTGATCGGGGCGCATCCGGCTGATATAGTCCGCCGGCGAAGTCAATTCGTCGCCGCTATGCGTCGACCGGAAGCGCAGCAAGGGAACCAGCGCCTCGCGGCTGCCGGGGTCGACAGCCACGCCCTCCTTGAGGAACACGCCGAACTCGTTCCAGAACTGCACGTATAGCTCCGGCTTCTCATCGGCCAACGTCTTCAGCTCGCGGTTCACCCTTCCCGCCAGCGCCCGGCGCATCTGGCGCAGCAGCGGGCTGCTCTGCACCGTCTCGCGCGAGACGTTGAGCGGCAAGTCCTCCGAATCGACTACCCCGTCGACGAAGCGGTAATAGTCGGGCAGCAGGTCCTTATTGGCCTCCTGGATGAGTATCTTGCGCGAATAGAGGCGCAGACCGTGCTCCGGACGCAGGTGCAGCGCGCCCCGCTCCCGCTTGGCGGGGATGAAGAGCACCGCGCGTAAATTGACGGGCGCATCCGTCACCATGTGCATGTGCGCCAGCGGATCGGCCGTATCATAGGTCAACTGCCGGTAGAATTCGGCGTACTCCTCGTCCGACACGCTGCCCGGCGACTGCCGCCACAGCGCCATGCGCCGGTTGATCACGCGCTCCTCGCCGTCCTCGCCCGCCAAATAGATGGGGAAGGACACATAATCCGAGTGCTTCTTGACGATCTGCTCCAGCCGCCAGGCGTTGGCAAACTCGGCAGCATCTTCCTTGAGCTTGATCGTCACCGTCGTGCCGCGGTCGGCCTTGTCCGCCGGCTCCAGCGTATAGCGGCTGTCCCCCTGCGAGCGCCAGGTCCACGCCTGGTCGCCGGGCCGGTATGAGCGCGACGTCACCGTCACTTCAGAGGCCGCCATAAACGCCGAGTAGAAGCCCACGCCGAACTGGCCGATGATCTCCTCCAGCGCGTTTTCGCTCGCGCCCGCGTTTTGCAGGAAGGTGCGCGCGCCGGAATGCGCGATCGTGCCCAGGTTCTCAGCCAGTTCCTCGCGGTTCATGCCGATGCCGCTGTCTGCGATCGTGATGGTCTGCGCCTCGGCGTCGACAGACAGATGAATTGCCAGCTCCCGCTCCGGATCGACCACATCCTGCGTCGTCAGCATCTCGAACTGCACGCGATTGAGCGCGTCCGATGCATTGGAGATTAACTCGCGCAGAAAGATTTCCCGATCCGTGTAGAGCGAATGGGCCAGGATATCCAGGAGTTGTTTAACCTCGGTGCGGTATTCCAGAGTCTCCGCGCCGCCGCTTGGTTCGGGCATAGGTACATCCCTCCGCTTAACATGATCCGCATGATGCCTGCCGGGTCGATTGAACAGGTCGACATGACGCGTTAAGTCCGGCGCAACGCCGCTGTAGCACAGCCGCCGGAAGCGTCTCCCGACAAACAATGTTAGGCAAGCGCGCCCTGGCTGTCAAACCTGAGGCACTATACATAGATGCGCCCGCGGCCACGGCCCCGTTTTGACAGCGCCGCCCATTCCCATTATACTGTCACCAGAATTTGCGCCATGCCCCTGTGGTGGAATTGGTATACACAGCAGGTTGAGGGCCTGTGCCCATTAGGGCATCCCCGTTCGAGTCGGGGCAGGGGCACACAAAAAGGGCGGGACCTGGAAACCAGTCCCGCCCTTTGTTTTACGCCTATTGCCTTATGCCGGCAATGCCGCCCGCCCCTAGTGCATGTGCGGGAAGGCCTTCAGGCCGGCGTAGACCGCGGTATCGCCCAACTGCTCTTCGATGCGCAGCAGTTGATTGTACTTCGCCACGCGATCGCTGCGCGCCGGCGCGCCCGTCTTGATTTGCCCGGTGTTGAACGCCACGACCAGGTCTGCGATGGTGGCGTCCTCGGTCTCGCCGGAGCGGTGGCTTACCACGGCCGACCAGCCGGCGCGGTGGCTCATCTCGATGGCGGCGATGCTCTCGGTGAGCGTGCCGATCTGGTTTACCTTGCACAGCAACGAGTTGCACGCCTTCTCGGCGATGGCGCGCTCGATGCGCTCGACGTTCGTCACCAGCAGGTCATCGCCAACCAACTGCACCCGGTCACCGATCTTGGCGTACAGCTTCTTCCAGCCGTCCCAGTCATCCTCAGCCATGCCGTCCTCGATGCTGATGATCGGGAAGCGGCTGCTCCAGTCCGCCCACAGATCGGCCAGTTGATCGCTGTTCAGGTCAACGCCTTCGATGGGCAGCTTATACAGGCCGCTTTCGGCGTCGTACAGTTCGCTCGTGGCCGGGTCCAACGCGATGTAGATATCCTCGCCGGGCTTGTAGCCGGCCTTCTCGATGGCGGCCAAGATGACCTCGACGGCCTTGACGTTGCCGCCCAGACTCGGCGCAAAGCCGCCCTCGTCGCCGACGTTCGTGCTGTAGCCGCCGTCGTGCAGCACCTTCTTCAGGCTCTGATAGACCTCCGAACCCCAGCGCAGCCCCTCGGCAAAGGTCGGCGCGCCCACCGGCATCACCATGAACTCCTGGAAGTCGGTGCTGTTGGCTGCGTGCTTGCCGCCGTTGAGGATGTTCATCATCGGCACAGGCAGCGTGCGCGCACTCACTCCGCCCAGATAGCGGTACAGCGGGATGCCGAGCGCTTCGGCTGCGGCCTTGGCGACAGCCAGGCTCACGCCCAGGATGGCATTGGCGCCCAGATTACCCTTGTTCGGCGTCGCATCCAGCGAGACCATGTACTCATCGATAGCGACCTGGTCCAGCGCGTCATAGCCCAGCAGTTCGTCAGCCAGCCGGTTATTGACGTTCTCAACCGCATCCAGCACGCCCTTGCCGCCATAGCGCTTCTTGTCGCCGTCGCGCAGTTCGACAGCCTCGTGCACGCCGGTGCTGGCCCCGCTCGGCACAATGGCGCGGCCGACAGCGCCGCTCGCCAGTTCAACCTCCACCTCTACCGTCGGGTTGCCGCGACTGTCGAGCACCTCTCGACCAATAATATTGACAATGTCTGTCATTGTATCATCCTCCGGAAAGACGAATCCGATCGTTAGATTTTCGCTCATAATTCTCGCGTGTACCGCAGATTGCTCAAGCTTTGTTGTATCACGGATGGCCCGATTTAGCGAATTCCGCCCCTTCTCTGCGGCCCCGCATCCCTCCGGCGCGCAACCTTTGGCCCGCCCGCACGTAATGCTGTACAGAACGGAATGATCGAATCACAGTTGTCGGACGGAGACGCCATGCAATACCCAATGCAAAACCGCGCTGCGGTGAGCCGCCGCGACGACGGCATTACCCTCATCGCGCTTTACCATTTTCTGGTGAGTCTTCTCTTCCTTGCCGGAACCGTCGTGCTGGCCGTCCCTGGCCTGATCCTGGCCATCGTCGCCGCCACCGAAGCGCCGCCCGCATTCATAGGCATGGCCGTGATCGGCGCGCTCGCCTGCGTGACGATGGCCTTCACCTTACTCTATCTCATCGTCGGCTACGGCCTGTGGACATTGCGCCAGTGGGCGCGCGTGACCGCCCTCGCCCTCGCCATGCTCAGCCTGCTAAACGTTCCGGTGGGAACCGTTGCCGGCGGGCTGACTATCTGGCATCTGCTCAAGCCGGAAGTCGCTGCGCGCTTCGATCAAAACGACTAAACGAATCCGCCCCTTTCTTCTCAACTGAAAAGACGCTACGCTGAGCCGGTTTGAACGAACCGGCTCCGTACGCGGCGCATCTTCTCCTCTACACACGCATCTAAATGGATCGTTCGCCAAGTATCTGTCATTCTGAACGGAGTGAAGAATCTGCTTGTACCAGAGAAACAGATGCTTCGCTACGCTCAGCATGACAGTGTGCGTATCTGCCGAACAAACCGCTAAACGCGCCTGCACGCGGCGCCCCCTCCCAGGCAACGGTTTCGCAACATATGCACCCCGGAAATAGGACAAAAGTCTTGTGCCGTAGTACGCCGCGTCTATGTATAATTGTACCTGTCGACGGACGGCCGTGCACGCTCTGAAACTGGTTTGGTCGATACCTCCAACCGCGGAATTACGATGCGCCTTCTCAATATCTGCAGCGTCTTAATGTTGTCTCTGCTCCTAACGGCCTGCGTCATCCAAGCGCAACCGACCACGCCGCCGCTAACGTTGACGCTGTATAACTGGCCCGGCTATATCCCGCAAAGCATTCTAGACGCCTTCACCGCAGAGACCGGCATCCAAGTTGAGTATGAAGCCTACGACGACCAAGAAGAGGCCATGGAGCAGTTACGAGCCGGCAAACAGGTCGACGTTGCCGTTCTCGACAACACATACGTCCCCATCGCGGCCGCCGAGGGCCTGCTGGCCGAACTGAACTACGCCAACATCCCCAACTTCCACTATGTCTCGCCAAGTTTTCGCGATCTTGCCTTCGACCCGGGCAACCGTTACTCGATTACGCTACAGTGGGGGACAACCGGATTGGTCGTGCGCACGGATCGCGTTGCGGAGCCTGTGACAAGCTGGAACGATCTCTGGGACACGCGTTACGCCGGCAAAATCGGCATCTGGCCGTACGGGCGCGAGATGGTCAGCGTCGCCCTCAAGTCCCTCAACTATTCGCTTAACTCGGAAGACCCGGCCGAACTGACCGAGGCGGAAGAAAAGCTGCTCGCTCTGCGCCAGAACGTCTTTCTGATCGATCCGTCCTTACCGACGGGCGAGTCCTACCTGATTGACGGCCAGGCCGTGATGATCTACGGCTGGTCCTACGATGCACGCAAGGCTCAAGCCCAACACGCGGCGACGACCTACGTCCTTCCTGAGGAAGGAACCATCCTCTGGTTGGACAACGTGGTCATCCCCGCCGGCAGCAAGCACAAAGCCGCAGCCGAGCAATTCATCGATTTCCTGTTTCGTCCCGAAATCAGCGCGCTCATGGTCAATGAACTGTGGACAGCCGTGCCCAATGACGCCGCCAAGCCCTTCATCCAACCGGAAATTCTAGAGAATTGCTACGTTTTTCCGTCAGATGAAAGTCTCGCGCAGGCGGAATATCTTTCGGTGATCAGCCCTGAGACCGAACAACGTTATGCAGAAATATGGCAACGGTTCTTAGATGAGAATGAATAGTCTTCCCGTTGCGCTGCGACACCGCCTGGAACGCATCACCGCCGGCGTCGCTGATGCCGGCTTGAAGGACGTCCTGCTCGTCACGTTGACCGGCGTCTTTCTTGCTTGCTTTCTCGCCGCGGCAGCCGGCATCTCTTTCACGGCCTACTGCCTGGAGCTTGAGTCCTGGCGCGAGCGCCACGTACAGATCGCCCGCGCCGGCGCGCGAATTCTCACCATTCACTTGGATCGAGCGCGTCATGCCCTTCAGGAAGATGTCAGCCTTCTAGACCGGGTTCATGAGCACGATCTTGCGCCCTCGCTCCAGCATCTCCTAGAGCAAGACGGAACGTCCTTTCTGCTCGAAGTGATCATTTTAGACGAACAGGGAAATATCCTCGCCAATGCTCACCGCGATTCCCCCGTCTTGGCAAACGTCTTTACCATCTCTCAATCGGCATGGTTTCAGACCGCACGCCTCGGTGAGATCTACCTGAGCACGCTCCAGATCGCAGCCGACGGTACGCCCTATGCAGTCATGGCCGTCCCCGGCGCAAACCAGGGCGTCAACGCCGCGCGCCTAGACATGAACGTCCTCTGGCAGTATGTACACGACATGAATTTCGGCGGAACGAGCCGCACCTATATCGTTACCGACAGAGGACGCATCATCGCCTACCCGGAACCGGAGTTGGTGCTGGCAAACGCTTCGCTCGCCGGGCGACCCGAATTTACCACTTTCCTCGAATCCCCTGATGACCAGTGGAACGGAACCTACACCAATTTCCAGGGCGACCGCGTGATCGGCGCTATGACGCGCCTGCCCGGCACACGCTGGATCGCGGTGACCGAGATCCCCGCCTCCGAGGCGACAAGCGTATTCCGCCAGGTCGCGTTGCTGGCAGCCATAGTCACGCTGGCATTCACTCTCCTCGCCAGAGTCAGCACCGCCTCGATCTTGGATCGGCTGCTCTTCCGCCCGCTAGAGCAAATCCGCACCGGCGTTGAGCGCATCGGTCAAGGCCAGCTAAACCATCGAATTCACTACCAAGGCAGAAGTGAACTGCGGCACGTCGCCGTGGCGTTCAACAATATGGCCGAACGTCTAGCGGAACGCGAAACGCAGATTGCCGCCCGCACCTCGGCCCTCGCCGCCGAGGTGACCGAACGCGAGCGCGCCGAAGCGGCAATGATCGCAGCGCAGGCGCGCCTCCAGCATCTTGTCACCGAAAGCCCCGTCACCATCTTCTGTGTTGGGACTCAACCGCCCTTTGCGCCGACGTATTACTCGCCCAACAGCGAGAACATCTACGGCTATTCCGCCAAGACGATGATCTCTACGCCCGACTTCTGGTGGAATCACGTTCACCCCGAAGACCGACAGAAGATCGAACAAGAGACCCAAGAAGCCCTGCGCGCCGGCTCCGCCATGACGGAGTACCGTTTCCTACATGGCAGCGGCTCCTATCGCTGGATGCACGAAGAGTTGAGGCTAGTGACCGGCGCGGACGGCA
>CAZYSJ010000007.1:39089-58977 GCA_964649875.1 uncultured Caldilineaceae bacterium
AGCGCCGACGCCCTCCTCACGATCATCAACGACATTCTCGACCTCTCCAAGATTGAGGCGGGCATGCTCGACCTGAACGAAGAGAAGTTCTCCGTCAGAAACGTCGTCGAGGACGTCATGAATCTCCTCGCCTTGGGGGCGCAAAACAAAGGCCTAGCCCTTGCCGCCGACGTCTCGCAAAAGATCCCGCCCTTCTGCCTCGGCGATCCGTTCCGCCTTCGTCAGGTGCTCATCAATTTGGCCGGCAACGCCATTAAGTTCACCGAGCGAGGTTCGGTAACCTTGACGGCAGACCTCAAGCCGAACCCGGCGCAGACGGACGCCGCCATGGCGCTGCACTTTGAGGTGATCGACACGGGCAAAGGGCTTACACAGGCGGAGATCAACCGGCTCTTCAAGCCGTTCACGCAATTGGATTCGTCGGCAGCCCGCCGCCACGGAGGAACCGGCCTCGGCCTAGCCATCTCCCGCAGCCTAATCGAGATGATGGACGGCGAAATCGGCGTCACAAGCCAGCCGGGCAAGGGCTCAACCTTCTGGTTCTGGTTGCCGCTCAAGCCGATTTCGGACGATGCCAGTCCGGCCCAAGCCCCCGGCGAAGATCAGGCCCGCGATCACTGTAAGACGGTACAGCCTGCGCGTTCGCAACCGTCCGCCGCAGCCTATTCGTCGCCGGCAATAGTCGGCGGGCATCCGACGGTGCTCTTGGTAGAAGACAATCTGGTCAACCAAAAGGTGGCGCTGCGGCAGTTGCAAAAGCTAGGCTATACGGTAGACGTCGCCGCCAACGGCCGTGAAGCGATCAAAGCCGTCCTGCAGGAAAATTACGCTGTAGTGCTCATGGATTGCCAAATGCCGGAAGTAGACGGATTCGAGGCCACGCGCATGATCCGCGCCGCCGAACGCCATAACCGCCGCACCCCAATCGTGGCCATGACCGCCAACGCCATGGAAGGCGACCGCGAGGCATGCCTGGCCGCGGGGATGGACGATTATCTGCCCAAGCCGATCCGCATGGAGGAATTGGAAAAGATCATGCGCCGGTGGAATGCGGGCGCCCGCGCGACCGCAGGCAAGCCTGCCGATCACGAACCCTGTCGCGTAAAAGCGCAAAACGGAAGCCGCGCCCAAAAACGTTCGACCCCCGGTTAAGCCTGCGCCGGGGGCCGATCAAGCGAACCGGTCAGTTGTTGCGCGACCCGGAGGTTTGTTTTACCGGCTCCGGCGTCGGCGCTTCATGATCCTCTGCAGCCGCCTCTTCCGGGTCCGCCGGCCACACGTCATACATCCAGCGTACTGCCCGCCGCCACATGCTGCGCGCCGCGGCCGCCTGGTAACCGGCCTGGCGACGCGTGGTGCGCCACCAGCCTACCTCCGGCGTCTCCGTCGGCACGCCCCACTTCACGGCGCAGGCCGCCCAAGTCAGCCCGCCGCCGAAGCCGACAAAAACCAGATTGTCGCCCGGCTTGACTTTCTTGGCCTCGATCGCCTCGCACAGCGCAATCGGAATGCTCGCCGTGCTCGTATTGCCGTAACGCTGCAAGTTGACGAACACCCGATCTTCCGGAATCTTCAACTGGCGAAGCACGCTGTTCTGCACAATGCGCAGATTGGCCTGATGCGGGATCACCAGGTCAACGTCATCCGTCGTCAGCCCGGCCCGGTTGAGCGCCTTCGTAGTCGCTTCGGCCATCACGCGCACAGCGAAGCGGAAAACGGCCTTGCCCTCCATCTTGATGAAGTGGCTGCCGTTGCTCACGGTTTCCAGGCTGGCCGGATGTGCGCTGCCGCCCGCCGGCACAATCAGCATGTCTGCACCCGACCCGTCGCTGCCCAGTTCCGTCGCCATAATCCCGCCGGGCACGTCGCTGGCCGCGACCAACACCGCGCCGGCGCCGTCGCCGAACAACACGCAAGTGTTGCGGTCGGTCCAGTCGACAATGCGACTCAAGGTCTCCGCGCCGATCACGAGCACGTATTCGGCGTCGCCCGCCAATATATGGCCGCGCGCCATCGCCAGCCCATAGACGAAGCCGGAGCAAGCCGCGCTCAGGTCGAACGCGCCGGCATTGACCGCGCCGATGGCGTCCTGCACTACGCTCGCCGTGGCGGGGAAAATATACTCCGGCGAACTGGTCGAGCAGATGATCAAGTCAACCTTGCTGGGATGGACATCGGCCACATCCAACGCCTTGCGCGCCGCGGCCGCGGCGAGGCTGGCCGTCGTCTCATTCGGGTCCGCGGCCACGCGCCGCTCTTCGATGCCGGTGCGCGTGCGAATCCACTCGTCGGTGGTGTCGACGATCTGCTCCAGGTCGCGGTTTGTAATTACTTTCGAGGGCACATGATAGCCCCAACCCACAATCTGGGCGTAACGCGCGCCGCCAGGCTGCGGCGGCGGCAGCGCAGCCTCTTGCGCGGGCGCCTCGTCCACGATCGGCGTCGAACCGGCGCCGTTGCGCTTCACGGCGTGCTCAAGACCGGAACGCTCATTTTCCGCCATAATCAAACCTTGCCTTTTCAGTCGCTTACGCCGCAGCCGGCGAGTATTCGCGCAACACAATGCTGGCATTGTGGCCGCCGAAGCCAAAGCTGTTGCTCAGCGCCACGCGCACCTGCGCTTCTTGCCTCGTCAACGGCGTATAGTTCAGGTCACAATCCGGATCGGGATCGTCCAGATTGATGGTAGGCGGGATTATGCCCTCGCCAATGACCTTAATACAGACAACGGCCTCCAGCGCGCCGGCTGCGCCCAACATATGGCCGGTCATGCTCTTCGTACTGCTGATGCGGGTCTTATATGCGTGCTCCTGGAGCGCCTGCTTGATCGCCAATGTCTCCGTGGCGTCGTTGAGCCGCGTCCCTGTGCCGTGGGCGTTGATGTAGTCGATGTCCTGCGGCTGCACGCCATAGGCGGCGGCCTTGCGCAGCGCCGTCTTCATGGCGTTGATCGCCCCCCTGCCTCCCTCGTGGGGGGCCGCCATATTCCACGCATCCGCGCTGCTGCCATAACCGATCACCTCGCCATAAATGCGCGCGCCGCGCGCCAAGGCGTGCGTCTCGGTCTCCAGCACCAAAATCGCCGCGCCTTCGCTCATAACAAAGCCGTCGCGCGCGTTGTCAAACGGGCGGCAAGCGCCCGCCGGGTCATCATTGCGCTGGCTCAATGCGCCCATCACGTCGAAGCCGGCCACGACCAGCGGCGCCAGCGTCGACTCGGCCCCGCCCGCCAACATCACCTCGGCATCGCCGCGGCGCAACATCTCGAAAGCTTCGCCCACCGCGGCTGTGCCGCTGGCGCACGCGCTCACCACCGCATGATTTGGCCCGCGCAGCCCGAACTCGATGGCGATCTTGCCGGCTGCGCTGTCAACCAGCGTATTGGTGATCATAAAAGGGCTGACCCGCCGCGCCCCCCGCTCAATCATCACCTGGTGATTATCCAGCGTCGACGTAATCCCCCCGATGCCGCTGCCGACCACGACGCCCGCCGCGTCCGCATCTACAGTCGACAGGTCTAGGCCGGAATCGGCCACGGCTTCTTGGGCGGCGACCAACCCATATTGAATGTACGGGTCCAGGCGCCGGGCTTCCTTGCGGTCCATATAGTTTGCAGGGTCAAAGCCGCGCACTTCGCCGGCGATGGTGACGCGCAGGTCGCCGGTATCGAAGCGAGAGATGTGATCGATCCCGGACCGGCCCGCCAGCAGCGCCTCCCAGGTGGCGGCCACGTCCAAGCCCAGCGGCGTAACTGCGCCCAGCCCCGTGATGACGACGCGCGGCGGTTGCGCGCCGTTTGCGGCGTCTGTTCGATTCTGTACAGGCATTAACTAATCCTTATAATTACGCGGGACGCGCCTCACCCGCCAGTTCGATCTATACAACAGTCTATACAACAGTGATAACACCGTCATGCCCGTGAAGTTGCGCCGGGCCGGCAGGCTTAAAACCGCGCGATTATACCGGCTCGCCCCACAAAAAACCAAGCGCCGCAGCCGTCAATAGATCGCAACGGCTGCGGCGCCCGCTTCGCCAGGTACGATGTCACGAATTCTTGGGCGACCTGTCACCCTGAACAAAGCGAAGAGGCTCGACTTCGCGTACTTCGCATACAACGAGATTCTTCAACTCCCTGACATGTGCTTGAGAATGACGGACGCTTGGCGATCATATCGCGGCGTTGCGACCCTATCTTGGCCCGGATTCCGGCGCAGCGCGGAACCACCACACTTGCACCTCCGCCCGACCGGTACGGTCATAGTATTCCACCGTCACCGAATGCACGCCCTGGCCGATGCCTACAAAGCGGTTGGTCACGTTGTTGTAGCCGTCGCGCCACTGGTCGATCACGCGCAGCCCGTCGATCGACACGCGCACGCCATCATCGGCAATCGCCCGGAAGATGTAATCGCCCGCCTCGAATGTAAAGCTGCCGCTCCAGCGCGCAGACCACAGATCAGCCGGTACGCCGGGCGCAGCCGAGCCGTAGCCCCAATCGTGCGCCAGCGGAATCGACGAGGAGCGCGGCTCTTGCTGAACAACCGACGGCGACCCCGCCAGGGCTGTGTTGGCAAAATACTCCGCCTGCCATGCGGGCGACTGATTGTACCCCGCCATCTCGAACCAGAGATTGGCCAAGCCGGACGCCTCATAGTACTCGACGCGCAGATCGTGCCGGCCCGACAAGGTGCGGTTGGCCGTGTACGTCCTGCCGCTCGGCCCAAACCATTCGTCGATCAACAACTCATCGTTAAGCCAAACGCGCACGCCGTCATCCGCCCGCGCCCGGAACTGATAGACGCCCGGCGCAAAATCTTGCGTCGCCTCGAAACGCATGGAAAAACCGTCCGCCGGCAGAAGCGAATGAGGGCTGCCGGCGCCCCAGTCGAAATCAATCGTATCGACAAACGCCAGGGCGACCGGCGGATCGGCCAGGCGCATATTATCGAAGAGCGTCACGCGCCACTTGGCCTGGGGCGCCGGCGTCGACGTCGGCGTCGGCAGCGGCGTAGCGGTAGGTCGCGGCGTCGGCATCGCCGCCAGAAGCGGCACGGCGCTAAGGTCGCCCTCCACCGCCGCCAATCGGCTGTCGATCCACCCGCGCGTGCCGTCGCCGCAGTCGATTTCCAGCCAAGTCCCCGCGGTATAACGCCCCACGACGACACAGCGCTGATTATACACCACGCTGCCCGTCGCCTCCGTCGATTGGCTGGGCCCGGACCGCAGCGTCACCAGGCTAAAGCGGACAACGGCAACCGGCGGCCCGGCGGGCTGCGGCGTTGGCGAGGGCGTAGGCGAGGGCGTAGGCGAGGGCGCAGGCGTCGGGTCTGCGGGCAAAATGCCGGTGACGACAATCGACGCCTCGCGGCCGCCGGTTGCCTCGTATGCCGTCCCCCACACCTTCACCGGCACGCTTACCCCGCCGCGCGCCAGGGCGTTGATAAGCGCCTCCTCTTCAGGCGACTCGCCAGACAATCCGAACTCCTGGTTGTCCGCCGTTGTCAGATAGTGGGAATAGGATCTGCCCACAGCCGTACGCAGATCGCCCACAAGCGCATAAACCGGCTCGGTGCGCGGCGCAGCCGGCGCCGGCGTAGCCGCCACCTCGTAACCCGCCAACATCGGCAGAAATACATCCCGGTGGATATCCGAACCGGCCGTGGTCTGGCCGCGTACGGGCAACGCGCTCACCGTCGCAGTGACAATGACGCAAAAAATCGCCGTCACCCATCTCTTTGCCATACCTGGTCGCCTCCGCCAATCGTCTACCGCGCACCCACGGCGCGCGTCCATTTGTTCAAGAGACGGATACAGGCCTGCGAATGTTTCAGCGGAGACCGGCTGCGGTGCGCCGGTTAGCTCGCCAGCGCGGCGTCGAGCGCCTCGCGCAGCGTGCGCAGGCCGATGACTTCCATGCCGTCCGGCGCGATGTCCGCGCCGCCGCGACGCAGCGCGCTGCGCGGGACAATCGCCCGGCCAAAGCCCAGCTTCGCCGCCTCGTGCAGCCGCCGCGCCAACTGGCCGACGCTGCGCAATTCGCCGCTGAGGCCGACCTCGCCCACCACCGCCAGATCAGCCGCAATCGGCGTGTTGCGATAGCTGCTCAAGATCGCCAGCGCAATCGACAGATCCGCAGCCGGCTCGCCGATGTGCATCCCGCCCACGACGTTGACGAACACATCTTGATCGCTCAAATTCAACCCGAGCCGCTTGCCCAACACCGCCGTAAGCAGCAGCAGCCGGTTGAAATCCACGCCGTTCGCTGTACGCCGCGGCTGGCTGAAAGCCGAATGGCTGCTCAGGGCCTGCACCTCCACCAACAACGGGCGGGTCCCCTCCATCGAGACGGCAATGGCGCTGCCCGCGGCGTTGGGCAAGCGCTCCGCCAGAAACATCTCCGACGGGTTGCGCACCTCCTCCATGCCGCGCTCGCCCATCTCAAAAATGCCCACCTCGTTCGTGCTGCCAAAGCGGTTCTTCACCGAACGCAGCAGCCGGTAAGCGTGAAAACGCTCCCCCTCAAGTTGCAGCACCACATCCACCATATGCTCCAAAATGCGCGGCCCGGCGATGGAACCTTCCTTCGTGACGTGACCGACGAGAAAGACAGGGATGTTATACGTTTTGGCCGCGCGCAGCAGCAAGGCCGCCGAATCGCGCACCTGGCTCACGCTGCCAGCCGCGCTCGGCCCGCCCTCGGCATAGATGGCCTGCACCGAGTCGACGATCACCAACGCCGGCTGCATGCGCTCGATGCGATCCAGGATGCGCTCCGTCACAATTTCCGCCAGGACGTACAACTCATCCTCTGCGATGTCGAGCCTGGCGGCGCGGCGCGCGATCTGATGTGCGCTCTCCTCCGCGCTGACGTAAAGCGCGGCGCGCCCCCCGTGCGCCACTTCCGCCGCCATCTGCAACAACAGCGTGCTCTTGCCGATGCCCGGATCGCCGCCCACCAGCACTACCGAGCCGGGCACGATGCCCCCGCCGAGGACGCGGTTCAGCTCCTGATTGTTCAGCGTCAGCCGCTCGCCTGCGCCGGGAGGCACATCGCGCAGCGCCACAGGGTCGGCCCCCTGCCCCGCCCCCGTTGACCCGCGTCGCGACGCTCGTTTGGCGTCAACCGCGGGGACGACGACCTCCTCCAGCGTATTCCACTCGCCGCAGTCGGGGCATTTGCCCATCCATTTCATCTGCACGCTGCCGCATGCAGAGCAGACGTATTGCACTTTCGCCTTCGCCATCCTCGCCTCCTGCAAGCCCGAACATTTGTGCGCACATTGTACCGCGAAGCGCATGCCAGCGCCAGCCGGCGCTGAGGTCCGCCTTGGCCCTCCCCACCGGCCGTGCTATGATCTCAGCAGCCGTCTGCCGGCCTATTCTTGTTTGCCCACTCCACAGGATGCTGTCTTGTTACGCTATTGGCTTTTCGTCGCACTCACGCTTGCCCTCACCGCGCTGATTGGCCTAGCGACCTATCGCACGGCGCAGATTCTCCAGCATTGGCGTCCCGACCGCAATCTGCTGATCATGCCCGCCGAAAACGTCCTGCGCATCACGCTGATTGCGGCGTGCATCGGCCTCGGCCTGCTGAGCGGATTGGAACGGGAAGCGCTGGGCTGGGTATTCACAAACTGGGAGACGGCCATTGGGCAGGGGATCGCCTGGGGCAGCGCGCTGGCAATCGTCTTCTACTTCGCCACGCGCTGGGTCCACGACCGCAGCGGCGAGCGCTTCTACTCGCCGGTCGTGCTGCAAGCCGTCACACCGCGCAGCCGGACAGAGCTAATAGGCGTGGCCGCGGCCATGATCGGCGTCGTCCTGCTAGAGGAACTGCTCTTTCGCAGCCTGCTGCTGGGCGGCCTGACGCCCCTTTTGCCGGTGCGCTGGCTGATCGTCCTGGCTGCCGCAGGCTTTGGCCTGCTCCACCTGCCGCAGGGGAGTTGGGGAATCGCCGGCGCGACGATCGCCGGCATCTTGCTGGGCGGACTCTGGCTGTCGTCGGGCACGGTCCTCGCGCCCATCGTCGCCCACTACATCACCAACATGGCCCAGCTTATCCAGGCCATGCGCCTAAATCAACACAAGGCGCAGCTAGACGGCTGACAGCTCTTCGCCGGCAGCGCCAAGCGTCCGGTCATACAACCCGGCGCGGCTGTTGCGCCGAATCGCCAACAGGTCTCGCAACATATTGATCGTATCCTGCACGGGACGCACCCGGCTGTCCTGGCCGTAATACCAGTTCACCGGTATCTCGACGATAGGGATGCCGTGACGCTGGGCGATGTACAGCACCTCCACGTCGAAGCCCCAACCGTCGATCCGCTGCAGCGGGAAGACAGTTTGCGCCGCTTCCCGGCTAAGACACTTGAATCCGCACTGCGTATCCTGAATCCTCGGCACGGCTATCCAACGCACCAGCAAGTTGAACACGCGCCCCATCACATGGCGGTACTCCGGCTCGCCGTGGCGAACCGCGCCCGGGATCTCCCGGCTGGCAATGGCAATGCCATAGCCGTCGCGCTCGACCGCAGGAGGCAAAAAACGGATCGTCTCCTCAATCGGCACGGCCAGGTCCGTATCGCTGACCAATACAAACTCGCCCTGTGCAGACATTGCGCCGTGACGCACCGCGTTGCCCTTGCCCTTCTCGCTGTGCAACAGACGCACGACGAACGAATCGCCGGGCTGCACCTGCTCGGCAGCAAAGGTTTCGACCACCGCCGACGTCCGGTCCGTGGAGCCGTTTTCCACAACCAGCACCTCGGCGCGATAGGGTTGGGCGCGCAGAAAAGCTGCCACCCGACCCAGCGCCGGCGGCAGACGTTTCTCCTCATTATATGCAGGGATGACGATGCTCAGGAAGAGGTCCTGCCTTGCCTCGCTCACGTATCGGCTCGATCCAATCACTCGGTCCAGTCAGTTGATGAGGGTGTAAAGCGCCATAAATGAAAAGGCTTGGACGATGATGGCGCCGCCCCACAACATGTAGGCGCCGGTGCGCTGGTTGCGCAACGCCATCCACACGCCCCACACCCCGTTTGCCAGCCAGGTCAGCAGGCCAATCGAAGGGAGCAGAAAAAGCGCCCCCTTCTCGCGCACCACGTCCGGCAAGCCGTCCGTATTGTAGTGAAAAGCCAACGCCTCCGGCAAATCCGGGAATCGCCACATCAGCGCGCCAAACAGCGTCAGCACGCCCAACAAGCCGGCGCCTAGCAGCAGCGGGCCGGTCGCCTCGCGATGAAAGATTCGCTGCCACGGCGTATTGCGCAGCACGACCGGCTCCAGCGCAGCGACCGGCCCCAAGCTGTGACGCGCCTGCAGCGAGGCGAGAAACCCTTCCGTATCTGCGGGCGAGAGCGCAAAGACCGCGTTGTCCGTTTCCAGCAGCAGGCATTCCGGCAGCGGACGCGTCGACAGCAGCGTAATATTCAAGAGCCCCAGAGCGCGTCCCCTGCTGCCCAAATAGGGCGCGGGCCAGTCCAGCCAGGCGGTGCGGCTCAGATTGTCCACCCCGCCGCGTATGATGCGCCGGATGCGTCCCAGAGGAATGACCTGGCGCGCGTTCGCCCACACCACCGTGATCGAATTGCGGTCGACCCAATACTCCAGCGTAAACGCCGCCCAGGTGCGCAGCGCCAGATGCACGATCAACGGCACGCTGGCGACGATCGCCACAAGCAGCAGGAACTTCGCCCAGTCTACGGGACGCCGCAACATCCACACGACGAGCAGCGCGTCGATCAGCGCCAGCCACACCGTGACCGCCGCCCCTTCCCAGCGCGTCCGGCAGATCAGCGGCGCAAAGGTCATCGCCGCCGTCCGCGGCCCCGATTCCCACATTGGCGCGCTGCGTTCAGTTTGCACGGCAACCCCTAGTTCTGTTCCGCCCACGCTTGCGCCCCGGCAAAGTCCCACGCAGACAACGTCTCTACAAACGGATGGTTGGTCATGTCGAGCGTCACAGGCGTCACGCTGATGTAGCCGCTGCGCACGGCGCCCACATCCGTGCCGTCGTCCGGCACGTCCACCGGTGCGGAGCCGCCCAGCCAATAGTACGGCCGTCCCCACGGATCGTCGCGCGTCACCAGTTCTTCCAAAGGATAGCGGCGGTCCCCCATGCGCGTCACATGAATGCCGCCAATCTCGGCGAGGGCAATGGCCGGCACGTTGACATTGAGCAGCGTCTTCGGCGGCAAGCCGCGCGCCAACACCTGCTCCGCCAGTCGGCTCGCCACGCGGCCGGCCAGCGCCAACACTTCCGTCATCTCCGTCTCGCCTTCAACGTCGAAGCCCGTGCTCACGGCAATGCCCGGAATGCCTTTGATCGTCGCCTCCATGGCGCAGGCGACCGTGCCGCTATACGTGATATCTACCCCTAAGTTGTAGCCGCGGTTAATCCCGCTCACCACCAAGTCCGGCATCACGCCCAGCACGCCGCCCGCGGCCAATGCTACGCAATCGGTCGGACTGCCGCTGCTGCTGTAGGCAGGCGTGCCGTCCGCCAGCTTCACAGGCGTCACGCGCAAAGGCTTGTGCATCGTCTTGGCATGGCTGCCGGCGCTCCAGTTGCGCTCCGGCGCCAACACCGCGACCTCCCCGACGGCTGTTAAAGCTTGGCGCAAAGCCAGCAACCCCGGGCTGTGCACCCCGTCATCATTCGTGACCAATATCGTCGCCATACCCCTCGCCGCTCTCGCTTCTCATGGTTAACGCATGACTCCTGACTCGTGACGCATGGCTCACGGCCCTGCATCCTCTCTCGGCGGGCGCCTGCGCACATAAGCGCGCACCTCCTCGCTCTCCGCCTCGTTGCCGGCGCGATCATAGGCGATCACCTTGATCAAATGCCCCTCCAAATAGACGCCGTTGCTGGTGCGTACAGCCATGAAGCCGTCCTCAAACAGACGGGCGCGACCGGGCTGAATGTCAGGGTCATCGCTCTCAAAGGCCAGCCAGTTCACAGTACCCGGCGCTTCGATCTGCTCGATGTCGCGCATGACAATCGGCCAGCGCTCGTTATACGGCGCTACCGTGCTTGTGGCGAACCCGGTTGCATCGATGAAGTACTCGACGCGATCCACCGCCCATGTGTCGTTCACCAACACGTTCACGTTAATCTGCTCGTCGGCCTCCAGCACGTAGAGTTGGTCGGGCCGCGGCTCGCTGATGATCACGGTCGGCGGCGTGTTGTCCACAGTGACCGGCGTGGACCAGGCGCGCGGCCCATCTCCCCGGTTGACGGTCAAACGCAGCGTATAGACGCCTTCCTCCAGGCCGGTCGTGTCGAACATCTCCAACACGCCGTTGGAGATGTCGCCGCCGTGCTCCGGCCCAATCGCAGTCCACTCTTGCGGCTCTATCCCACGCCCGTACTCCAGCCGGTATGAGCCGCCGCGCGCATTGCCGACGATCTCGACCACCCCGCCGATATAGCCGTTCAAACTTGGCTGGATGATGGCCGCGTCGGGGTCGTAATCCTCCAGACGCACCACCGACTCTTCCTGCGGCGGCTGAGCGATGCCGTTGTCGCGCACCCAGTCCATCGCTTCCTGCGGCAAAATCTCATACACCCGCGTCTCGCGGCGCTCCGGAGGCGTCAACGGCGAAGCCAACATGCCCGTCTCCGTGTCGATCTCAAAGGCCTGCCAAATGTTGTCGGACAGGGTCGGCTCTGTGCCTGCTACAAATATCTCCGTGCGCTGATTGGCACCGGGGCAGGTGTCCGTAGGCAGCAGACCGCTGGGCATGCAGACCACCCGCGAGGTGATCCCCGGCGGCTGGTCATACCAGGCGGGCGGGACGTTCTCGTGGTACTTGCGCATCACCGCGTTCCAGATCGGCGCCGCGCCCGACAGCCCGGTCACGTTCTCCATCGACTCGTTGTCGGTGTTGCCCACCCACACGCCGGTCGTCAACTGCGGCGTGAAGCCCATTGTCCAGTTGTCTTTCCAGCCGTTGGTGGTGCCCGTCTTGGCCGCTACTTTGCGGTCGGGCAGCGTCAGGTCGGTATTCGCCCCGAAGGCGGGCGCGCGCGCTACGTCGTCGCTCATGATGTCGGCCATCAGATAGGCCACTTCGGCGCTCACAATCCGCTCCGCTTCCGGCTGCTCATATTGCTTCAGCACGTTGCCGTCTGCGTCGCGCACCTGCAACACGGAAACCGGGTTCAGGTTGCGGAAGCCTTCGCGCCGCTCTGCGGGCAGCACCGGCTCGCCCACCATCACCCCGCCGTTGCCCATCACGCTATAGGCATAGGTGTGGTCGAGCAAGGAGACCTCGCCGCCGCCCAACACCAGGCTCAGGCCGTAAAAGTTCAGCCCTCGGTCCAGCCCGTTGATGCCCATGCGGTGCGCAGTGCGCAGTGCGTTGGCCACGCCCACCTGGTCCATCACGCGGATAGCCGGAATGTTGTAAGATCGCGCTAGCGCATTGCGCAGCGATGTCGGCCCATGATACTGCCGATCGTAGTTTTCCGGGCGGTAATAGCTGCCGTCGGCCTGCGGGAAGGCCGTTGCCACGTCCAAGATCATGGTGGCGGGCGTCATCCCCTGTTGCAAAGCGGTCAGGTAGACATACGGCTTAAAGCTGGAACCGGGCTGTCGTTCCGCAGTCGCCACATTCACCTGGCCGTCGATCTCCTCATTGTTATAGTCGAGTGAGCCGACCATCGCCAGGATTTCGCCCGTATCGTTCTTGATCACAACCACCGCGGCATTGCTGGCGTTCTTGCCCTGCTCATCGAGCAGAACAACCTGCTCACGCGCCACCTGCTCTGCATAGCGCTGAAGCTCTACATCCAGCGTCGTGTAGATCGTCAGCCCCTCTTTCCAAATGAAATAGGGGTCATCCGCCTCGTTGAACTCCCGCTTCACCTGATCGAGCACATAGAGCGCGAAATGCGGCGCCGTCAGGATATCGAAACGCTCCGTCACCGATTGGCGCAGGTCGAGCTCCTGTTGGAAGGCCGCCTCAGCCTCCTGGGCTGTGATATACCCTGCGTCGACCATAGCTTGCAGCGTTATGCCCTGGCGTCGCTTGGCATCCTCCGGCGCGTCGATGGGGTTCAGCGCCGGAAACTGCGGAATGGCGGTCAGCATGGCCGCTTCCGCCAGGTTCAGTTCGGTGCTGCTCTTGCCGAAATAGACCTGGCTCGCCGCTTCCACCCCATAGGCCAGGTTCCCGTAAAAGTTGTTGTTGAGATACCACTCCAGGACCTTCTCCTTCGGGTAACGTCGCGTCACCTCCAGCGCCAAGATCACCTCTTTGAGCTTGCGCGCATAGCTCTGCTGGGCGCGCTCCTCCATCGGAATCACCACGTTCTTGATCAACTGCTGCGTGATCGACGAACCGCCCTGCACCGCGCCGCCCTGCAAGTTGGACATGAAGGCGCGCAACAGACCGCGCACGTTGACGCCTGGATGTTCCCAGAAGTTGCGGTCTTCCGAAGCGACCGCGGCGCGCGCCACCCAGGGCGACATCTCCGCCAACGGCATATAGGTGCGGTCGCCGCGGAAGGGGCGCGGGTCCACGCTCTCGTAGAGCAAATAGTTCCCCGTACGGTCGTAGATGCGCACCGTCTGGAACTCGTCCTGCTCCGCCTCGATGATGCTCGCATCCGGCAACTGCTCGGCGTAGGACGTGTAGATGCCGTACACCGCGGCCAAGCCCACGCCCGCCGCCAAGCCAAACGACAGGAACATGACCAGGAAGGCGGCGATGATGCCCTGGCTGAGCCATAACCACGGGCGCGGACGGTTCACTCTCGCCCGCAGCCGTTTGCGCCGCGAAATCATCACCCGATCATGACGGTCCAATCGCTCCATCGAATCCACACCTCTTGCCAGCCAAAGGCTGCGCCCGCCGCGCAGCACGCCGAAATGCGTCACGAGTCACCCGTCACGAGTCACCCGTCACATCTTGCTTTTCTCCACCACGAGCAAGTGGCTAATGCCCAGCCCGTGCAGCGGCGTATGCTCCAATGCATACGTCACAGCCCGCACTGCCTTGCCCAACCGGGGCGAACGGTACGCCACGTTGTCATAACCGGGGAAAACCTGGCTGTGATGCACCACCCGCACCGGCAAGCCGAAGAACAGGCGGCGCAGCCCCTCAGCCGTGTAAGTGCGCACATGCGGGGCCAACCTGTTGCGCAGCGCATCCGGCAGATAGTTGATCAGCGGCGTATTGCCGAAGCGGTATTCGCCGCGCCAATAGTGCCCGTGCGTCTCGAACGGATACCAGCGATTCGGGGCGAAGATCACGGCGCGCCCGCCCGGCTTGAGCGCACGCGCCATCTCCTGCACCGTCCGCCGGTCATCGCTCACATGCTCGATCACCTCGTGGCTCAGGATCAAGTCGAACGTATCGTCGGCATAGGGCAGCGCCTCGCACATAGCAAGCTGCAACGACGCACCCGGCGCATTGACCGCGGCGCGCATCAAATGCGCCGGCTCGATATCGATGCCGCAGGTCTGCTCCGCATAGGGTTGCAACGCGCGCACGTACATGCCCACGCCGCAGCCGTTCACCAAGATGCGTGACAGCCGGGTGCGCGGGTGGGCCATGCCCCAGCGCACGATCATGCCCAGCCGCCGATCCTGGCCCGCTCGCCATACAAAGCTAGGGTTGCCGCGCAGCGCCGCGCGCTCACCGTGAAGATCAAGGTCCATATCGCTCAAATCGCTCTCATGCTCATGCGCAGATCGTCGCCCGTCACAAGTTATCCGTCAGACATGACTTCTGACTTGTGACTTGCGACTCCTTGCTTCTCGCCCCAATGAATCGCCACTGCGCCGAACATGAGCGTCCTGTAACTAACGTTGCGCAGTCCTGCGAGTTCCATCTCGTGCTTGAACGCCGCAGGCGCCGGGAAGTCAACCGTACTGCTCGGCAGGTAGGCATATGCCTCTGCGTCGCCGCTTACCAGCCCCCCGATCCAGGGTATCAGCCCGAAGAAATAGAGGCGAAACAGCGGCTCCATCAGTACGTTCTGCGGCGGCGCTGTCTCCAGACAGACAACGCGCCCGCCGGGCTTGGTCACCCGCGCTTGCTCGCGCAGCGCCGCCTTGCGGTCGGCCACATTGCGCAGCAGAAAGCCGCTCACCGTGGCGTCGAAGCTGTGGTCGGCAAAGGGAAGGGCCAACGTGTCGCCCTGCACAAATGGAACGGGCCGGCGGAACCGCTTGGACTGGGCCGCGGCCATCATCTCCAGCGTAAAGTCCGCGCCGACCGTCTCGACGCCGGGATAGAGCTGCGCCGCCGTGCGTGCGATCTCGCCGGTCCCCGCGCCCACATCCAGCAACCGTCCTCGCGGCGGCAAATTGCTCGCCGCCAGCATGGCGCGCCGCCAGCGCTGATCCTGCCCGAAGGTCATCAGCGTGTTCATCAAGTCATAACGCGCCGCAATGCGGGCGAACATGCGGTTGACATAGCGGGGCTTGTCATCCCGCAACGCCGGATGTAGCGCAGCTTCATGGCTGTGGCTCGCCATAGGCATCCCTTCTAACCGTCACAACAAATCCGAACAAACCGCCGCCGGGCTTGCGTCTAGCGCCAATGATCGTACTGAATCCAGCGCGCTGCTCGGTCACGCCTTCCCTCCCATGGCGGCGATAGCGCGCGCTGGGTCATCGGCCAGCACCGCGTCTACACCGAGTTGCAAATAATAGCGCATGCGCCGCTCCGGCGTCGTATCCAGCGGCGCGACGATGCCGCCCATGCGGTGCGCCGCCGCCACATAGAACGGGTTCGCAAAGAGCAGCGGCCAAAACGGCCCCAACAACTCCGTGTCCGCAATCGGAAACGGGTTGTTCAACGTGATGTGTCCGGTCGGGATGGCGGGCAGCAGACGCTTCACCGACTGAACCAACTCCGGCTTGAAGGAGACAAGGGCGCAGCGCTCCACCACGTGATAGGCGACGAGCACGTCGGCCAGTTTGCGGGCGTACTCCTCATCCGCAAACAGCGGGTCCTTGAGTTCCAACAGCAGCGGCGTGCGCGCTTGGGTCATCTCCAGCAGTTCGACCAACGCCGGCGTTCGCTCCGCGCTCAAGCGCCGCTGCGGCGTCCAGGTGCGCAGCCGCTTGATCTCCGCCAGCGTATGGTCGCGCAGCGGTCCCGCCCCCTCGGTCATGCGTTCCAGGTTTGCATCGTGAAAGAGGACGATCTCGCCGTCTTTGGTGAAGCGCAGATCCGTCTCCAAAACGTCCGCGCCCTGCTCCAGCGCCCGCGCGAACGAGGCCAGCGTATTCTCCGGCAGCAGAGTCGGCGCGCCGCGATGCGCGACTACCAGCGGCTTGCGGCGCAGGTGACGAGTTTGGTGAAACTCTTCCCAACTGGCGACTTGACTCAAGCGCTCCCTCCCATGCCAACCTGCCGGCTCCTGCCGGCTGCGGCTATCGAACACCCCCATTTTACCGCAGCCCAGCCGGAGGCGGAATCGGAGCGGAGCGGAAATTGAAGCGCCCGCGCGCAGAATGCGGGGCAAAGCCGCTTGCGCGCCTTGCCCCGCTCCATACATGCCGTTTATGTTCACTTATGTGCAGTTCACGAGCGGCAGGGACGCCGCTCCTACACAACGAGGTTCTGCTCTAGGCGATTCCGCCTATTCCTTCGGCGCGCTGATGAACACCCAGTAGGTGCCGTAGGGGCTGTTCTCGTCCGCATAGAACCCGATCCCGATCTCCTCCTGCTCGGCGTAGAAATCCACCGTACCCAGCACATGGATGTGGTGATACTCCGAGCTGAGCCAAGCCCGAAACACGGCCCACGCATCGGTATAGCCGCCGCCGATCGACTCGATGTTGTTGGCCCCGTCAGACTTGTCATACCAGTCGGGCAGCTTATACCCCGCCGCCCGCACGAGGTAATTAGGCCCGTACCCGTCCGGGTTCACATGACTAAAGTAGCCGCGTGTCGCCATGTCCATGGCCCGCTCACGCGCTACCCGCGCCAACACCGGGTTACAACGGACCTCTCTGCGCTGTTGACCGGGGTCTTCAGCGACAAGCTTGAACAGCGCCTCCTCCCGCGCGTTCAGCTCGCATGTCTGGTTAGCGGCTGACACGGCATTGGCGCTGATCATGGGCAAATAGACTTCGCCGCCCTGCAGGGGCGACACCATCGGCGACTGCGCCGCGGCTGTACGTCCCATGCTTAGCATGCCCAGCAGGACGATCAAAGCAGCCAATGCCGTCCCGAACCACTTCGAACGCCGCCGGGGCGGCATCGTCGCGTGCAATGGGCCAGGGCCGCCCGCGCGCAAACCCGCGCGCAAGGACGAGACATAGGGCCGGCGCTTTAGCAGGGTCATCGAGTGTGCCTCCGTGTCATTGAGTGCGCTACGCCACACAACAGCTCGAAAACGCCACGGAGATATCCTGGAAGAGACCTAAAATCGTGGAAGTCGAACTGGAGCGGCTGAGAGTGTCGGTTCATATCAGTGCCGGCTTATCCCCGTCTGCCGGATTCAGTCAGAGCGCCATCCACAGCCACTCGCCATGGTAGTACGCTTTCTCGTTCGGTAATGCCCGGACGCCCGCCGCCGTTCCTATGCTTTGCCTACCGCGCCGATCCATACGACGCTCGTCCAAAAACCGTAGGCGGATCGTCGGGAACGCCCCTTGCCGTCAGCTTGCGCACGCCCTCGTACGCTGCCTCTACAATAGAGCGCATAAGCGCTTGCGGATAGGTGCAGATGTTCGACTTTCCGGCGAGACATTTTCACGAAGCGAGGGGCAAAACGGATGGGAGGCCTATAGCGCATTTACCCGATACATTCGCCCAACAAAAAACCGGCCGATGAGCCGGTCTTTTGTCGCAGATGCAGGCTGTTTAGCGCAAGCCGCAAACGGCTACGCGCCGGGCGTGCGCGGCGGCAGTTTAGGGATCGCCCGGCTCGGCCGCGGCTCCAACTGAGGCCGGCTCACGGGCGTCGCTTCCAACAGCCGCAGCGCCTCGGCGATGGCGCGCTCAAGCTGCGCATCGACGCCTGCGGCATAGTCCTGCGGCCGGATGTCCACCTCGATGTCCGGGTCCGTGCCATAGTTCTCCACATTCCAGCCGACATCCTCAAACCAAAAGCTGAACTCCGGCTGCGTCGTGATCGTGCCGTCCACCAGGGCATTGCGCGGGTAAATGCCGATCACGCCGCCCCAAGTGCGCTTGCCGATCAGCGGCCCCAACTTCATCAGCTTGAAGCTGTGACAGAAGATATCGCCGTCGCTGCCGGCATGCTCATTCGTCAGCGCCACCAGCGGCCCGGCAACAGACTCGACCGGATACGGGATCAGCCCGCCCCAGCGCGACAGGTCATAGCCCAGCCGGCGACGCGCCAGCTTCTCCAGGATCAACTGGCTGACATGGCCGCCCCCGTTATAGCGCACGTCGACGATCAGCGCGTCCCGGTCAATCTCCGCCAGATACCCGCGATGGAACTCGGCGTAGCCCTTCGGCCCCATGTCGGGGATATGGACATAACCGGCGCGCCCGCCGGTCGCCACGTGCACCTTGCGCCGGTTCTCCTCCACCCAGCGCCGGTAGCAGGCCGCCGCCTCCGAATGCACCGCGCGCACCGTCACCGAGTGCAGTTGCTCGTCTCCGTCCCTGTCTCCGTCCCCGTCCCCCTCCGCGTCCCCGTCCGCGCCCCCGGCCAACTCGATTGGCCCGGGCGCGGCTTTGTCCGCCGGCGCGTCGCCATCATTCGCCCCGGCGGCAGACGCCTCCGGCTCGGCGCGCGGCAGCAACGTCAACAGCACCTCGTTGCCCGCCTGGTTGACCAGCAGTTGCGCCGGGCTCGTGTTTTCATCCAGCCGCTGCCCGTTGATCGCCAACACCACATCGCCGGGCTCGACGTCAATCCCCGGCCCGGCCAGCGGCGAGGCGCTCCTTTCGTCCCACGGGTCGCCCTGCAACAATTGGCCGATGCGATAGCCGCCCGCCTGTGCGTCCCAGGTCAGTTCGGCCCCCAAAAAACCCTGCCCATAGTAGGGCCGCGGCCGGTAATCCCCGCCGAACTCGTAGGCATGGCTTGTGCCCAACTCGCCCTGCATCTCCCACATCAGGTCGCTGAACTCGCTGCGCGTGCTCACGCGCTCGATCAGCGCGAAGTAACGGCTGTAGACCGTCTGCCAATCCACCTGCGACATGTCCTCGGTCCAGAAATGATCGCGCTGCAAACGCCACGCCTCGCGGAACATCTGCTCCCATTCGGACTGCGGATCGACCGACACCTTCACGCGCTGCAAGTTGATCCAACCGCTCTTGCGCGGCGCGCCGCCGCTAGGCGGCTTTGCCCCGGCGTCGATCACGCGCAATTGGTTGCCCGACCGGTAGATCAGTTTCTTGCCGTTGGCAGACAGACCGAACTCGTTGATGTTCTCCAGCAGCGTCTCCGCCTTGTACTCCTTAAAGTCATAGACGCGCAACTCGCCCGCTTCCGGCTCATCGTTATCCCAGGCCTGCTCGCTGTCCAGCGTCCCTTCCAGCGGAAATACCGTGAACAGCGCCTTGTCGGGAATGCCCATCACCTGACCGTAACGGGCGTCGGGCACGGGGAAGGCGACGACGCGCCGCTCGATACCTTCCAGATCGATGCGCAGCGGCGGCGGCGTCTCGTCATTCTTGTCGTCGTCGCGCTTGGCCGTGCGCGCCACCTCTTTCCCCTTACGGCCGTCTACACCCGCCGGCGGAACTAACGCCTCGGCATCGCGCGACCGCGCGGCGCGGCGCAGATCGCCGCCATCGTCGAGCCCGTCGTCCAGGTCGCCGTCCTCGCCGTCGTCATATTCGCCGTCATACTCGTCTTCGCACTCGCCCTCTTCGTCATCCTCACCGCCGCGGCCGCCGCCATGCTCGTCGTCCCCGTCCTTGCGATCCTCGTCCTCGA
>CAZYSJ010000007.1:59077-69354 GCA_964649875.1 uncultured Caldilineaceae bacterium
CCGCCGCGGCCGCCGCCATGCTCGTCGTCCCCGTCCTTGCGATCCTCGTCCTCGAAGTCGGGCCGCGGAATGAAGGGATTGGGCAGATCATCTTGCAGCGTGATCAAATACGGCCGCATCCCCCACGGAAAGCCCAGGTCAAAATGCAGCCCGTCATACACGGGGTTGAACTCGCGGAAGCTCAGGAAATAGAGGTATTTGCCGTCGGGGTCAAAAGACGGGCTGACATCATGCAGCACCGGCGCGGTTACGGCGAAGGGCTTGCCTTCGACAGGCGCTTGATCCGGCGCGTCCGGCCCATCCACAGCAGCGTTGTCCGAATTCGCCGCGGCATCCGGCAGCCGGTACAGGCGTATCTCGCTGGTGTTGAGCGTGCCGCTGAAGCTGTAGGCCAGCCAGCGGCCATCCGGCGACCAGTCGAAGCCGCCGATGCTGCGGAACGGGCTGCGGTCGACGACGGTCAGTTGGCCGCTGTCCAAGTCGACGGCGATCAGCTCGTAGCGGTGATTGGTAAGCGCCACCCGGTTGGCAACCGGCGAGGCCTTCATCTCCGCCACGCGCCCCAAGTCGAGATCGTCCAGGCGACGCGGCGCCTGCATCGGCTCCGGCCCGTAAATCTCTAGGGTCTCTTCTCCCGGCTCATCCGTGATCACGGCCAAACGCCGGCCGTCGTATAGCCATGTCGCATGCCGGTAGCGCACGCCGTCCCGCTTGCCGTATTGGAGAACGGGGCCCTCATGGTTGTAGAAGGCGAAGGTCTTGCCCCGCGTCGTCATGACAAGGGCGCGGCCGCTAGGATGCAGATCGAAGCCGTCCATATAGCGCCCCGTGTCCACAAAGCGGCGGTTGCGCTGCACGCGCGGGCTGCGATACGCCGCCTCGACACGCGTCACCAGGTCCGTCTGCGGGTCAAAAACATAGATATCCGCCCCGGCATGGTAGACGATGCGCTTGCCGTCGCTGCTTGGGTTGCGGGCGTAATAGTCCTCGTGGTCGCTGTGCCGCTGCAAATCCGTCCCATCGGGCAGGCAGCTATACAGATTGCCGATGCCCTCATGGTCGCTGATGAAAAAGACGCGCGAACCGAACGCGCCCATCAGCCACATGGGCGCGGCGATGTTGCCCTGCAGGTCAGGCAGAAAACGCTCGAACTCGCCGCCGCCGTTGAGGTCGATCCATAGTTGGCCCGTCGTGCCGCCGCGGTACCGCTTCCAGCGCGCCGGGTCGCCAATGTTGCGCCCGATGACCACCGCCCCGTCCGGCCCGAAGGCGATAGCGCGCGCCGGGCCGATGGGCAGTTGCGTTACTGCGCCATTGGTCGCATCCGCCTCCACGCGGAACAGCCCCATCTCACTCGACGAGACCTGGCCGTAATTGCTGGCAAATAGGATCGAGCGGCCGTCCTGCGTCCAGCCTGCCACCCGGCAGTTGCTGTTCAAATAGGTCAGGCGGCGCCCGCTGCCGCCTCCCGCCGGCATGACGTACACTTCCGGGCCGCCCTCCTCGCGGCCGACAAACGCCAGCAGCGCCCCGTCCGGCGAGAGCATGGGATACGTGACCTCGCCCAAGTTGCTCGTCAGCCGGCGCGCCACGCCGCCCGCCGCGGGCACAGTCCACAGATCATCCTCCGACACAAAAACAACCGTGTCTTCATGGATGGTCGGATAGCGGTAATAGCCAGATGTCATGCTAACCCTCGCTTCTGTCCAGGCTCACCCAGCCTCACGGGGTGCGGCGCTTTCGTTACCGCACAAGTAGCCCAAACCGACAGTATAGCCCTGAGAGTGACGCCGCGCCAAACTCCTGCGCGGCTGCGACGCCACGGTTACCGCATGGCTGCCGCCGCGTGCTATAATCCGCCCAGAACCGCTACCGCCCACGCCCCAAAAAGGACGTTTCCCATGCAGCAACTCAACTCCGCCCGCAGACACGCGCTGATTCGTCTTCTCGACCGCCTGATCGACCAGGAAGCCGCCCGCGTCCTCGTTCCGCCCAACGCGCCGCAGCCGGGCTTCTGGTTTGGCGGCGGCAACCTCGTCCAAGACGAGCAAGGCGTCATCTGGCTCTGCGGACGCTACCGCAACTACGGCGACTCGCGCACCGGTCTCGCCGCCGGCACGCGCGGCCTAGAGGTCGCCCTCTTCCGCTCCGACGACCGCGGCGGCTCTTTCAAAAAGGTGCAAAGCTGGTCCAAGAGCGATCTCGCTTCGCCCTACGGCAAGATCGTCTCCTATGAGGGCGCAGCCCTGCACCGCACCGCGAACGGCGGCTGGGAGTTGTTTATCTCGTCCGAGAAGGAACGGGCCTACCCGTCCCCGCTAGAGGAGTTCCAAAAGCCGGGCACGGGCGTCTGGTCCATCGACATGCTCACCGGCCCCAGCCCGGACGCGCTCGCCGGCCCGGCCCTGACGCCCGTCCTCGTCAACGATGTGCAGCCCGGCTATCTGCACGTCAAAGACCCGGTCGTGTTCGACTGGAGCGACGGCGCCACGGCGCTCATCTTCTGCTCGCACCCTTTCGCCTGGTCCTCCTCCAACAGCGGGCTGGCTGTGCGCAGCCCAGACCAAGCCGGCTTCGCCGTCCGCACTTGGGAGATGGTTCCTCGCGGCCCAGCGTGGGACGTAGCCGCCACGCGCATCACCGCGCGCCTGCCGATCCCGCCGATTGGCCTCTTCCAAGACCAGCCGCCCGCCGCCATCTACTTCTACGACGGGGCCGAATGCCTGCGTCCGCACGAGGAGAGCGCCGCCGCGGTGCGCCGCCCGCGCGGCTATAGCTGCGAGGAAATCGGCGGCGCCCTCTTTGGCCTGGACGGCGACTTCCCCGCGCTGCAGCGCCTCTCCGAGTTGCGCCCGCTCTTCGTCTCGCCCTGGGGAACCGGCTGCAGCCGGTATGTCGACGTGCTTCAGACGGACGAAGGCTGGCTGGCGACGTGGCAGCAGGGCCAGGACGACGGCTCGCAGCCGCTCGTCGGCCATTTCCTCGACCGCGCCGAGATCGAGCGCATCCTGCACGGTAACTAGCGCCGGATCAAATGCCGGCCGCGAAGGGGCAAGACGGTGGTTTGCGTAAATACAGGGGACTATCGCCAATGAGTCTATGGGCGCGTCTCCGATCTGCGCAGGCGGCGCAAGCGGTCATGCCTCTGCATATTCTGCGCACGCGACGGTTGCGTCTCCTGCTTGTGGCGGCGCTGCTCGCCGTCGCCGGCTGCACGCCTTCCGCCGAACAGAATGTGCTTGCCTATCTGCTCGCCCAGCGACTGGGGACGCTTTCGGCAGACCCGCCCCCCGGCGGACCGGCGGGCGCGCTCGCCGGCATCGTGCTGCATGGCGACCAGCCGATTCCCGGCGCATCCGTCGTCGTCGCCGGACGCTATGGCACGCCCCACGCCGCCCAGACCGGGCCGGACGGCCGTTACCGCATCGACGGCATTCCCCCGGGGCAATACACGCCCGCGGCCATCGCGCCCGGCTATACAGAGGCCGTCCCGCGCGACCTGCTCGGCATCCCGCGACTGGTCACGATAGAAGCAGGCCGCACCGCGCAGGCGCCACCCATCGAGCTTGAACCGCACATCCCGCAGCCCTTGCCCGCGCCCCTTGCCGAGCAGGTAAAGCTGACGCGCACCGGCGTCGACACCGTCTCCGCGCCCTTTCCCGCCGGAGCCGCGGCGCAGGTCGAGCGCTTCGCTTTCATCTATGCCGGCGCTACAGTCGACACGCTGCGCCTCTACCTGCCCCTCGACGGGCCGCCCAACGAGCGCCTGTCCATGCTCTTCCTCGTCTACCCCTCGCACAGCGACGGCTGGGAGCCGGTCAGCATCGCCTTCGCCGCCGAGGGCTACGCAGTCGTCGCCGTCTCCCCGATCACGGCGCGCGGCATGGACATCGACGCGCACGCCCAAGACAGCCGCATCGCCTTCGCCCTGGCGCAGAACGGGGACCTCAATCCGCGCATTGCTCCCGGCCCGGCGGTCGCATTGGGCGGCAGTTTCAGCAGCCCCATCCTGCACCGCTTCCTGCGCGACGAACGCCAACGCGTCGCCGCCTGGATCACCCTGGGCGGCATCAGCGACGCCTTCAGCGCCACAGCCGGCTTCTACTCCGGCAGGTTGGAGGTTCCGCCGCAATATTCGCTCGCCATCCCCGCCCTGGGCTTGCCCAACCTCTACCCCCTGCCCTTCCTGCGCTACTCGCCGGTCTACGCCGCAGCGGAACTGCCGCCTACGATGGTGATCCACACCGCCGCCGACCGCATCACGCCCATCGACCAAGCCTTCCGTCTGGAACGCGCCTTGATCGACGCGGACGTGCCCGTCGAGGTCTTCTATTACGAAGACGTCAGCCACTATTTGCAGATCGGCGCAGACCTGACCGATGCCGGCGCAGAGATGTACTATCGCATCCTCGCCTTCATTGCGCGGTATCTCACATCCCCGCAAGCCGCGGCTGTGGTAGACTATCGGTAAGGAGACCAAGACCGATGTCTACACAGATTTCTACACAACTATCGCCCACTGACGCAGGCTATGCCGCCCTGAGACAGGGCGTCGCCGTCCAACCGCGTGCGGACGCCTCGGTGCTCGCCATTGGCGACGCAGACCGCGCCGATTTCCTGCATCGCCTGACCACCAACAACATCAAGGCGCTGCAGCCGGGCCAGTCCGCTGTCACCGTGCTGACCAGCCCCACGGCGCGCATCCTGTTCGTATTCACAATCCTCTGTCGCGAGCAAGACATCCTGCTCTTGCCCGCCCGCGGCCAAGCCGCCGCGCTGGCCCGCCACCTGCGCGGCCAGATCTTCTTCATGGACAAGGTGAAGGTGACGGACCTGGAATACGTTCGCTGGCGCATCATGGGGCCGCAGGCGGCGGAACTGCTGCGCAAAGCCGGCTGGCCCGCAGACGAAATGACCGGCGACGCCTGGCAGGAACGCGACGGCCTATTCCTCGTGCGCCAGCACGAGTACGACATAACCGGCTTCGAGCTGGCCGCGCCCGCGGCGCAGGCGCATGCCCTGCAAGAGGAGATGCTGCGTTACGGCGCGCATATCCTGGCGGACGACCTCGCCTATACGGCGCGCCGCGTCGAACTGGGCCGCCCCGCTCCCGGCCACGAACTGACCGAGGAGTACAACCCGCTGGAGGCGGGACTGGCATGGACCTGCAGCGATAACAAGGGCTGCTACACCGGCCAGGAGATCATCGCCCGCCAGCTTACCTACGACAAAGTGACCAAGACGCTGGTCGGCCTGCTCGGAGAGCATGACATCCAGCCGGGCGCGCCCGTCACCGTGGAAGGGCGCAACGCCGGCGCAGTCACCAGCGCCGCCTACAGCCCAAGCCTGCAATCGTCCATCGCTCTAGCCGTCATCAAACGGCCTGACAATCAGCCGGGCAGCGCAGTCACGGCCGGCGGCGTCGCCTGTCGCACCGTCGCCCTGCCCTTCACCGAGGAGTAAGCGCGTCCCCGCGCAACATGACATGACCGCCTATCAACTTGCCCATTGGCGTCTGATCATCGACCAAGAACCGCGCTCCGGCGCGGCGAACATGGCCCTCGACCAAGCCGTCGCCGAGGCGTGCGCCGCCGGAGCCAGCCCGCCCACCCTGCGCTTCTACCGCTGGGAGCCGCCCGCCGTCAGCCTGGGCCGCCATCAACCGCTCGCCGAGGTGGACCTCGACGCCGCGCAAGCTCGCGGCTACGATGTCGTGCGTCGGCCCACCGGCGGCCGCGCCATCCTGCATACCGACGAGTTGACCTACTCTGTAGCCGCCTCGGCAGACGAACCGCGCGTCGAAGGCAGCATCATGGACGCCTATCTGCGCCTCAGCAACGCCCTGCTCGCCGGGTTGCACAGCCTGGGCCTCGCCGCGGATAAAGCGCCGGGCAGCGTACGCGCCGGCCCCGATGTCTCCGCTGCCTGCTTCGAGGTCCCCAGCGCCTACGAAATCACGGCTTCCGGGAGAAAATTGCTCGGCAGCGCCCAAAGTCGCCGCGCCGGCTACGTGCTGCAACATGGCAGCCTGCCGCTCACCGGCGATCTGGGCCGCCTCGTGGACGTCTTGGCCTTGCCGGACGGCGAGCGCGCGGCCTTGCGGGATGAGTTGGCGGCGCGCGCCGTCACCCTGGCGGAAGCGCTGGGCGTGACGCCGGAGGCCCCCCAGGCGCAATTCGCGACCGTCGCCCATGCGCTGCGCGAGGGCTTCGCCGCTACGCTCAACCTCACGCTGGACGCGGGCCAGTTCACGCCCGCCGAGGTGCGCCGCGCCGCCGAGTTGATCCGCGAGTTGTTCGCCAACCCGGAATGGACGAACCGTCTTTAAACTGCTCGAACCAAGTCGCCTATGGCCGTCGGCTTACTCACCCTCGAACTCTACTTGCCCCTCAACGACAGCCTGAAGGGCAAACGCGGCATCCTCAAACCGCTGACCGCGCGCCTGCGCCGCGACTTCAACGTCTCGGTGTGCGAGGCGGACGCCCAGAACCAGTTGTCGCGGGCCGTGCTGGAGGTTGCGTGCGTCAGCGCCAACCACGCGCTGGCCCATCGCCAGCTTCAACTCGTCGCCAACCGCGTCGAGAGCTGGCGCATGGATGCGCAGTTGATCGACTACTCCATCGAAATGCTGGACTAGTCAGGCATCAATCATACTCGCGCACGTCGAAGATGTCGCGCAGCGCGTCGCCCAGGAAGTTGATGCTTAGCACCGTCACGGTGATCGCCATGCCGGGGAAAAGCGCTAGCCACCAGCCGCGCGAAAAGAAAGTGCGCGCGTCGCTCAGGATCAGCCCCCACGTGGGCGTAGACGGCTTCACGCCCAAGCCCAAAAACGACAGCGTCGCCTCAGCCAGAATGGCCGACGAGACGCCTACCGTGGCCTGCACGATGATGGGGGCCAACGAGTTGGGCAGAATGTGACGCAAGATGATGCGCGCGTCGCCCGCCCCCGCCGCGCGTGACGCCAGCACGAATTGCTGCTCGCGGATCGAGAAGACCATGCCCCGCACGACGCGCGAGAAGTCGTCGATATACGCCAGCATGACGGCGATGATCACGTTGGTCAACCCCGTCCCGAAGACCGCCACCAGATAGACGGCGATGATGAAGTTGGGGAAAGCCCATTGCAAGTCGACGTATGCGGTGATGATCGTGTCGATCCACCCGCCGTAATAGCCCGCCAACAGCCCCAACACCACGCCGATGATCATCGCCAAAACGACGGTGCTCACGCCCACAAACAGCGAGATGCGCGCCCCATAGACGATGCGGCTGAACAGATCGCGCCCCAGGTCATCGGTGCCAAGCAGGTGCTGGCGGCTGGGCGCCGTCAGAAATTCATAGTCCTGCGCGTTGGGATCGTACGGCGCGATCTGCGGCGCGAAGAGGGCGGCGATTAGGATCACCAGCAGGATGATCAGCGCCAGCACGGCCGGTTTACGTTGCCAAAAAGCGCGCACCCACAGCCAACGCGAACGCGGCCGCGCCGGCTCATAGCCTCTGTCAAGCTGTCCCAATTCCGCTGCGGTTTCTGCCATATCGCTCAACAAAAGCTCCTAATAGCGGATGCGCGGGTCGACGACCGTATACAGCACATCGACCAGCAGATTCGTAGCGACGAAAACCAGGGATACGATCAAAATCGCGCCCTGAACAACCGGGTAATCGCGGTTGAGGATGCTTTGGATCATCACCCGCCCCAGCCCCTTGATGGCGAATACGTTCTCCACCACCACGGCGCCGGTCATGAGCAGCGCAAAGGCGATGCCCATCACCGTGATCACGGGGATGAGTGCATTGCGCAGCGTATGCGTGAAGATGACCGAACGCGACGAAAGACCCTTCGAGCGCGCCGTGCGGATGTAGTCCTCGCGGCTCACCTCCAGCATGGCCGAGCGGATCATGCGTGCGATGATGGCGGCAAAGGGCGCGCCGACGGCGATTGCGGGCAGGATCAGATGCGAAAACCAGGGCCAAAAACCATCGGACATTGGCGAATAGCCGATAGCCGGCAGCCAGTGCAAATTGACGGCGAAGATGATGATCAGCATGATGCCAAGCCAAAAATTGGGCATGCTCAAGCCCAAGATGGCGACAAACGTGACGATGTGGTCCAGCCATGTGCCCTTCCTCATCGCCGATACAATGCCCGCGGTGAACGAGATGACCAGGGCGATGATCATGGCAAAGAAGCTAAGCGAAAGCGTGCGCGGCAGCGCCTCAGCGATGATCTGGTTCACCGGCTGATTGTTGCCGTAGATGGAGTTGCCCAGGTCCCCGCGCAGCGTGTTCAGCATCCAGCGGAAATACTGCACATACGCCGGCTGATCCAGCCCAAGCTTGGCGCGCAGAACCTCCGCCGCCGCCGGGTCCACATCCGACAACATCGCGCCGATGGGGTCTCCCGGCACCATGCGCAGCAGAAAGAAGACGAGCGTGGCCACGGCCCAAACCACCACAATCGATACGAGAATGCGACGGATCAGAAACTGTGTCATGGCGTAATTCGGTTATCGTTCTCCAGTGAACAGCGACATGGCCGGCCACAGACCACCGGCCATGTCGCTGTCAGAGCGGAACATGTATCAGGCAGAGATGACGGCGCGATCCAGGTCAACAAGCCCGGCGATGCGGCTGACGTCCGGATAGGTCACTTCTTTGCGCCAGATCACGGTGTCGACGGGATGGTTGAGGAAGAGAGAAGCAACCTTGTCGGAGATGAGCTTGTTCGCCTTGCGCACCAATTCGCGCCGCTTCTCAAGATCGGTCTCGCTGCGTTGCTCCTCGATCAGCGCGTCGACCTCCGCTTCCGAGAAGATGCCGTATGGCAGCGCCGGATCGCGCTTCGGCCCGTTGAACTTGCCCGTCGACAGGAAATAGTCCACCAGGCCGTCGTCCGGATCGTAGTCGCCGCCGCTGCCGATGCGCAGCAGGTCGAAATCGATTGCGTCATACATCTCGACCAACACCGGGAAGTCCTTGATGTCCAACTCGATGGTAATGCCGAGGTTCTTCTTAAGGATGTCGGCGATGATCTCGCCCTCGCGCTTGCCGGCGGGCGTGATCAACAGCTTGAGCGTGGGGAAGCCTTCGCCGCCGGGGAAGCCGGCGTCTGCCAGCAATTGCTGCGCCGCCTCCGGGTCGTAGGTCTGCTCGCTGGTCTCGTTGATCTCCGTATCGAAGAAGTAGGCCATAGCCGGGTTGATGGAACCGAACGCCGGGAAGCCGCGCCCGAAGGCGGCCCGATTGATGTAGTCCTCGCGGTCCAATGCCTTGGCGATCGCCAGGCGAACCATGAACCCGCTCTCCTGCTTGAGTTCTTCCAGCGGCTTGTTGAAGTCCTCAACCTTCAACGGCTCGCGATGCGGGTTGAACCACATGCTCTGGAAGCCGGGCCCCGGAATTTCCGACACGACTAGGTCCGGGTTGGCGAGGAAGCGGTCAATCAATTCCGCCGCCGGCGGGTTGCCGCCGATCAACTGGATATCGCCCGCCTCGATCGCCGCGGCCAGCGGTTCCGGTTCGGGGATGGGAATAAAGGTGATCTTGTCCAACTTCGGCCGTTCGGGGTCGTAGTAATCCTCGAACTTCTCGATCACTAGGCTCTGACCCACCAGGTTCTCGGTCACCTTGAACGGGCCGGTGCCGATGGGGAACAGGCCATATTTCTCCGGCCCCTCTTCCTCGATGGCGCGCTTGTTGACGATGGTCATGGCGCGCCCGCTCGACCGCTCCAGCGTCTTGACTAGGAACGATGCCTGCGGCTTGCTCAACACAAACTTGACCGTGTAGTCGTCGACCTTCTCCACGCCGGCGACGTTGGCCAGCACGCCCGAATGAATCGACAGTTCGGGGTTGCTCGAACGCTCGTAGGTATAGACTACATCGTCGGCGGTAAACGGGTCGCCGTTGTGGAACGTGACGCCCTGACGCAGCGTAAAGGTCCACTCCAGGCCATCGTCCGACACCGACCAATCCGTCGCCAAGTCGCCTTCCGCCGTTAGGTCGGCGTTAATATGCGTGAGGCCGCTCAACACGTTCGACGCGATTTGGAACTGCAACACCTGGTTGATCTGCGCCGGGTCGAGCGTCACGATCTCGTTTGTGCCCGCCCAACCGCAGACCAGTTCGCCGCCTCCCGCAGCGGCAGGCGCTTCCTCTGGCGCAGCCGCGCCTTCCTCAGCCGGCGCTGCAGACGGCGCACAGGCCGCCAACACATCCGTAAATGCCAGCGCGCCCGCCGCCGCCAGCAGACGCATCACCGCGCGCCGCGTCAT
>CAZYSJ010000008.1:0-59094 GCA_964649875.1 uncultured Caldilineaceae bacterium
GCCATCGATTAGGTCGACGGTAACGGTGACCGCGAGAACTATACTGAAGCCTGTGAGTGCGCTAAGAGCGACCAGCGCCAGAATCGATAATTTGGACGCTAAGATTCTTCTGTGTAGCTGCTTCAACTTTGACACCGTGGTTTCCTCCATCATCTGCTGCGTAGTATCTGTCGCGGTCTGGTTGTTAAGACGGCAATGGCCTGTACTATGCTTTTTTTTCGTGACTTGTTTTGATTCAGCCCGATCAACGGGCTGCGGCGGCTTTTTCAGTAGCCACAATAATCGCTCGTGTGCCGACTACCGCTTAAAGCATAGCACCATATTTCGGGGCGTTGACTGTCAGGTTACTGTCAACGATTCCCGGTTCATACAGGTGTTGCACAGCGAGCCGGCTGCGCAATCCCAGCCGGCATCCGTTCTTGGTATTGTTCAATTAGATAAGCTGGAGTGCGAATGGCTTACGTCATACGACGCGTCTATTCGGCTTCGCTATACGTCAAATGACGACCGGCGGCAACTGTGATTCGATTGAGTTGTTCGCGTATTGGTAGACGATCGGAGATGGGTGGGGGGAGACAGATTGGGGCGAACAGGAACGCAGCGACAGCTACGCTAGGCCGTCTACATCCCGCAATAGCGCTTTGTAGGCCTTGTCCAGCGAGGCGTTTGTATGCGGATAGTTGAGGAGTCGAATAGGCGTATGCCCGGCCATATTTGTAGCGGCCAGAAGATGATCGCGCATGAGGGTCTGATCGAAGAGTTTGCTTGCAACCGTGTTGCGCACGATTTCTATGGCTGCTGCGCTCGGCGCCAAGGACGCGACAGAGGCATGCTCCGTTTCTTCCCCGTCGTGAAGGACGTAGACTGCTGCAAGAGGGAGCGATTCGGGCGCGCCTTGTGCAGGTTGACGCTGCGGCGGGTATTTCAGCTGCGGGTAGTGCGGCAAGGCATCGACACGCGCTGCTCGAATACGGAAAGGGAGCGTGTCATCCGCTGCGAGACGAAACGGCGTACCGGGCCGAGCCGAGAGGCTGCGGGCAAGCGTCGATTTTCCGCGACCGGATGCACCGACGAAGGCTAGCACGCGACCATTGTAGATCACGGCGCTGGCGTGTAGGCAGTGGACCCCGCGCGCAGCCAGCATTAAAATCAATGGCGGCCCAAGCAGCGCTTCCACCACTTCGGACGGATTTGGCTTCTGTTGGGCCGGCCAAAACTGAATCGAACCGATTTCGATATCGGCCATAAAGACGCCAATCCCGGCTATTTGGATGTAGAAACCCGTGTCCTCCTTTCGGCATTCGATTTGACGATGGCTTCTAACCAACCAGGCCCTGCCGCGAAAAGTGTAGTTCGCTGCGGGGCCTGGTTCTACGTGCGCTCGTCTAATAGATAGCGCACGCATATTCTCGTCTTTTTGTGTTACTGAAAACGAGCTAAGCTCGGCGATCGCCGTTGTTGCCCATATCTCCTCGCCGGCAACGCGGTAGGATGCCGTGTAGACAGAATCCCTTGAGGCGAGATCGCTCAGATCAACCCAGACTCGACTCATGCAATGTTCAACTGCGCCAAAATGTACCAAAATGTAAAAAGGGATATGTCGCCGGTTCGGTCTAGGTTTAAGTCATCCCATCCCACCATCCCACCATATAGTGCCGTCCGTACCGCTTTCACCCAATCCAGGAGTATTTCCCATAGTCATATCGCGCACGTCACCCAGTGCTGCCAGGACCGGAGCTTTGTACGGCAGCTTTGGGGTCACTTTGTCTGATCCCTGTGCGTCGTCGTTGATCAGGACTTCAGTTGACGATTGCTCGTGCGTTTTTTCCATAGCTGCCATCCCCTCTAACAGGTGTGTATTGCCAGCATCCGTCTACAAGCATATCATACATATGCCTTGCCGGAAACAGGACTGTGTTTGCGTAACCATAGTTCCAGGCTTAACGCCAGCCAGAATTGAATGGTGATCTTGCCCCCTTGGCGGAGTTTTTTTCGCTCCTCGCTCAGCCAATCGCTTCTGACGATTCTGCGTTTGACGATCTCCGAATTTCGCGTAAGCGCCGCGGTCGTGGCGTGTTCTTGATAAACAACCCCTTTTTCAAACAACGGGTAGAACGAGGTTTTGTCTTGTCGTTCCAGTACAGCTTCGGGCAGCCGTCCGGCCATGGCATTGCGCATGATGTACCGTGTGCGCCCCGGTCTTCCCAACTGATCTACCGGTATAGCCAGGGCAAACTCGATGAGCCTGCGCTCCCTAAACGGTAGCGCCAACTCCATTCCCCTGGCATGATAGAAGCGTCGCGTCGAACAGGAGCCTTGGGATATGCTAGGAGAGAGTAGGTTCTGGGCCTTGACCCATTGCCCTGGGTGTGTAAAGCGGCTTCGCTTGTCGGGCGGCTGTATTCTCTCTTGTATGTTGGTGCGCTCGATAAAACCCTGATCCAGCCAGTCGGACAGATCGGCGGTGGGAACGGGCGCTAGGCGTCGGTAGAGGTGTTTCGCCCAGGCCGGCGTCAGCGGGCGGATGCCATGGGTTATCAGCGTTCTGTGCTGTTCACGATGAGAAGGCGCCCCACGCATCGCTTTTGCCAACTCCCCCAGCCGACCATCGCGTAGCATAGCCGCGGCCCACAGATGGCTACCCTCGTAGAGATGATCGCCGTAGACGCCGCTCAATAGGACACGGACCCCGCTTGCACCGGCTGCGTCCATGATGGAACGGGCCAACCAATGATAGCCGTCCGAGAACACGAAGTCCTGCTCGACGGGCCATTTGTGCATGTGGCGAAAGGTCCACTTGTCATCACCCGGAATGAAAGCGCTGTCCAAGTTGTATTTCTCGACGACCGGAAGGATGAAGCGCCGTTCATCGCTTTCCGGATACTCATCGAACACATAGGAGAAGGTCTTGAGTCTCCCACCCGGACCCGTACCGTCTGCTAGCAGCGGCGCGGCGACGGCTGCAATTGACGTTGAGTCCAACCCGCCGCTAAGCGAAAGACCGACTGGGCCAACTGTGCGCAGCCTAGCGCGCACCGATTGCTCGAAAAGCTCAAGCCAGTGCTCGGCATAGTCGCCATCTGTACGATAGCGGATTTGGCGCTCCGGGTCGATCTGCCAGTATTCCCAACAGCGAAGGGAGTCAGCCGAAACGATCATGCAATGCGCCGGCGGCAGGTAGCAGATGTTTCTGAGAAACGACCCCTTATGATCGTCCCAGATTGACGTCAGATACTCAGCAATCTTGTACTCATTGATCTCCGGCTGGACCTCGCTCAGAGCTAGTATCTGGCTCATTTCCGAGGCCGCTAAAAACGTGCGACCGCTGGCGTAGTAGAAGAGCCCGCGCGTTCCAAGCCGATCGCGTGCCAAGAAGAGGCGATGCTGACCTCCATCCCAGATTGCGAAGACGAAGTCGCCTTCGATATGAAGCGGGCAATCAACGCCCCACTTCCGATAGGCAGCCAGGATGTATTCGGCATCGGTTAGTGACTTGGCCTGCTGTGCGTTGATTGCGAGCGCTTCGGCCAATTCGGCGCGGTTGTCGATACGGGCGTCCGCGCTGACTGCAAGCCGGCAAGCTTTGTCCGTCAACGGCTGGCGTTCACCTTGCTCCTCCGGCGTCACCCAAAAGTGTTGGTGACCGAGCGCAATCGAATGATCTGCGTACAGGTCCTGGCCATGAACAGACCGTGCTGGGCAGGCGTTCAATATCTTGTCGACTGTATCTGCGTCAATCGCGCAACCATCGCGGGCAAACAGGGCAAAAATGCCACTCACGAGTCAGAACGATCTCCTGTCGGGAAACGGCTGCGTCCTCTGATTGTTTCTCAAGCAGCAACCGACTTACAAGCATTATACCAATGTGCAACCTTGTCTTTCTTGTCAACTGCCTGTCAACACCATCGTTGAACTTCCATCTCCAGGCGGCCGTAAGGGTCTTTGCCATAATCAAGATCGGAGGGCGATTCGTCTCTTTCGGATTGGCAAATGTAAATGCTATAATTTGCGTCATCCAGTCTACAGATGACCGATATTATTTGCCATACGAATGTAGATAGTGAAGTGGGCTTTCGTCGTGGCGCAGAGCGCGATGGGCGGCATACGCAAGACTAACCGGACGGTACCAGGTTTTAGAACGGCGCAATTGCTAGCGGCCGTTTACCATCGACGTTGTTTAAGAACTCGCTTCAGCCCCACCCGTATTGGTGACGGTTTACTCTATACACGCACGAGCGACACCTCGACATCGCAAGGAGAATACAAGACATGGATTCGCGATTGCGATCACCTAGAGTGACCGCGTTTTTTCTTGTTATCGCCATTCTCGTATGGGGTGGCGCATCGGTGGATTCGGCGGATGCGGCGGGTGATGCTCTTGAGACGCCGGTGTTTCTGCCGCTTATTTCCGGCGTCGGAAGCGGAACCGCAAGGCCTACGCCAGACAGCTCGACGACTCCATCCCCGATCGCCACGACGCCTGTGCCAACGGCTACGACTCCTGTCCCAACTGCAACGACGCCGGCCCCAACCCCATCTGCTACTACACAGCCTCCTGACATGGTAAACATTAGCGCAGGCAATTTCCAAATGGGGTGTGATACCGCTAATGATCCCTACTGCGGCGATGATCAACGTCCGCTTCACACCGTGTATTTGAGCGCTTATTCAATCGATACGCATGAGGTAACCAACAAACGCTACAAGGCGTGCGTAGATGCAACCGCTTGCACGCCGCCCAATCCCGCTTCTTCCGCTACGCGGCCTTCGTACTATGGCGACGCTCAGTTCGACGATTATCCGGTTATTAACGTGACATGGGAGCAGGCCGACGAATTCTGTTTATGGGATGGCAAGCGCCTGCCCACTGAAGCGGAGTGGGAAAAGGCGGCACGCGGCAGCGCAGACACACGCATCTATCCCTGGGGAGATGCCGATCCAAATTGCCAACTAGCCAACTTCGATGGATGTATTGGCGACACGGATCAGACCGGAGGAACGCCGGACGGCGTCAGCCCTTATGGTCTGTTGGATATGAGCGGCAACGTGTGGGAGTGGGTTGGCGATTGGTACGATCAAGACTACTATGCCAGTTCGCCGGCCACGGATCCGCTCGGTCCCGAAACGGGATATGGACGTGTGCTGCGCGGCGGCTCCTGGTATAGCAGCGCGGGTTTGTTGACGCTCACAAATCGAAGTTGGTACTTCCCGGACGAAGCAGATGACGATATCGGTTTTCGCTGTGCGAAGTCGCAATAACTCTGCTCGCCAGACTTATACCTAACACATACCGCCTGCCGCCCGTATCGGGGCGGGCGGTATTTGCTTACAATGCCGCATCCTATGCTCGGGCCTATCCGATATCTGTCAGGCGAAGACGGAGAGCGCGATTAGAATTTGCGCCGGGTAATAGGTTCCCAGCACTGCAAGCTTTGCTGCAGGAAACGGGCCGCGGAAACGGTCCAGCGCCAGCACGGCGTCGGAGAGCACGAACAGCGCCGCGCCAATCGCGACCGACAGCGTAGAAGCCGACGGCGCCGCCCGCCACATCCCCAGCGCTTGCCAGCCCATGATGAGGATTGCCGCCATATAGACCAAGACCGGCCCGCGCATCCGGCCGATATGCGGCCAGAGCGCGTAGAGCATGGTCCCTCCGGCAGCGGCGTAGAGCGCTAGCGCCATGCCGTCAGCGTGAAAACCGCTGCGCACGACGAAGGCGGCAATGTAGAAGATGTGAGCGGTCAGAAAACTCGCCAGCCCGGCCACGAAGCGGTCTGCCGGCAGCATGAGGAATACGTCGCCGGCCAACGAGAACAGCAGTCCGCCCGCGATCAGCGTCTTATACGGCGCGCTCACCGCCGGCGCCGCTTGCAGCGCCATCAGCAGGATCAACGCGGTGGTCAGCGGCTTCAGCGTGTACGCCTGCCGCCGCGCGCCCGCATATTCGGCGCGGATGTGCAGCGCACCGCTTACTGCGGCCAATCCGACTAACGCCCACGTCGTGCCGGGCATGGTCGCCTTTCCAAGAAACAGGACACAGGAAATAGAACACAGATGGACACGGATGAAACGGATGATCACTGATTTCTCAGATCTCCCCCCGCCAAAGACTTGTCCTTCTCGTTCCTGGAAGGCTAGGGGAATCAGTGCAAATCCAGCCAATCCGTGTTCATCCGTGTCCGATCTCTTCTAGTCTTACGCCTCCGGCGCGGTGAGGCCGTATTCGGCGGCCTTCTCCAGCAAATAGCCCCAGCTGGCGTCGTCTACGGTGATGCCTTCGGCGCGGCGGCGGTCGATGTTGCGGAACTCCGGCTCGCCCGGCAGCAATACCTCTTCGAAGCCGGGCGCGGGCTTGAGCGCCTTGATCACGCCAGCGTACGCTCCGGTGGTGGCGTTGAACTGCTGCGCAGGTTGGAAGGCGGCCACGTCCAGCACGATGAAGAGCACGCCGTTGCGCGGGCTGTAGTCGGGCAGGCCGGGGCAGCTATTGCCCGCCAGGACGCCCGCCAGCAGTTCCACCAGCAGCGACAGGCCGTAACCCTTGTGGCCGGCGGCGGGCAGCAGCACGCCATTGTCGTAGAGGTCGGCGGGGTTGGTGGTCGGGTTGCCGTGCTTGTCGAGGATCCAGCCTTCGGGGATAGACTTGCCGAGGTTGCGCGCCACGCGCACCTTGCCTTCTGCCACGGCGCTGGTGGCGAAGTCGATCACGAGCGGCGGGCGTTCGCCGATGGGGACAGCCGCGGCCACCGGGTTCGTACCCAGCAGCGGCTGCAGGCCGCCGAAGGGCGTCACGCGACCGGGCGACGGCCCGCCGCCGTTGCAATAGCCGAAGGCGATGGCGTCCTGTTCTGCAGCCATCTCGACCCACTCGCCCAGGCGGCCCACATGGCCGGAGTGGAAAAGCCCGGCCGCGCTGATACCGTACTGCTTGGCGCGACGGATGGCCTCCGTCATGGTGAAACGGGCCGAGATCTGGCCGAAGCTCTTGCGCGCGTCGACGTTGAACACCGCACCGTTGTCGAGGACGATCTCCGGCTGCGCCTGCGGGTCGATGTCGCCGCGGCCGATCTGCTCCAGGTATTGCCGCACGCGTACGATGCCGTGCGACGAATGGCCGGCCATTTCGCTGAGGACGAGCGAATCGGCGACCAGTTGCGCGGCGTCTTGCGGCGCGCCTGCGGCGGTGAAAAGCTGCGCCACGAAACGAGTCAGTTCCGCTTGGCGAAGTGTGGGCATATCCGAATCCTTCCAGGTGATAGGTAAGAGAAAATCGACCGCGCATTAGCCGGCCGCATCGCGAATGGCATCTAGCTCTTGCCCAACGCCGCCTCGCCCGCTTCCAGCAGTTCTATGATGCGGTCCACATCGTAGACGCAGCCGCCCCAGGCGCCGCCGCTGACGCTCTGCAGCTTGGCCCACAGCCGCGTGTCGCCGGGCAGGCGTTCGTCGGCCATCAGGACGGGGTTAGGCGTGCGGCCCGCCAGCACCGCGGCTCCTTCTTCGGGCGAGTAGCTGCGCCCGTCATGGCCGACCAGATCGATGCTGCCCTGCAGGTTGATCGTGTCGACCGTGATTTGGATGGTATCGCCCTCGCGCACGCGTCCGATCGGCCCGCCGGCCAGTCCTTCCGGCCCCACATGTCCGACGCATGCGCCGGTGCTGACGCCGCTGAAACGTGCGTCGGTGATAAGCGCGACTTGCTTGCCCCACTCCAGATAGCGCAGCGCGGCGGTAAGCTGGTAGGTCTCCTCCATGCCGGAGCCGAGCGGCCCGCGGCCGATGACGACCAAAATGTCGCCGGCGCGCACGGGCTTGTCGGATTGGCCCTTGATGGCGGCAATGGCGGCGCGCTCGCTGCCGAAGACGCGCGCCGGGCCGGTCTTGCGGTAGATCCCGTCGGGGTCGATCACGCTGGGGTCAATGGCCGTGCTCTTGACGACCGAACCCAGAGGTGCGAGGTTGCCTCTGGGGAAGGTGACCGTACTGGTTAGCCCGACCTGGCGGGCGCGGGCTGGGCTCATGATTACGTTGTCCGGGTCGACGCCGTCCGCCTCGAACAGTCGCTCGCGCACGCGTTTGCGTCGTTCGCTGCGTTCCCACTCCTCCAGCAGATCGCCCAGACGGCGATTGTGCACGGTGAGCGCGTCCAGACGCAGCAGGCCGAGGTCGCGCAGGTGCAGCATCACTTCGGGCACGCCGCCCGCTAGGAAAGCCTGGATGGTGGGATGGCCGACCGGGCCGTTGGGCAGAACATCCACCAGTCGCGGCGTGGAGAGGTTGATGCGATGCCAGTCGTCAACCGTGGGGCGCGTCAGCCCGGCGACATAGGCGATGGCGGGCACATGCAGTAGCAGATTGGTGCTGCCGCCGAACGCGGCGTGGACGACCATGGCGTTGTGCAGCGCGTCGTCGGTGAGGATGTCGGGCGTGCGCACGCCCGACGCGGCAAGGTTGACGAGCGCGGAAGCGGACCGCCGCGCCATGTCCAGCCAAATGGGTTGGCCCGACGGCGCCAGCGCCGAGTGGATGAGCGATAGCCCCAGCGCTTCGGCGATTACCTGACTGGTCGCCGCCGTACCCAGGAACTGGCAGCCGCCGCCCGGCGAGCCGCAGGCATGGCAGCCCAACTCCGCCGCTTCTTCCAGGGTGATCTCGCCGTGGGCGAAGCGCGCGCCGACCGTCTGCACCTTGCCGGCGTCCTCGCCTTCGGTGGGGGGCAGGGTGACGCCGCCCGGCACGAGGATCGAAGGCAGGTCGCGCAGAGAAGCCAACGCCATCATCATGGCGGGCAGGCCCTTGTCGCAAGTCGCTACGCCCATTACGCCTTTGCGCGTCGGCAACGACCGGATCAGCCGGCGCAGCACGATGGCGGCGTCGTTGCGGTAGGGCAGGCTGTCCATCATGCCGGTCGTGCCCTGGGTGCGCCCGTCGCACGGGTCGCTGACGTAACCGGCAAAGGGGATGGCGCCGTTCGCCGTAAATTGCTTGGCGGCGGCCTGCATGAGCAAGCCGACCTCCCAATGGCCGGTGTGATAGCCCAGTGCGATGGGCGAGCCGTCCTCGGCGCGGATGCCGCCCATTGTGCCCAGAATGAGAAACTCGGGCCGGCGCAGGTAGCGCGGATCCCAGCCCATGCCGGCGTTTTGGGTGAGGCCGAAGAGGTCGCCGCTGGGCGCGTTGCGCAGCAGCTCCTCGTCCAGGGGCAGGCTGCCCTGCGGGCCGGCTGCGTTGGTCACAATTTCGTAAAGCGCCGCGTCGTCCGAGTCAACGGGCAGCGGAGCGGGCGTAGAGGCGCGGTTGGGTTGGGGCATAGCGGCAGACCTCCTGGTCTTGCGTGGATGGAGACGGGGCAATCCCTGTTATTGTGCCTGAATCGCCGGTGTTGCGCAAAGCCGCGCAGGGAAGTCGCCGGGCTTAACAAGGGGGGCTTCGCCGTTGCGTTCGTGTTGTCTGCGGCTGTGGCAGAGGCGAAATGGGATGCGAGCCGCGCATTTTGGCGAAGCGCGGCGATAATGGTATTGTGCCCGTATGGTGCGCTGCCGGGCGCGGACAATGGCATGCGCCCACAACATCGAAGCGACCTATGCAGCAGAACAGGGGGCGTCTTTTGGCCGCGTCAGAGCCAAGCATACACGGAACAATTGCCGGCCCGCGCGCGGCTCGGATAGCCGTCGCCGCCATCTTCTGTGTGAACGGGGCGCTGATGGCGACGTGGTTTGCCCGCATTCCTGACGTCAAACAGCAGCTCGACCTGAGCGAGGGCGCGTTGAGTCTGGCGCTGCTCTGCTCGGCGGTGGGGGCGTTGATAGCCCAGCCCGCCACCGGCTGGGCTATTGGCCGTCTCGGCAGTCGCATCCTCACCTCCATATTGGCGCTTCTCTTCTGCGCCGTCGTGATATTGCCGAGCGTGTCCCCAGCGTTACCCATTCTGATGCTTTCTCTGTTTGTCTTGGGCGCCATCAACGGGGGGCTGGACGTGTCGATGAATGCCCAGGCGGCGCTGGTGGAGCGGCGGTATGGCCGTTCGATCATGAACTCGTTCCACGCGCTGTGGAGCGTGGGCGGCTTAGCCGGGGCGGCTCTTGGCGGCCTGGCGGCGGGGCGCGGGTTGCCGGTCGCCGTTCATTTCGCCATCGGGGCGGGCGTAGGCGTCTTCTTCATGTTCGTCGCAACGCGCGGTCTGGTTGCCGATGGGCCGGCGACCGGCGGCGACGGACCGGCCTTTGCGCTGCCTACGCGCGCGCTGTTGCCGATGGGCATCGTCGCCCTGAGCGCGCTGATTTGCGAAGGGGCGATTGGAGACTGGGGGGCGATTTATCTGCGCGAGGGGCTTGGCTCTTCTGCCGGGTTAGCCGCCATCGGCTACGCAATCTTTGCCTTGATGATGGCGGGCGGGCGTTTCGCGGGCGACTGGTTGGCGACGCGCTTTGGCTCTGCGCAGATCGTCCGAGCGGGCGGGATGTTGGTCGTCGCCGGCATCGTTCTCGCCCTGATCCTGGTCGATGCGCCCCGGATCGCCATCATCGGCTACGGGCTGATCGGGGCGGGCGTTTCATGCGTCTTTCCGCTCATATTGAGTTCGGCTGCACGCACGCCGGGCGTTGCTCCCGGCGTCGGGATTGCGTCCATGGCGACCGCGGGCTACTCCGGCTTTCTCCTTGGGCCGCCGCTGATCGGCGGATTGGCGGAGGTCGTAACCTTGCGCGGTTCTCTGGGTGTGCTGGCGCTTTTTGGCGTGCTGATCGTCCTCCTAGGTTCATCCGTCAAGGGCCAGGGGCTTACCCAGGCGAGTCCGGCCGTCGACTGACTAAGTTGGGATGCTGCTTGAAGTCCCGTCGCACTGCGACGGGCTCGCCGGCAGAAACGATAGGAGAGGTGTAGAATGTCGGGACATCGGCCTCTTTTGGCGATCACAATGGGCGATCCGGCCGGCGTGGGGCCTGAGATCATCGTCAAGGCGCTGCGCCATGATGCAGTCTTTGCCCGGTGCCGTCCTCTGGTTGTGGGCGACCGCCGCATCCTGGCGCGCGCGGCGCAATGGATCGGCGGCGGCGAACCTGTGTTTGAGACGATCGACCGCATCAGCGCCGGGGAATACGCGCCGGGCACGCTGCCGCTGCTCGATCTGGAGAACGCCGACCCGGCGCGCATCCCGCCCGGCAAGGTGAATCCCATCGCGGGAAGCGCCGCGGTTGATTACGTCTTTCGCGCTTGTGATTTGGCGATGGCGGGCGAGGTCGACGCCGTGGTGACCGCGCCGCTCAACAAAGAAGCCATGCATCTGGCCGGCCACAATTACCCCGGACATACGGAATTGCTGGCGCTGCGCACGGGCGCCGAACGGGTGAGCATGTTGCTCGTAGGACCGCAGTTGCGCGTCGTGCACGTCAGCACGCACGTTTCGCTGCACGACGCCATCGACCGCGTGACGCCGGAGCGGGTGCTGGAGGTGATCCGCCTGGCGCATGAGTCGTGCGTTGCGTTGGGCATTGCCGAGCCGCGCATTGCCGTGGCGGGGCTGAACCCGCACGCGGGCGAGAACGGACTCTTTGGCGATGAGGAGACGCGTGCCGTCATGCCCGCAATCCTGGCGGCGCGGGCCGACGAGATGAACGTCAGCGACCCCATCGCGCCCGACACGGTGTTTCTGCGCGCCGTTAACGGGCAGTATGACATTGTTGTAGCGATGTACCATGACCAGGGACACATCCCCATGAAACTGCTGGCCTTCGACAGCGGCGTCAACGTCAGCATCGGCCTGCCCATCATCCGCACGTCGGTGGATCACGGCACGGCTTTCGACATCGCCGGCACGGGCCAGGCGCGCGAGACGAGCCTGTTGGCCGCGATCGACGTGGCGGTGCAGATGGTCGCCGCGCAGGGCTAGGCGGCGCGTATGGCCGAACAGCGCAAACTGGATTCTCTGCTCGTCCTGGCGGATGACCTGACAGGCGCGGCTGATTGCGCCGCGCGCTGTTTTGCCGCAGGGATGCCCGCGCAGATTTTGCTCGTCGAGGCGGAGGCGTTGTCCGCTTCGCTGGCCAACGGCGCAACGTGCATCTCCGCCGATTCGCGCCATCTCGCATCTGCGGCGGCTGCGGAGCGCGTGGCGGCGATTATGGCCCGCCTCGTCGGAGAGCAGGGCGTGCGCTGGTACAAGAAGATCGACTCCACTTTGCGCGGCAACATTGGGGCCGAGTTGGATGCCATGCTCGACAGCCTGGCGCAAAGCGGCCTCCCGCAGACGGCAGTGGTCAGCCCGGCTTTCCCGGCACAACGACGCGGCATAGAGGACGGTTATCTGGTTCACGCAGGGACGGCGTCGCGTGCGGTGCATCTGCCCGCACTCTTGCGCCGACAGAGCCGCCGCACGGTGGCGCACATCGGGTTGGAGACGGTGCGCGGGCAGCCGGACGCGCTTGCCGAGCGCATGCGCCGGTTACGGCAGGACGGCGCCGAAATTCAGGCGATAGATGCCATGACGGATGAGGACCTGGTCGCGATCTGCGCGGCTGCGTCAGTGGGGCTGCGCGATGCGCTCTTTTGCGGCAGCGCCGGACTTGTCTCTGTTTTGGCGCGGGACATGGCGGGGGAAGGCGAGCGGCCTCGGTCCGGCGCGCCCGGCCCGTCAATTCCGCCCAAGCGGGGACCGGTGATTGTGGCGGTTGGCAGCGGCAGCGCCATGGCGCACGCGCAGATCGCTCGCCTGTGCAGCGTACCCGGCTGCGTTGCCGTCGAAGTCGGCGGCACGACGCCGGTCGAGGAACTCGCCGTGTCGTGCGACGCGACGACGTTACTTTTTCATCTGCCGCGACCTGAGGAGAATACGCGCGTGGAGGGGCCGGAAGCAAGGGCGATGGCTGACCGGCTGGCCGAACGCGTGCTCGACGCGCTGCATTTGTCCGGGGCGAACCGGTTGGCGCTGGTTGGCGGCGACACGGCCATACAGGTTTTAGCTCGTTTGGGCGTCGTTCGGCTTGAAGTGCGGGGTGAAATTCAGCCGGGGATGCCGCTGGCAGCGGGGGAGGATGCCGGCGGCGATACGCGTGCGGTCGTGCTCAAGGCCGGCAACCACGGAGCGGAAGACAGCCTCATCGAAATTGTCCTCGCATTGGCGAAGACGTGACAGGCGAAATGCCGCAGATGTGGCACGATCACGCAAGTCTCCGGCTATAACCCAAACATGGATGTCATGAGCAGCGACAGACCGAGACACACCAGCCCGGCGAGGCCTGCCGCTAAAATCGGGACCGCAGCGCGCAGCTGATCGCGTGGCGTGAGCATGGCAATCTCCTCTATATCTCCGTAATCTTACTTCCCCCGATTTTCGGGGCGAAACGCCTTGGCCCGCAATTTGATGGCGGGCCTCAGACGTAACCGTACAGTGTTCTTAGAATGCTCTACAGGGCGTTCTGCAGGACCGGCGGTGCGTCTCCAAAACTGCATTTCCAAGAAGGCCGGATTGTATAATACCTTTGCGCAAAAAGAGCGCTGCGTCATCGGCTAAATGACGCAGGTCGATCGCCCGTTTTTGCCATGCGTTAAACGGCGATCCAATCATACGGCCCGCTGCAAACTCGATGCGCAGCGGGCCGGTCAGAAGGTTAGCTGTATCTTCGTGCGGCGACCGGCTAGGTGCGGTACGCTCCATTGATCGTCACATAGTCGTGGCTGAGGTCGGATGTCCAGACGGTGGCGCTGCCCGACCCCAGGCCGAGTTCGATGCGCACGTCGATTTCGACCTGGGCAAAGCGCTCGGCGGCGTCCGCTTCGGCGTAGGCGAGCGGTTGGCCGGCATCGACCAACTGCAACTCCGGCAGGCGCTCGCCGCCCGCCGGACCCCCGGCCACAAAGAGGGAGCAGCGCTCCGGGTCTACCTGGATGCCGGCGCGGCCGACAGCCATGAGCAGGCGACCCCAGTTGGCGTCGCTGCCATAGAATGCGGTCTTGACCAGCGGGCTGGTGGCGACGGTGTTGGCTGCGCGGTGCGCCTGCTCGTCGTCCACGGCCCCGTTTACCTGAATGGCGACGAACTTGGTGGCGCCTTCTCCGTCGCGCACAATGGCCTGCGCCAACTCGGTGCAGATGGCGGAAAGCGCTGCAACGAACTCTGCATAGCCCTCGCCGGCTTCGTCCGGTATCTCTGCGTTGCCCGCCAGCCCGTTGGCGAGGAGCAGCACGGTATCATTAGTGCTGGTGTCGCCGTCGATGCTGATGCGGTTGAAACTGCGGTTGACCGCTTGCGTCAACGCGGCCTGGAGCAGCGGTTGGCTGACGGCTGCGTCGGTGGCGATCACGCCGAGCAGGGTTGCCATGTCCGGGTGGATCATGCCGGAGCCTTTGGCGATGCCTGTGAAGCGCACTTCTTGCCCGGCGACGGGGGCCGCGTGCGTGAAGAGCTTGGGGCGGGTGTCGGTGGTCATGATGGCGCGCGCGGCGTCCGGCCAGCCGTCCGGGCGCAGCGCCGACGCGGCCGCCGGGATCGCCGTCAGCAGCTTATCCATCGGCAGTTGTGCGCCGATGACGCCGGTGCTCATCACAAAGACGGAGTGGTCGCCGGCGCCGAGCTCACGTTCGACGGCTTCGGCAGTGAGCCGTGCGTTGGCGTCGCCTTGCACGCCGGTGCAGGCGTTGGCGCAGCCGCTGTTGATGATTACGCCGTGGACGCTCTCCGGGTTAAAGGCGAGCAGCCTGCGGTCATAGAGCACAGGCGCAGCCGGAAACGCATTGCGCGTGAACACGGCCGCGGCGCGGCAAGGCACGCGGCTGGCGATCAGCGCCAGGTCCGGATCGCCAGACTTTTTGATGCGGGCGGCGATGCCGGCGGCGTCGAATCCGGGGACAATGGTATCGGCAGGCTCCATGGCGAAGCTCCCTCTTTGGTTGCAAGTGCGGACGATGGCTAGCCAATGACTGTAGGACGCTGGAGTGGGCGGCGAGCAAGCTCTCAGTAGATGAACTCGCGCACGTCGTAGCGCGAAACGCGCACCCCGCGCTGTTGCGCCCAGGGCGACAACGCCGCGCGAAAACGCTCTCCCTCCTGGCGCTGCGTTGCGTCGTCCAGGGAAGAATACCCCGCCGAACGCATGTCATCCAAATAGGGCGAATCGCCGGAGGCGACGAAGGGCGAGGCATAGACGAGGTCGCCCGGCCCCAGCGGCGCGGCTTGAATCAGCGCGACCGTATCTTCGAAGTGCGCGGCGCGGTAGGCTTCGCCGCCGATGCCGACCATGAAGATCAGACCGATGTGCAGCCCGCCCTGTTTGATGGCGTGCAACGCGGCCAATACGTCCTCGGCGGTTCCCGGCTTGCGCAGGAAGCGGCGCAGCGGGTCATGCCCCGTCTCCAGCCCCACGTAGAGGCGACGGACATGAAATTCGGCCATCTCCGCAAAATCTTGCGGGATTTTGCGCAGCGCGTCGGGTGCGCTGATGAAGGCGTTGATCCCCTCCGGCTTCCAGCGAACCGGCTGATCTGCGCCGGGCAGGGCGATTTCTTCCGCCTGCTCGAAGGAGAAGCGCTGGTTGACGATCTGGAGCAAGGGCAGGAGTTGGCGCTGCGCGATGACGACGGCATTGGCGTCGGCGAGGAAAACGGACTTGCGCATCGCCATGCCTGCGCCGAGAAAGGCGCGCACCTGGGTGACATGTTCGTCGAACTGGGCGGGTTGCTTGATGCGAAAGGGCCTGTCCCGGTAGAAGGTGCAGAAGCTGCATTGGTTGTACGAACAGCCTTCGGTTGCCTGTAACACGACGGCCAGGTACTGGTCCGGCGGGAGAATGGAGATCGGTTTGTAGATGCTGCGGAAGACGGCGGCGTCACGCTCGAAGCGCTCCGCATCCCAACGTAGGGCGGCATCCAGCCAGGCGGACAGCCCGGCGATGAAAGCGGGCGGAGCATCCGGTCTAGAGAGCCGGCCTGCGTGCAAGGCTTGGCGTACGCGGCGGACATCGTCGCAGACGCGCGCCAGCAACGCGTCGCGTTCTTCCACATCCAGAAAGCGTCGTTGGCGCAGCGGCGGCTGTCCTTCGGCGAGCCATTTGAGGAGCACACGGTTGTCGAGCGAACGGCGGTAGGTGTGGCCGTCGTACCACGCGCCGACCAGCCGGCCTTCGCCGTCAAAGGAGAGGTTGCTGCGACCGGCGAAGCTGAGGGTGAGCGATCCCGCGGCCAGCGAAACGTGCAGCGCCTCGTGCGGTCCGTCCGGGCGAGGCTGCCAGGTGAAGGTTACGGCCACGGTCGCGGCGCTCCCGCGCTACCAGTCGCCGGCATAATGTACGTCGGCCTTGCCTGAAGAGATGAGCCACTGGCGGTGCAGTTCAGCCAACTGGCGGACATGCAGCATGTCGTGCGCCACCCAAGAGGCCAGCATGTCTCCGGCGGACAACTCCAAGCCGGACGGGTGGCGGCCCCGGCGCGTCCAGTCGGGGTTTTCCAGACCTTGCAGCCAGCGGATGGAGCGCGTGCGCTCCTGCAAGAAGTCCTCGATAGACTCCTGCGGGTCGAGCTCGTTGTAGCGTCGTTCGGCAACCCAACCCTCCGGATCGATGGGCGGCCAAGGTTCTCCCGGCTGGTGAAGGATCAGGTCGAGGCGCGTGCGGAAGTCCTCGCGCTCCTCGTCGTGGAGGTGATTGATCACCTCCAGCAGCGACCAGTCGTCCGCCGAGGGTTTCCAGCGCATTTGCTCGTCGGGTACGCCGTTGACGAGGGCGGTGATGACGGCGGCGTCGCGTTCCAGGCGGCGAATGCAGAGTTCGAAATCCATGACGTTTTGCTCCTTATCCGGCACATCTACAGCGACTTTGACGCGCTGGGGACGCGTGCCAAGACGTAGCGGTGATGCGCCCAGACGCTCTTCACCTGCCAGGGCAGGGGGGCGCGGTCGAGCCAGGCGTACTTGAGCACCCGCTCGCGCAGGTCCGGCTCTTGTCCCATATAGTAGGCCATCGTGTTCCATTGCCAGTTTTCGCCGGTGAAGCGGCTTTCCAAACGGCTGCTGCCGATGCCCAGCTTCTTAAGCGCTTCATTGGCCGGCATGACCGTGTCCGGCCAGGGCGGGACGTCCAGCACGCCTTGCTCGATGATGTCGAGGCCGAGGTCGGAGAGCAAGCGTGTAATGCGCCCCATGTCGGTCCAGGATTCGTCGTGATCGTCGAAGAACTCGCGGTCGAGGACGAGCTTGCGCAGCCAGTAGCCGACCTGGAGGTTGTTGGGCATGGCGACAAACACGAGCTTGCGGCTGACGCGCGCCAACTCCGCCAGCAAGCCGGCCGGGTCGTCTATGTGCCAGAGTGCGGCCCACTCCCAGGCGAGATCGAAGCCGGCGTCTGGGAACGGCAGAGCGCTCCAGGAATTCGGGGCAACGTGCACCAGGTTGGCGGGTAGACGCAGGTCCTCGCGCCAGATGCGCTCGACGCCGGCCAGTCGTTCGGCGTTGTCGTCTACGAGCGTTACGGCCGCGCCCTCCTGGGCCAGCGCATAGCTGTTGATGCCGCTGACGCCGGCCATGCCATAGAGGGGCGCCTCAAGCACGCTGCGGATGTTGTGCCGCTGCGCCAGGTCAAGCAGAAAGTCGTTGAGCACGAAGCGTTCATAGACCAGGCCGAGTCCCTCGTTGTAGTCGGTCAGGTAACGCCGCCAGGTATTTTCTCGTTCTTGTGGCAAAAGTCGTTCTCCGCATAATGGTTTGAGCGCAAATTACGCACTATGTCATGCTGAGCGTATCGAAGCATCTTAACCTCTACTACAACGGGATTCTTCAACTCGCTGACGCTCGTTTCAGAATGACAGACGCGTGGCGAATGAACTATTCACTCTCTGCAATTAAGAGGCTTTGTCTTTTTCGAGCGGCTCAACTTCCAGGGTATAGCCGCGGCGCGCCGTTACGCGCACCCTATCGTTGGCCTCGACCGCGCCGTCTGTGAGCGCGGCGTTCCACCATTCTCCCTGAATGAAGACCGCTCCTTCTTCGCCAGCGGCGAATGCGCTTTTGGCGCGGGCGGTCTGGCCGATCAGTGCGTCGCCGCCGGTAATGGGCGGTCTGCGCTGGGCGGCAAGCGCTTTGGACCCGGCAAAGATAGTGAGGCCGCCGAGCAACGCGGCCAATGCGAGGATCGCCGCCCAGGGAACCCTCAGGCCGGGCGTGTTGAAGAGCAGGACCGCGCCGAAGACAAAGGCGATCATGCCGCCGAGCGCCAGGATGCCGAAGGAGGGCGTAAAGGCTTCCGCCACAAACAAGGCGAGCGCCGCAGCCATGAGCGCCAGGCCGGCAAGGTTGGCGTCGAGTTGGCCCAGCCCGTAGAAGGCCAGCAACAGCGACACGATGCCGACGATGCCAGCGAAGCCGAAGCCGGGCGTGCGAATCTCGACCACCAAGCCGAGGATGCCGAGCGTGAGCAGGATCGAGGCGATCGTCGGGCTGCTGATCAGGTTGAGAAAGCGTTGCAGCGGCGTCAGTTCGAGGGGCGACTGAACAGCCCCCGCGGTGCGCAGCGTGCGCGCTTCATTGCGCACCACTACCTCGCGTCCGTCCAACTGGGCGAGCAGGTCGTCCACGTCCGTGGCGATGATGTCGATGACGCCGAGGTCGAGCGCTTGGGCGGCTGTGGCCGCGGCTGCGTCTTGAACCGCAGCGATGGCCCACTGCGTTGCCTCTTCGCCGCGGCGTTCAGCCAGGTTCTCGATGTCGGCGCTGAGGATGTTGGTGATTTTGGCCTGCATGGTGGCGTCGATTTCGCCGCCGTCCATGCTGACGGGGCTGGCCGCGCCGATGCTGGCCCCCGGGGCCATGGCGGCGGCATGGCCTGCCAGCGTGACGAACGTCCCCGCGCTGGCTGCCTGCGCGCCGGCGGGCGCTACATAGACGATGATGGGCACGGGCGAAGCCAGCATATCCTGTGTGATCGCCTTGGTGACCTCTACGCTGCCGCCGGGCGTGTCGAGTTGTAGGATGATGGCCTCGCTGCCCGCGGCGAGCGCGGCGTCGATGGCTGTGTCCAGGTATTGATTGAGGACAGGCGTAACCGCGCCCTTGAACGTGAGGACCACGACCGTGGGCTGGTCATCTTGGGCGGCTACGCGCTTGACTGCGCCGGCGAACAGGAATGCCAGCAGCGCCGCCATGGCAGCGAGCAAGACAGTTCGTGTCGATATGGTGCGGGAGGTTAGACGTGACATAAAAGAGGGGACTCCGTTCCGGGGCAACCGGCAACAGGCCGCCTAAGCCTTAGGGGCTGCGGCCTTGACCTCGTCCACTTCGGCGATCATCTCTTCGACCGATTTGCGTCCCGAAGCCGTCGTCGCGCCGAGCATTTGCGCCAATTCGTCTAGACGGTCGTCGCCTTCGAGCGCGCGCACGTCGGTGACGGTGCGCTCCTCGCCGTTGCTTACGTCCACCCGCTTGTTGACGGCGAAGTGCGTATCGCCGTAGGCGGCCAGTTGCGGCAGATGCGTGATGCACAGCACTTGGTGCATGACGCGCTCCGGGCCTGTTGCGGCCCGGCCGGTGAGGTTCCACAGCTTGCGTCCGACGATGCCGCCGACGCGGCCGCCGATGCCCTGGTCGATCTCGTCGAAGACGAGCGTCGGCGTGGCGTCGGCGTGGGCCAGCACGCCCTTGAGCGCGAGCATGAGGCGGGCGGTCTCGCCGCCCGAAGCGATTTTCGCCATCGGCTTCAGCGGTTCGCCCGGGTTCGTGCTGATCAGGAATTCGACGCGGTCGACGCCGGTTGCGTCGAAGGCCACGCGCGAGCCGTCGGGCAGGTAAGCCCCTTCCGGGTGCGGGTTGTGGACGATGGAGACGCCGAAGCGCGCTCGCTCCATGCGCAAGTCGGCCAATTCGACTTCTGCGGCCTGGGCCAGCCGATCGCCGGCGGCGCGGCGCAGGGCGCTTAGCTCGGCGGCGGCTTCGCCGATGGCGTGCAGCAGTTCGTCCTCCTGCCGCTCCAGCTCGCCGGTGCGCACCTCCCAATTCGACAGCCGCTCCAGTTCTTCCTGGGCATCGGCCGCGAAAGCCAACACCTGCTCAATTGTGTCGCCGTATTTGCGCTTGAGGTTGTGGATCAGGTCGAGCCGCTCTTCGACTTCCTGCAGCCGGGCAGGGTTGAACTCAAGCGCGTCGGCATAGTCTTGCAGCCTGCCCGCCAGGTCGGTTAACTGCTCTGTGATAGCCTGGGCCTCATCCGCGCCGGACTGCATGTCCGGGTCGATGCGCGCCAGCCGCGCCAGTCGTCCGGCGGCTTCGCTGACCAGATCGATGGCTCCGGGCAGCTCGCCTTCACCCTGGCTGAGAATCGTCTGGGCGGCTTGCGCCAGTTGCAGCAGCGCCTCGGCGTTGCCCAGTCGCCGCCGTTCGGCCTCCAACTCGGGTTCCTCACCGGGCCGCAGCTTGGCCTGGGCGATCTCCTCGGTCTGGAAGGCCAGCATGTCGAGGCGCTGGGCAATGGTGCGTGCGTCCTGGCGCAGACGGCGCAACTCGGCGCGCACGTCGTGGAGGGCCGCCACTTTGGCCGCGAGCTGCCGCCGACGATCCTGCAGGCCGGCGTAGCGGTCGAGCAGGCGGATATGCGTGTGCGGGCGGAGCAGGTTAAGGTGTTCGCCCTGTCCGTGGACGTCGATCAACTGTGCGGCGGTTTCGCTCAGGATTTGTAGGCTGACGGTGCGCCCATTGATGCGACAGATGTTGCGGCCGTTGAGACGGACCTCGCGGCTCAATGTGAGCCAGCCCGGCGAGTCGGGGTCGTCGAGGCCGTTCTCGAGGAGAAGTTGCTGCAACGGAGAGGTCTCTGCTCCCGCCTCCGGCAGCGTAAAGACCGCCTCGATCTCGGCGGTATCTGATCCTGAGCGGATCCACTCGCTGCTGCCGCGGTCGCCGAGCAGCAGCCCCAAAGCGTCGATAATGATCGACTTGCCGGCGCCGGTCTCGCCGGTGAGGATGTTGAGGCCGGAACCGAAGGTGATATGCAGATCGTCTATGATGGCGAAGTTGCGAATGCTAAGTTCCTGCAGCATATGCCGAATTCTAACACACGCCTGTGGGCAACGTCGAAGATGGCGCAGGTATTTGCGCGTTCGACCAGGCGTGCTATAATACCGGCGATTAGGCTCGCCCGTGCACGGGACATCCGTTCCGTGTAGAGTAGAACCCTCGTTCAAGGAGATTTCCCAGATGTTACCGCATTTCGGTCCAGTGGAGTTGATCCTGATTCTCGTTATCGTGACGATGCTCTTCGGCGTCGGCAAACTGCCTGAGGTGTTTGGGGCGGTTGGCAAGGGCGTGCGCGAGTTCCGCAAGAACTCCGCCAACGACGTTGAGAACGCGGCCAACGCCGCTGAAGCCGCCACCAAGCAGGTTGCGACGGAAGCGACTGAGGAAAAGGTCGCCGAGAATTCGCAGGCCAGTTAACCATAGCACAGTACGCACATGATTGGACGCGCTACCCAATGAGGGCGCGCGGCGTATTCTTTGTGCGCTGTGGGGGCCGGCCTAGGGGATGGCGTGTTGTCGTGGCGTGTCTGTCCGCGCCAAGCGCAGCGATGCTTGGCGGTTAGTATAGCCAGACAAAGAACATAGGTGTAACCCGGTTGTCATTGCCACGCGCCAACCGGGTTCTTTTTGTTCAGCCATAGAACGCCCGTCTTTCCCGCCGTCGCCCTGGCTTTGTCTTTTGACGTTCCCGCTTAATCATTCGGCTTACGCTAATTACTAACGCTCTAAATTACTAACGCTTATGAAGTGCAAGAAAGGCCGGTCGTGAGGATTCTTCGCAGTCTTGCACTGGCGGCTGCCGTTGGCGCCGCGTATTTTGCCCAGGCAATGCTCGACAAGGGCGGATTGGCCGGCGTTATTCCCGACTCGCTGCTCCGCAATTCCCCCTTCTTGCTCCGCATGTCGCGCTGGCTGCCGCAAGACCTGATGGCGTTTGCGCTGTGGTTGGCGGTCGTGGCTGCGCTCGGTTTTGGGCTGATCAGCCCGCTGTGGCGTGAAGAGAAGCGACCATCGCGCCGCAACCGCAATGCGGAAGCTGCGACTTCCGCGACGGCCGCGTGGGCATCGCCGGCGTTGGCGGTTGCAGCCTGGGTCATGATCGGTGCGGCGGCTGCCGGCATTCACTGGCTGCCCATGTCTCCGCCTGTGTCGCATCTGCTGTGGCTGGGCGGCATCGCGCTCTATCTGACCGCCGGTTTTGCGGGCAATCGCCGCATAGACGCGGTTCCAGACCGGCCTTCAAACGGCCAACGGCCCGCGCCGCTTGCAAGCTGGCCCTGGGCGGCGCTTCTCTTGGCCGTCGTCGCCGTACTAAGCACCGTGCGTTGGTCGGACCTGCCGGCGCGCATCGACTTTGTGACCGCCAGGGCGGGTCTTCAAGCGTCCGCGCTGCTGCGCGGCGACGCAAACTGGTTCGTTCCGGATCGGTTGCCGATTCCGGCGCTGGCATCGGCGGTTGCGGCTGTCGGGCAGTCACTGACGGGCGACGCCTTGCTAGGCGTGCGATTGGCCGGTCTGGTTGCGGGTTTACTCATGGTCGCAGCCGTGTGGCTGCTGGGCTGCGAGCTGTTCCGGCGGCGATCGCTGACAGGCGCATACGGCGAGGTGATTGAAGACGACGGCGCGTTTCCGGCGCTCTTGGCTGCGGCTATTGCAGCCGGCGGGATGCCCCTTCTGTTCTTTGCACGAGTTCCGATCTTTTTAGAAGGGGCGGCTTGGGGGACGCTCGGCGTATGGGCGTTGCTGTTCGCTTTGCGCCGGGAATCGATGGGGCTGCTGGGCGTAAGCGGGCTCCTTTTGGGGCTGGCAACCGTCTACGGACCAAACGGCTTGAGCTTGATCGGGGCGGCGATCCTGATTTGGGCGGGCGTTCTGGCGTTGTGGCCTGACTGGTTGCGAGCGACCCGCTGGGCGAGTAACCGGCGGCTGGGGGTTGGCGTCGCCTATTGGGCGGGCGGCGTGCTTCTGACAGCGTTGCCGGTCTTCGTCGGGGTGGGAGGCTCGTCTGGGGGAATGTCCGCTTATCTATCGATGAACCTCTTCGCCGAGAGCCATGACCCGGCCTGGCAGGTTGCGGCAAATGGCTTGGCATTGCCGGCCGGCAGCTTTTGGGCAAGTTTGCAGGCCGCGCTGCTGGCTCCTAATGCGGGGTCCGACGCCAGTGCGATCACCGGTTTGAGCGGGCGCATGCTTTCCAGCATCGTTGCGCCGTTCTTTCTGTTGGCTATCGGTGCGCTGTTGATGAGTGTGGATACGCTGTTGGGCTGGACGTTACTGAACTGGTTGGCGGCCGGCGCCGCTTTCAGCGTGTTGTGGGCGCATCCTGTTGCGCCGCATTGGCCGTCGCTGCTGGCGATCTGGCCCGCGATAGCGCTGGCGACGGCGTTTGGCCTGGATCGGCTGCGCGTGACGGCGATGTTGAGCTTCGGGACCTGGCTGATGCAGGCGTCCGTCTACCTGATCGTGGGGATGGCGGCGGGCGCGGCAATGCTTAGTTGGATCGGATTCTTCGAGCAAGGTCAAATCTACGCCGACAGCGCCAGCGCCATAGGCAGGGAGATTCGTCGCGCGGCGCAGGACGGGCAGCCCGTTGCCGTCGTCAGTTCGACGCCTGGCCTGGCCGGCGATCATGTCGCGGCGGAGTTCCTCGCCGGCCGGAAGGGCGCGGCCGTTCAGGTGGACGAGTATGTTCCCGACGCGTTGCCGAATTCGCTGCCCGGCGGCGTGCGGCTCTTGCTCCCTGTGGGCGATGAACAGGCAATGGAGCGGGCGCGCGCGCTTTATCCGTCCGCCAAATTGTTCGTCGAGCGCGACTTGGCGGGCAATCCCCGCGTCTATATTTTGGAGATTGGCCCGTAAGGCCGCGGCAGGCTTGGGTCGCGAAAGCCTACCCTGCGTTGCACCTTGCGAGCGGCGCAGATTTGTACAGAAGCGGAGAGGCTTGCTATACTGAGCCGGTTATCGACAGGTGAGCGAGGCGCAAGCCGGACAACGCTTGAGCCGTAGAGCATAACATAGAATCGCGGTCAACGAAGGTTGACGCCAGAGGGGGTCGGGATGAGCGTATTTTTGATGATTGCCGCCAATATCATTGCGTTGGCGCTGATTGCGGTGGTGATGATCCAGGGACAGACCAGCGCCGGCCTGGGCAGCGTATTCGGCGGCTCTGACATTTATCGCACCCGCCGCGGGATGGAGAAGACGCTGTTTAACGTTACCTTCATCCTGGCTGGGCTCTTTGCCCTGCTCTCGATCATCGCCGTAGCATTTGAGTAGGCAGCCGGCGAGGGGCCGGCGTCCTGTGCGCATCGGCCCCCGCGCGCTGGACATTATCTGACACATGCCAGGTCTGCACGTCCGTCCGCAGCCTAGTTCCCCATCTTCCGCTTCGCCGGCAGCTTCAATCGGATACCACTTGCGATGGCAAGTCCTGTTGGCGTTGGGCGGCATCTTTCTGCTTGCGCTCATTCTTGGCTATTCCACCTATAGCGTAACGACCGTGCTGGCGCCGGATCGGGGCGGCGTCTATCGCGAAGGGGTTGCAGGCAATCCCAAGTATTTGAATCCGCTGCTCTGTGACGCCACCGACGTTGACCTGGACTTGTGCGCTTTGCTCTACCGCGGGTTGACGCGCATCGACAAGAACGGGCGCGTCGTTCCCGATTTGGCTGAGGGATGGCGGATCTCCGAAGGCGTCGAATACGTGTTTCGGCTTAAGCCCGATCAGTACTGGCACGACGGTCAGCCGGTCACAGTCGACGACGTGATCTTTACGGTAAGCGTGTTGCAGGACCCGGAGGTGTACAGCCTGCCGGACCTGACGAGCCTGTGGCGGTCGGTGCAGGTAGAGAAGATCGATGATCTGCAAGTGAGCTTTCGCCTATCCGAGCCGTATACTCCCTTCCTCGACTATACGTCCATCGGCCTGTTGCCTGCGCACATTTGGCGCGATGTCCCCGCCACGCAGTTGGCGACGCAGCCGCTGAACGCTACGCCGATCGGCAACGGCCCGCTCAAGGTCGTCCGTACAGCGGCCGATCATATCCGCCTGGAGCCGAGCCAGTTCTATCGAGGGCCGCGACCATACCTTGCCGCGCTCGAACTGCGCTTTTATCCGGATCACGCCAGCGCGTTCACCGGCTTCGTCAACGGCGAATTGGAGGGCGTCAGCCAGATCGCGCCGCAAGACTTGCAGGCCGCGGCGGCGCGCGAGGACTTGCAGCTTTTCTCGTCTGCAACTTCCGAATATCTGAGCATCGTCTTTAACCTGAACAACCCGGATGTGGCGTTTCTGCAGGATGTGCAGGTGCGGCAGGCGCTCTATTACGGTCTGGACCGGAAGCGACTGATCGAGGAAGTGGCCGGCGGGCAAGGCATCATCGCACACAGCCCGTTTCTGCCGGAGAACTGGGCGTATAACCCGGACGTCCGCCAGTACGCCTACGACCCGGCGCTTGCCAGTTCCATTCTCGATCAGGCCGGTTGGATCGACACGGACGGCGACGGCATCCGCGACAAGGAGCAGCAGCCTTTGCGCTTTCTGCTCTATGCCAACGACGACCCGCTGCGCCAGGCGTTGATTGAGCGCGTGGCCGATAATTGGCGGGCCATCGGCGTGGACGCACAACCGGTGTCTGTGACCTTCGCCGGGCTGGTCAGCGATTTTCTTAACCCGCGCCGCTTCGACGCCGCGCTGATCGGCTGGGAGTTGACCGGCGACCCGGACCCATATCCGCTCTGGCATAGCACGCAGGCGTCGGGGGGCGGTCAGAACTACAGCGGCTGGGCCAACGACGAGGTCGACGAACTGATCGAGCAAGCCCGCGCCATGATCGACGAGGCGGACCGCAAAGCAAGCTACCGCCGTTTTCAGGAGTTGTTTGCCGAGGAGTTGCCCGCCTTGCCGTTGTTCTACCCCGTCTATACCTATGGCGTGAGCGCCAAGGTGCACAATGTGCAGATCGGCTCATTAAATCGGCCCGCCGAGCGTTTCGAGACCTTCCACGAATGGTACATGCTAACGCGGCGCGTGCCGGTGAGTCAGGTCCCTGCGCAGGCCCCGCCGACGCCGCCAGGCGCTGTGGCGGAGTAGGCGATCGAGTCCGTCGCAGGGGACGCAAAAAAGCCGCTTTGAGTACGACGTCTGCTCTGGTACAATCAATGGCGGCATACGGCAAACATATGCCGTGAGCGGCGGTTCCTAGCCGGGCGCTATCGCCGCATAGCCCGAGGTTCATTCTCGACGATCGGCTTTCATTTTCCGCGCATTCTTCGCTTGGCGCCTCTGGGCGACAGCTCATGCAGCAGAGGGCCGCTCGGTTACTTTTCGTCTCCAACCAGAAATGGGCGTGCGTCGCTCTTCCGGCCTAGACAATCGGGGGAAGACGCCGTCGTGGATACCGTTTCCTCCCACTATTGATTCTTCCACCAAAACACTCTGAAGGAGCCGCCGGAATGTATACTGAACATCGCCACTTTCGTCTCCGGGCGCTTGTCTTCGCGTTCGTGGTTGCGCTGCTTGTGGCCGCCTGCGCCCCGGCCGCCACAGCGCCGGAAGCTGCGCCGCAAGCTTCTGCGCCGCAAGCCTCTGAATCATCAATTGCCACCATTAGCTTTACGCAGGAGCCGGACAGCCTCAACCCGCTCTATACCACCATGTGGTTCAGCGGCATCTTGACCGACATCTATCTTGTGGGCCTGTGGAACTTCAACGATGCAGTGGAACCTACTCTGCAACTGGCGCGTGAGTTGCCGTCGGTCGAAAACGGAGGCATCTCTGAAGACGGTCGCGTCATCACCGTCCACCTGCGCGAAGACGCCACCTGGTCTGACGGCACGCCGATTACTTCGGCAGACTTCATCTTCACCTATGAGATGATCATGGACGACCGCAACATGGTGCTGACGCGCTCGCCCTACGACACTTATGTGGAGAGCGTTGTCGCCGACGGGGACTACACGTTGGTCATCACCTTCAAAGAGCCCTATGCGCCTTGGGTATCCAGCATCTTCACCTATGTCTTACCCAAGCATGTCCTCGCCCCAGTGATGGAGGCGGAGGGCACAATCGATAATGCCGAGTGGAACCGCAACCCCACGGTCGGCGTCGGTCCCTATGTCTTCACGGAATGGGAGTCAGGCAGCCATATCCTCTTCAGCCGTAACGAGAACCACTGGCAGCAGGCGAATATTGATCGGATTTTCGTGCGCATGACGCCGGATGACGCGGCGCAGGTTGCGGCCATCAAGGCGGGCGACTCCGATATCGGCGTCTACCTCAGCTTCGCCGATGTGCCGGGGTTGCAAGAGTTGGGCACCGTCACCATCGTTCCCGTGGCTTCGGGATTCATGGAAGGTTTCTTCTTTAATGTGGGCGAGAACGGACATCCGGCCATCAAAGACGTCAAGGTGCGCCAGGCGCTGGCCTATGCCTTCAACCGCGACCAGATCAACCAGGACTTGTTGTTGGGCCTGACCGGCACGCCGGCCTCTCCCTGGGACCTAAGCCCATTCGCCAGCCCTGATGTGAAGCCGTGGCCGTATGACCCGGAGATGGCTGCGCAACTGCTGGATGAGGCGGGTTGGGTTGTCGGCGCGGACGGCATCCGCGAGAAGGACGGCGTGAAGCTGAACCTGCGCTATGTGACCAACATGCGCGACATACGTTTGGACACCCAGGTGGTGGCCCAGGATATGTTCCGCGAGGCGGGCATCGGCGTCGAATTGATCAACCACCCAAGCGACGTCTTCTTTGCCGCCTACTCAGCCGGCGGCCCCATCGCTTCGGGCGAATACGATATCGCCAGCTGGTCGAGTCAGCCCAACGCCTATCCTGACCCGGATACGGCGCGCTGGACTTGCCGCGAAATCCCCAGCGATGAGAACCCGGTGGGCGATAACTGGTCGTACTACTGCAACCCGGAACTGGACGAACTCTTCAACCTCCAGGCTCGGACGGTAGATATGGATGAGCGGATCGCCATCTACGCCCAGATCGAACAGATGATGTTGGACGAGATGATCTGGCTGGGCGTCTGGCAGGACAACGACATGTACTCCGTGTCCAACCGGCTGGAGGGCGTTCGCATCTCCGGCGTAGACCCGTTCTGGAACATCGCCGATTGGACGGTTAAGTAAGTCGATCAATAACGAGGGTGCAGACGCTGCGTCTTTGCCCTTGATCATGTGGCGGGTTGCCCGGTGCAGCCCGCCACAGCTTGTTCACGATGTGGGGTACGCGTGACTCAGTACATTATCCGTCGCAGCCTGCAGGCTATCCCGCTGTTGTTCATCATCAGCGTCATCCTCTTTCTGCTCATGTCCAACATGGGCGATCCGCTCGCCACGTTGGGCGGACGTCAGCCGCCGCGGGGGGAGGACCGTCTGCGCCTGGAGCGGCAGATGGGCCTTGACCAGCCCATCTACATTCAATATGTCTATTGGCTGGCAGGCAACGATTGGCGCCAGATCGACGCCAATGGGGACGGCGCGCCCGACGCCTATGGCACGCGGCGAGGCATCCTGCGCGGCGATTGGGGTGCGTCGCTGGTCACGCGCCGCCCCGTGCTCGAAATGATCTGGGAGCGCTTGCCCAATACGCTTCTGCTCATGGGCACGGTCGAGATCGTGGTGATCCTGTTTGCGCTGGGCATCGGCATTTACTCGGCGCTGCGCCAGTACTCTGCGGCGGACAACATCATGACGGCGTTCGCCTTCGTAGGCTATTCCATGCCCATTTTCTGGGCTGCGCTCATGCTCATGTATATCTTTGCGGTCAACTTCAAGCGCTGGGGGCTGCCCTACTTTCCCACCGTGGGCATGTATGACCCAGCCGTGGGCAAGACGGCGTCCCAGGTAATCTGGCATATGGTCTTGCCGGTCATCTCGCTCTCGATCACCTATATCGCCGTCTACAGTCGCCATATCCGGGCGAGCATGCTGGAAGTCATCAACCAGGACTATATCCGCACTGCCCGCAGCAAGGGGCTTAGCAACCGGTCCGTTCTCTGGCGGCACGCGCTTAAGAATGCATCGCTGCCCCTGGTAACGCTGGTTGGCCTCGACTTGCCCCTCCTGCTGGCAGGGGCAGTGGTCACCGAGCGCATCTTCGCGTGGCCGGGGATGGGCCGCCTCTTTTTAGACCATGTAGAGCGCGTGGATGTCCCGGTCCTCATGGGCATCCTGATGCTGGTCTCGGTGGCGGTGGTGGTGTTTCAATTGCTGACCGACATTGTATACACATGGCTCGACCCGCGCATTCGCTATCACTAGGCGGCGGCGCAGGCGCGCGGTTCTGCTCTCTCCGCTGTACGGCCTAGTGTCAATATCAAATCTAGACAATGACCAGTTCTCCTGCCGACTCGAAAATCTCCAATGCTGTCACCGGCGTCCCAGCGGCTCAAAGCGCCGCTCTTCTAGCGGCGGAGGATGCCCGCCCGGGCGCAGTTATGACGCCGGGGCGGCTGGCATGGCGTCGCTTTCGCCGTCATCGCATGGCAATGGCGGGGACGTTGATCATGGCTGCGCTGTTGCTGTATGTGATCGGCGGCGCGTTTGTCTGGAGCGAGAGTTATGCCAATCGGACGGAAACAGGCAACCGGCTCGCCCCGCCGTCGCTGGAACACCCTTTCGGCACGGACGCGGTGGGGCGTGATGTTCTGGCGCGCACAGTCTATGGCGGCCAGATCTCGTTGCTGATCGGCATCTCCGCGGTGCTGGTGTCTCTCACCTTCGGCGTGTTGGCGGGCGCGCTCTCCGGCTATTATGGCGGCGTCATCGACAGCGTTCTGATGCGCTTTACCGAGGCGATGTTCTCGATTCCTTCGCTTTTTCTGCTGATCGTGATGTCCAAGTTCTTTGGCGGGCGCATCCCCAGCTTTGACGTTTTTGGACGCACGCTCAGCGGCAGCGTGATCGTGATTGTCGGCGTAATCGGGTTGACCAGTTGGATGTACCTGGCTCGCCTGGTGCGCGCCAACTTCCTCTCGCTCAGGCAGCGCGATTTTGTGTTGGCGGCCGAATGTCTGGGCGTGCCCAACCGAGGCATCATCGTCCGCCACATTTTGCCCAACACCCTGGCGCCGATCATCGTCGCCGCCACCCTGGGCGTCGCCGGAGCGATCCTTTCCGAGGCGTATGTCAGCTTCTTGGGCTTGGGCGTGCAGCCGCCGACCGCGAGTTGGGGCAACATGCTGGAGAATGCGTACAATTACCTGGAGTCGGCGCCTTGGCTGTGGTTCTTTCCTGGGCTGCTCACGGTTCTTACCGTCCTCAGCATTAACTTTATCGGCGACGGACTGCGCGACGCCCTAGACCCGCGCACGCTCAACTAGGGGCGTATGGGCATAAGGGTCGGTTGGCGCCGATCTCGATTGATTTGACAGCCGCCGCCGCATTGTGCTATATTTTTAACAGTAACTGATAAGGGTATGCCGCAGTGGCGGAATTGGCAGACGCGCTACGTTCAGGACGTAGTGGGCATAGGCTCATGGGGGTTCAAGTCCCTCCTGCGGCACCTCGAAGGACTCCGAAAGCGGGGTCCTTTTGTTATTGGCTGTTTGCTCCCCGCCGGCAACAGGCGTTAGCAGCCTGTCGCGGCTATATGCTATACTTGCCTCATGAATGCTGGCCATACCCCCGCACGAACATCTGCACGCAGGCGCACCCCTTTGGTCCGCATTGTGTTGCTGGTTTTGATCGGCCTGTGCATCCTCTTTGTTGCCAGCTACAGCAGCCGCTTGCAGCGTCTGGGCGCGGTGATGGACGATATCGCCCATTGGGAGCAGGAGATCGCCGAGGCGGAGCGACGCAATGCCGAGTTGGAAGCCGAACTCGCGGCGGCGGACAGCCCCGATAGCTTGGCCGCCATCGCCCGCGGGGATTTGGGGCTTACCATGCCCGGCGACACCGTGATCGTCGTGGTCGAGACGACGCCGGCGCCGGCCATCGTCGCGCCGGATGCGTCGGCAGGCGATGCGTCTGACGCGGCAGTGACGCCCGCAGAGACAGGGCTGCCGGTGTGGCGGCAGTGGCTGGAGATCTTCGCCGATGAGGAGTAGCGGGCAGCGCTGACAGGCTGATACGGCGGAGAGACGCGCCCGGCGCGCCAAGTTCAGACGAAAAAACAAACGGCGCCGGAATAGGCGCCGTTTGCTATTACGTCAAGAACTCTGTTGTTAACCTCGCCGTCCCCTAGACCAGCTTGGCGTTGAGGACGATCTCGTCTACCGCAGCCAGGGCTTTCGACACAGGGCAGCCGGCTTTGGCCTGAGCTGCCAACTCCTGGAATTTGGCGTCGTCGATGCCGGGAATGCTGGCTTCGCAGTTCAGTTCGATCTTGTTGATGGCCGGGCCTGCGCCCAAATGAACGGCGGCTGTGGTGTGGATGCGCTCGGCCTTGATGCCCTGGTTGGACAGCAGCGCCGAGAGGAACATGGAGAAACAGCCGGCATGCGCCGCGCCGATCAACTCTTCCGGATTCGTGCCGGGGCCTTCTTCAAAGCGGGATGCGTAGGTGAACGGGCCTTCATAGGCGCCGCTCGCCAGCTTCATCGTGCCGGAACCCTCTTTTAGCGTGCCTTCCCAAACGGCTTCAGATTTTCGGACTGCCATGATGGTCTCCTCTTCCTCTGTCCTGTAGCGGTTGGTTTTGTAGTATTGCAGGCGACAGGACGACCCGCGCCCGTTTTTCCTGGCTGGCAGTATATGGCGTCGCTCTGGAATACTCCGTGGGCCACAATCCAAAGCGCAGTGTACCGACCGGCATTGCTTGCGCGGCGCATCAGCCGAAGCGGATGCCCTGCGCCAAAGGCAGTTCGTTTGACCAGTTGATGGTGTTGGTCTGCCGGCGCATGTAGGCTTTCCAGGCGTCGGAGCCTGACTCGCGGCCGCCGCCGGTTTCCTTTTCGCCGCCGAACGCGCCGCCGATCTCCGCGCCGCTGGTGCCGATGTTGACGTTGGCGATGCCGCAGTCCGAACCGGCGTGGGAGAGGAAGCGCTCTGAGGCCAGCAGATTCCTCGTGAAGATGGCGCTGGACAAGCCCTGAGGAACGGCGTTGTGAAGCTGAATCGCATCGTCGAGCGAAGCGTAGTCCATGACATAGAGGATGGGCGCAAATGTCTCCTCGCGGACGATAGGCGCCTGCGCCGGCATGCGCACGATGGCCGGCTGCACGAAGTTGGGGCCGAGTTCGGGCATGGGCTTGCCCCCGGCGATGACCTCTCCGCCCTGCGCGACGGCAGCTTCGAGCGCCGCCATCATCTCCGTGACCGCGGCGCTGTTGATCAGCGGCCCCATCAGCGTGTCCGGCGCAAGCGGGTCGCCGATTGGCACGGAAGCGTAGGCGCGTGCAAGCCGTTCGCTCAGTTCGTCGGCAATGGACTGGTGGGCAATGATGCGTCGCGTGCTGGTGCAGCGCTGGCCGGCTGTGCCGACCGCGCCGAAGACGATGGCGCGCACGGCCAGTTCCAGGTCTGCGTCCGGCTCGACGATGATGGCGTTGTTGCCGCCCAGTTCTAGGATGGCGCGGCCGAGGCGCTCGGCGATGACTGCGGCTACATGCTTGCCCACGCGCACCGAGCCGGTAAAGCTGATCAGCGGCAGGCGTTCGTCGGCAAGCATGCGCTCGCCTACCGTCTTGCTTTCACCGACGACGAGGTTGAACACGCCGCGCACGCCGTGATCGGCCATGACGCGGTTGCAGATGTGCTGGACCGCGATGGCGGTCAGCGGCGTCGACGAGGACGGCTTCCAGATCATCGTATCGCCGCAGACAGCGGCGACGGCGGCGTTCCACGACCAGACCGCCACGGGGAAGTTAAACGAGGTGATGACGCCGATCGGTCCAAGCGGGTGCCACTGCTCGTACATGCGGTGACCGGGCCGCTCGGAGTGCATGGTCAGGCCATATAGTTGCCGCGAGAGGCCGACGGCAAAATCGCAGATGTCGATCATCTCCTGCACTTCGCCGATGCCTTCGGCGCGGATCTTGCCCATTTCCAGGGAAACCAACTCGCCCAGAGGTTCCGCATGTTGGCGCAAGGCGTTGCCCAGGTCGCGCACGACGAGGCCGCGCTTGGGCGCGGGCAGCATGCGCCAGCGCAGAAAGGCCTCCTGAGCAGTCTGCGCGGCCCGGTCATAGGTGGCGGCTGTAGCCTGGGCCACGCTGGCGATAGCCTCTCCGTTGGTTGGGTTATAGGAGGTCAACAGCGGACCGCTCTCGTCGTGAATCCAGCCGTCGATCCCCGAACACGCGCTGGGATTCACCTGGTCGATCATCAGTTTGTTGAGCAGCGCTTTCATGCAGATAGCCTCCAATGGGTTAGGGCGGGTCGCCGGCCTGGCAGCGCACAAGCCGGGCGTTCTGGGCCGGCTAATTCGGTCAACGCGGCATGCAGTTCGGTTGAAATCGCCCTTTAGTTTAGCACGGGGACCCACGTCTGGGGTACACTGACCGAATGCATATCAATCCGCTTGGCGAAATCCCTGCAAATCGACGTCTGTGCGACGGCTTTGGCGGACACGTTGCTGTCGACCGCCTGACGGCGCCGGACGGTTTCGCCTTCACTCTCTGCAACCAATAGGCATGTGACGCATGTTCGATGATGTGAAGGCAGCCTGGCGCAAAGTTGACCGCGTTTTGCTGCCGCCCAAAGCCCTCTACTTCAGCTACTTCGCGGCGATGGCCGCTTTGATGCCGTTTATGGCGCTCTACTACCGGCAGGTCGGTCTGTCGAGCGGCCATATCGGGCTGTTGACGGGCATCGGCCCGATGATGACGTTGGTTGCGGCGCCGGCTTGGGGTGGGTTGGCAGACCGCACACAACGTCACCGGCTGCTTCTGACTATCGCCATTGTCGGGGCGATGTTGACCATGTTCCTCGTGTCACAAGTGGGGACCCTGGGGCTTTTGCTCGTGCTGGTCGCCGCCTATGCCTGGTTCTCGGCGCCGATTATGCCGCTTGTCGATAACAGCGTTTTGGCGATTCTGGGCGAGAGGAAAGCCGAATACGGCAAGCAGCGTCTGTGGGGCGCGGTGGGGTGGGGCGTCTCCGCCGCCATCGCCGGCAGCATGATCGACCGCTATGGTCTCGGCGCCGGGTTTGCCTGTTTCCTGCTCTTTATGGGCGTCGGGCTGGCGACGACGCGAACGATGCGCATCGCCGAGGCCGGCATCGGCCAGCAATTCTGGAGCGGGATCAGCCTGATCGCAGCCAACGGGACATGGGTCGCCTTTCTCCTGACCGTGTTTGTCGCCGGCATCGGTTCGGGCGTCACCAACAACTTTCTGTTTCTCTACCTGAGCGACCTCGGCGCTTCCGAGACGATGATGGGATGGTCGCTCGTAGTCGCTACATTGAGCGAGCTGCCGATATTTTTCTACTCGAGCCGGCTCCTTAAGCGCTGGGGCGCGCCGGGCGTGTTGATGGTTGCTCTGGGGGCCAACGTGGTGCGCCTCGTCGCCTATGCCGCCATGCCCGATGCGTGGATGGTGCTGCCGATTCATCTGCTGCACGGGCTGGCGTTCTCGGCGATGTGGGTGGCCGGCGTCACCTACGCCGGGGAATTGGCGCCTCCCGGCATGGGTGCGACCGCACAAGGCCTATTCGGCGGCGTCAACATGGGGCTAGGCGCTGCAGCGGGATCGCTTCTGGGCGGCCTGCTTTACGATTTGACCGGCCCGCGTGCTATGTACGGCTGGGTCGCCGTCACAGTCGCCGTGGGGATGGCGGGTTTCTGGCTTGGGGAGAAGCTGCGCACGCGTCGCTCGCACCTAGAACGCGGCAGCAGCTAGGAACACAGCGCGCCGAACCGCGAGGGGCTATTAGCGATTGCCTAGGAGGGGCAAAGGGGGCGCCGCCCAAGAGCGAGCGCCCTCTTGTATTGCCCAGCTTTATAAGGCCGTCAGTTCCATGTTGCGGTAGGGGCCGCGGTTTTCGGGCGGGAATAGGGCGGCGATCTGCTGCATCATCAGGTCGGACAACTCGTCGAGACGCTGTCGCCGGGCGCGCCCGCGCAGGCCGGGGTCGATCTGCAGCGGGCCGAAGGGACGCCCGACGCGGATGGTCACGGGCGTGCGTCGCAGCTTCAACATATTGGCGTAGACCCGCTCCGTGCCGATCAAGGCCACCGGCAGGATGTTGGAGCCGGTCTGGATGGCTAGGAGCGCTGTGCCGGATTTGGGCCGCGCCAGCACAGGGATGCGGCGACCGGGAATGTAGCGGTTGACGGTCTCGCCGCGCGCTACTGCCTCAGCGAAGTCCGGGTCCATCCCGCCTTCGGGAAAGATGCCCAGGACGTAGCCTTCCTTAAGCGCCGTCATGGAGCGGCGGAACGCCTCGCGGTCCACCTGTCCGCGCCAGATGGGGATGGCATTGAATACCTTGACGAACGAGCGAAACCACCAATAGCGCTGCGACTCGGTTGCTACGATAAAGGCGGGGGCGAAAGGCAGGTGTACGGCCAGGATCGGGGCGTCGAACCAACTGAAGTGGTTGGCGATCACGATCAGGGGATGCGGATTGCGCGGCAAGTTCTCGACGCCGACCACCTTAATGTCGAGCAATACTTTGCTGATCACCCAGCCGACAGCGATTGCGATTTGGCGTGTGAACAACATGAAGCGCTTGCGCATAGTCCAACTTCGCTCCCTTTGGTCTACAGAGCGGCTCAACAGAAACCGGCACGGCATGACAAGATGCAACCTGTCCTCTGCGCGTAAGTGTACATCAACCTTTCGCGCAGTGTAAATCGACAACGGAGCAAGAACAGAGCTTCTCTGGAGCTCGGGTTAGTGGTTTGTTCGCTAAATACGCACTATGTCATGCTGCACCCGGAGGGTTCCCGAGCGAAGCATCCCGGCCGCTGGTACGACGAGATTCTTCAGCTCGCTAGCGCTCGCTTCAGAATGACAGACACTTGGCGAACAAACCGGTTAGAGACGTCGTGAGCAACGCGAAACATCATGCGCTTTGTGTGGCATATAGACCTTAAACCCGGCCGCGGCCACGCGTCAAGCGTGGAGACTGTGCTAGAATGCGGTCTTAGTCGACGCAGATCATGTGGCGCATATTGGTTCGCGCCCGGCGTCAGGAATAGCGTAAGGAATATCGAGGGAGGATCGACAATGCCCGAAAAAGGCGAACGACAGGCGTCAACCGGCCATCAACCGAAACCTGCCGCATCGGAGGATCGGCTCAATGAGCGCATCGGCGTGCTGACCCGGCGCGAGGCGGAGGCGCGCATTCTGGCGCCGTTGATCGAAGCGCTAGGGCGCGAGTTCGGGCGTGACCGTGTGATAGAGATCGTGCGCGCCGAGATCGTGGAGATCGCCCGGCGGCAGGGGCGAGCGCTCGCCAAGACGATGGGCGGCGATTCCCTGGAACTTCTGGCCGAATCCATGCACGCCTGGACGAAGGGCGATGCACAGGGGGGCGATGCGCTGGAGATCGAGGTGCTCGAACAGGATGAGGATGCGTTTGACTACAACGTCACGCGCTGTCGCTACGCCGAGCTCTACCAGGCGTTGGGCTTGGCGGAGTTGGGCTTTGTCTTTTCGTGCAATCGCGACTTTGCCCTGATCGAGGGCTTCAACAGCGAGATCGAATTGACGCGCACCCAGACCATCATGCAGGGCGCGCCGTACTGCGATTTCCGCTACCGCAGGCGTGCTGCACCGCACGAGGCGAGCGATGGCGGCTGAGCCTGCCTCCAGTCCGGCGTACAGCGTGTTGATCTTGCTGCCCGATGCGCTGCAGAAGCAGTTTGAGCGCTGGACAGATGAGACGGCGGGCGCGAGTTGGCCGGCGTTTGGCGGGCATGTGACGCTGCTGCCGAGCTTTCGCTCCGAATTGCCGGCGGAGGCAGTGGCAGAGCGGGTCGCCGCCGTCTGCGGTGCGCACGAACCATTTACCCTGCAACTGGTCAAGCCCCTAGCTGTAGCGGACCGCACCCGGCAGGACTATTTCGCTGTGTTCCTGGCTGCGGAGGAAGATGCTGATTCGGGGTATACGGAGGTCGCAGCGCTGCGCGACGATCTGGATCAGGCGCTGGCGCCGGTCAAGCACGACCTGTTGCCGGAGGTGTCCTCACGGCCTTTCCTGCCCCACATCACGTTGGCGCTAGGCGTGTCGGAGCGCGAAGCCGGACGGGTTGTCCGCGCTTGTGTGGAGTCAGGGCTGACCGCCGAGTTCGCCGTCGAGACGGTGACGCTGTTCGCCGCTGTGGAGACGGAGGATGCCGGTCCGCCACAACAGACGGTTGTGCCTCTCGGCGCAGCTGCTGAGGAATAGTCCCGCGTAGCTGTTATTCCCAGACGAGACGCAGACGGCTGCGCACTTCGCCGTCGAGCGACGTGTACAGCCAAGTGATGCCTTGGTGTACAAGAACGTCGGCATGGCCTACGCCAACGTTTCCGGGCAGATCGACCAGGATGGGGTTGCCGGGATAGGTCTCCCAGGGACCGTCGACGGCGGCGGTGACGGAGCGGGCCAGGCCGAGGGCGAACTGGGTGTCGCCCGCTGCGCCTGCTTCCGGCCCGCGCACGCCCTCATAAAACATGTAGGCGCGATCGCCCACGCGGATCACATCCGCCGAGCTGATGGTGCGGAAGTCGAAGTGCCGATTGGCGGAGAGGCCGGTTTCATCGCGCGGGCCGTATGCCGGGTTGCCCACGAACAGCGGATTGTGGTCGCACTTGCGCAGCAGCGCGGGCGGGCTGCCGAGCGGGCCTCGGTAACAGCCCATTGCGCCCGGATTTTGTCCTAGCCCGACGAAGACATACGCCTCCGGCTCATCATCAGCATGGTCGATGAAGAGTCCGGGCGGGCTGCCGATAAGGCAGTCGTACTCGTCCGGCGCATGGGGGTGGGGGCCAATTGCTTCCTCGGTGCGGCACGGCATCAGCCAGGTTTTCCAGACGCCTGTCTGCGGCAATTCGGCCGGTCGCGTCCAGGCCAGCCCGTCCGGCGATTGCGCCATAAAGACGCTGCCGCGGTACTCGTAGACCAGCAGCCACAGCGCTGCGTCGCCGGAATTTGCAGGGGCGGGGACCGTTACCCGCGGGTATTGCTGTTGGTCGACGTGATCGCGCCGCGACTCACAAGGGCACGACCTGCACGGCAGCATGCACGTCACCGCGCCGGCGCTGCCGGCTATGGGGGCGAAGGTGCGCCCGTTGTCAGCGCTGGCGAAGATGACGGCGCAGCCCGGAAACGGCACGGGGTCGCCGCACTGGTCGACAACGCCGAGCGAGGGATGGCTGGCATGCACATAGGAGCGAAACGTTCCATCCGGCAGTACGAGCGTGTCGGATTCGCCCATCGGCAGGCCTGTATCTTCCTGGTCAAGCCGGAAGACGGCGCGCCCCTCCCAGAAGTCCTCCAGCGAGGGGTGGGTTGGGGCGTCCTGCGCTGAGGCGGGGAGTCCTGCTTGCGGCGTCTCGGCGGCAGGCGCGCACGCCATCAACGCGCACCCAAGCAGCGCAACGATGACAAGGCGCAACGCGACGCTCTTCCGGCGCGGCAGGCGCGCCGCGTGTCTGAGGAGGCGATGGATCGACATGCTCCTAGGATACCCGGCGCGCCGGGAATCGACAACGGCGCGCCGAAGCGACAGCGCGATTGCGGCGAAACCGGCGGGTGAACCTGCTGATCCTGCCGCAACTTTGATTGTCGATGCGTGTTATTACTACCGAGTCGGCAAAGCGCTGTAACTCGTCGACGACGTTCAGCGAATTGTGCGTCCACTGTAGCCCTCTATGTTTGACAGGTTGTCGCGGGCTGAATACAATGGCGCAGATAGTCTAGGCGCAGAGCGCTTATGTAGAGCGTTGAAGCGGCGCGCTAATGTGCGGAAGCGCACCAAACTCATTGCCGACGAAGGATTGGCCGAGAGGCTGAGATGCCGGTTGCGGCTGTATTTCGATCCGCTAATCGAATTGATAGCATAAAAACGATAAAGTTCTAGAGGAGATGGCAACTCATGGCCGAAAAAGAGACGTTCGAGCGAGTGCGTGCAATCATTGTTGAACAGCTTGGCGTCGAACCGAGTGAAGTGACCATGGAGGCGAATTTCCGCGATGACCTGGAAGCGGACAGCCTCGACCTGGTTGAGCTGATCATGGCGTTCGAAGAGGAATTTGGCGGCGAGATCAGCGACGAAGAAGCCCAGCGCATTGCCTCTGTTGGCGACGCGGTGCGTTTCCTCGATTCAGAGTAGCAGATGTAAAACGCCTCGGTCTATGGGCCGAGCGCGTACGATTGTGACAGGAAGAGGCGAGCCTGCCCGAACGGGCGCCAGGCTCGCCTTTTGCTTTCTTCTGCTTTTTCGTAATGGCGCATCATGCGCCGGGCAGGGAGTCGCCGAGATGGAAGGCACACAATCGATGCCGATCACGCTTGTGGTCAACGCCGGCGGGGCGAGCTCGCGCATGGGCGCGCAAAAGGCGCTCCTGCCTGTGCCGCCGGCAGGAAAGCCGCTAGTCGTGCATGTCATCGAAGCGCTGCAATCGTTGCGCCTAAGCGGGACGGTTGTCGTCGCCAATGACCCTGCCGTCGCCGAAGCGGTTGCGGGGTCGGCAGGGCGGGGCGTGCGCTGCGTTGCGGACATCTGGCCCGGCGCGGGGCCGTTAGGCGGCATCGCTGCCGGGTTGACGGAATGTCAGGGCTGGGCGGCGGTGATCGGCTGCGATATGCCGTTGGTCAATGCGGCGGTGGTCGGGCTACTAGCGCATATGGCGCAAGAGACCGATGCGGCGGGCGCACGCCGGTGGGATGCGGTGGCGCCGTTGATCCGAGAGCGCACGCAGACCATGCACGCCCTCTATCACCACGATATATTGCCGGTCATCGAGGAGATGATCAAAGCTGGCGAGTTGAGCGTGCGGGCGTTGTTGGCGCGGGTGCGCGTGCGCTACGTGACCGAAGCGGAGATCGCCGGCGTCGATCCGGCGATGCGCTCGTTCATCAATGTCAATACGCCGGAAGAGTGGGCGGCAATACAGCCGATGTTGCGCGGCGGCTAGGCGCGGGCGCGACTCACTGCTCCAACATGCGAATGACGGAAACGACCTTGCCGTTGATGCGCACCTTTTCCGCCGGTCGCACGATGGGCTGGTAGGCGGGGTTGGGGTTGGCCGGCTGCAAGCGGATGTTGCGCCCTTCTCGGTAGAAGTATTTGAGGGTCGTTTCCTCGTCGCCCTCGATCCAGGCGGCGACCATGTCGCCGTCGCGCGCTGTCTGCTGGTGGCGCAGGATGACCACGTCGCCGTTGAGCACGCTGGCGTCGATCATCGAATCGCCCTTGACGCGCAGGGCGAAGAGCGGGCTGTCGCTGCGGAAGAGGTTTTCGGGGACCTCCACCCAGTCGTCGGTGTTGGCCGGCTCGAAGGGCTCGACCTGGATCGGTTCGCCGGCGGCGATGGGGCCAAGCACCGGCACGCGCATGAGCGACTCGGCAATGCGAACGGCGCCGGCGGACACATTGGATTGCGCTTGGCTGACGGCTGCGGAGATGGCCGGTTTGAGTTCGCGAATGCGCTCCCAGTTCAGACTCAGGCCGCGGCTGACCTCTTTGCGCCGTGCGATGAGGTCGAGCTCCTCCAGCTTCGCCAAGTTGTAGTTGACGACCGAGGTGCTGGAAATGCCCACCTGTTCGCCGATTTCGCGAATCGTGGGCGGGAACTCGTTTTGGTTGACGAATTTGACGATGAATTCAAGGATTCTGCGCTGGCGGTCCGAAAGATTGCTCATGGCGTGGCCTTTTCCTCTCCGACTGGGCGATGCGGCGGCGTTATCGGTTTTTCGTTCAGGATTCCCAAGGGGATATCCCAAATATCCCAAACCTAGAACGTTTGTTTCCCAAGTTATCCCAAGTATACACGAACATTTGTGCGGTGTCAATACCCCAAAGCACGTTTGTTCTGGGGAAATCGGAGCGGAAATCTTGCGGAGTTCAGTCGAGGGCGTGTTCTTCGAGATATTGGCGGAAGCGACGCCAGTAGTCTTCGACGTCGGCAGGGCCGGCTGCCGGATCGGGGAAGCGCGCGTTGGCTTTGGCTTGGCCGCGGATCATGGCGTCTTCCATGTCGATGCCGCACAGATAAGCAATCTTGAAGACCATGACTTGCAGGTCGCTGAGCTCAAGGGCAAGCTCGGCGCGCGCTTTGTCGATCTGGGCAGGGTCAAGTTCGCGGTAGCCTTCAAAGGCTTGGACATGGCGGCTGATCTCGCCCATCTCCTCGACGGCGTGCAGCAGCGTATGGCCGAGGAGCACTTTGTCCCAGCCGCGCTCTTTGTCCCACTGTTCAAGCCACTGTTGGTATTGGCGAATATGCATGGGGCCGGCTCCTCTTGCGGCGTTATGGGCGGCGGGTTGGCTTAGGGCGTGCTGAGACCGCCTGCGCTGAGGCTTTGGAGGCGGTGCAGGAAATCGACGGATTTGAGGCGGCGCTCCAAGATGCTGAGCAGATAGCGATAGAGCAGCGCGTCGACCTGATGCATGATCCAAGGGCGCACGCTTAACCCGCGCAGATCATCCCACATATTGCGTTGCAGGTGGCGCAGCACCTTCAGCACATCGGCTTCGATTGGCTCTGCATCGGGCGCGGCGCCGGCGCACTGCGGGCAGAGGACGCCGCCCGCCTGCATGCTCATGAAATTGGTGACCGGCTCCAGCGGCTTGTCGCAGTTGAGACAGTGGAAGAATTGCGGCTGGAAGCCTGTCACCGACAGGAGGTGCAGCTCGAACCAGCGCAAGAGCAGACGGGCGTCGAAGTCGGGCTGGAGGGCGTGGGCGTCCAGCTCGCGCAGCGCGATCAGGAGCAGGTCCCACACCGGCTCGTTCTCGTTATCGACCTCGGTGAAGCGGTCGACGAGTTCCGCCAGATAGCTGGCTTGGCCGATCTCGTCGAGGCCGGCGCGCAGATGGCGGAAGCTCTCGACCGTGGCGGCCTCGGTCACGACGTCCCAGGTGCGGCCGTGGGCGACCATTAGGTTGCTGTGCGTGAAAAGCTCGAGGTGACCGGCCTTGCGGCTGGCAGTCTTGCGAATGCCGCGGGCGATGAACTCCTTCTTGCCCATGCCGGGGGTGAAAACGGTCAGTATGCGGTCAGCGTCAGAGAAATCGCGGCGGCGCAAGATTACGACATGCGTGCGGTAGACTCGTTGGCGGTTGCTCATGGGCGTGCAATTTGCGGCCAATCCCCATAAAATGAAGCAGGAAGGTCGCCGGACCTCCCTGTCATTATGCTCGTTCGATTGGTGAAGTGTGCCCCCAAGGGGATTCGAACCCCTGTCACAGGCTTGAAAGGCCTGTGTCCTAGTCCTCTAGACGATGGGGGCGTGAAGTCCCGTCAACTCATTGCCGGAGGAGTATATCAGGCGCGCACCGAACGGTCAAGTTTTTCACTCCGTGCAATGTTATCGCACCCGGCAGCCCGCTGCAGACAGAGATATCAAGACCTAAGTGAGCTTTTCAGCTAAAGCCGTAAGCGCCGACGGCCCGCGTTGGCGCAGGCGATTCAGCCAAGAAGGAGGCGAAAAAAATGCAGGAAAGCGGGCAAGCTCAGAATGATGTACAACTATTGGCGGCGGAGGATGGTCAAACAGATGAGGCGGCTCGCATCACGGTGCGGTTGCTGGAAGAAATGGGCTTCGATGATCCTAGCATTGGCGCGCAGGTAGGCGTGCGCCTTTGGGATGGCACGCTTTGGCCCGACGATACGCCGCGCCCGGCAACGGTCGTACTGCGGCACCCGGGTTCGTTGCGCGATATGTTCCTGCCCGGCGACGAGCTGAGCCTGGGCGAGGCCTACCTTTACGATGTCTTCGACATTGAGGGCGACGTCGAGTCGGTTTTTGGCCTGGTTGACCAGTTGGGCCAGAGGAGAAACGGCGTCTTGCATACGTTGCGCCTGGCGCGTGACCTGCGTCGCCTGCCTGCGAGACCTAAGCGAGACATGGGCAGGCGCGGCCCGGCCAAGCTGGCGGGGAAGCGTCACTCGGTTGGCCGCGACCGCCAGGCGGTGACCTATCATTACGACGTGTCCAACGACTTCTACGCGCTTTGGCTAGATCGGCGCATGGTCTATTCTTGTGCGTATTTTCACTCCACGGATGAGGAACTGGACACGGCGCAGGAACGCAAACTAGACTACATATGCCGCAAGCTGCGTCTCAAACCCGGCCAGCGCCTGCTGGATTTGGGCTGCGGCTGGGGCGGACTGGTGATGCACGCCGCGCAGCATTATGGCGTCGACGCCACCGGCATCACGCTTAGCAAGCCCCAAGTCGAACTGGCAAATGAGCGAATTGCGCAAGCCGGTCTGGCGGATCGTTGCCGTGTTCTCGCGCGCGATTATCGGGAGATGGAAGAGCCTGAGGGTTACGATGCGCTGGTGAGTGTGGGCATGTTCGAGCATGTGGGCGAGGCGGCGCTGCCCGTCTATTTCGAGCGCGCTCGGCAATTGCTCAGGCCGGGCGGCGTCTTCCTCAACCACGGCATTGCCAACAGCGTTACAGCCCGAAAATCACGCGGCCCCTCTTTTACCGAGACATACGTTTTTCCCGACGGCGAGTTGACGCCCATCAGCACAACCTTGGCCGCCGCCGAAGCCGCCGGCTTTGAGGTGCGCGACGTCGAGAGCTTGCGCGAGCACTACGCGCTCACCTTGCGCCGCTGGGTGCGGCGTCTGGAGGCGCATCACGACGAGGCGCTGCGTTACGTGGACGAACCGACCTATCGCGTTTGGCGGCTGTATATGTCCGGCTCGGCGCACGGCTTCAAAGTCGGACGGCTGAACGTCTATCAAGCGCTGCTGGTGCGCACAGGCAAGGGCGGGCAAGGCGGATTGCCGCTGACTCGAAGCGACTGGTATGCTTGAGTTCGATCATCCCATCCATGCGCATGATATGCGGTGTTGAGCCGCCGATTGTCGCGCCTGCGGCCGCGTGTGGTAGACTGGCTTTGCCGGTCGCAGGCGCCTGTCCTGCCTGTTATCCCTTCGGAGTGAGCGTCTCGTAGGAGAGCCGATTGGATTCGCTGACCCTGGCCTGCATCCAACAGCGGATGCATCTGCCGATTTCGCAAGACGAATACCGTGAGAATTTGCGGCGTTTCATGCGCATCGCCGCCAATAAAGGCGCGCGCCTCGTCGTATTCCCGGAACTGGGCGGGCTGATGGTGACGCCGCCGCTCTTGGGCGACTACCGTTCGGGCCTGCTCAAGCGGGCGGACATCGCCCGGCGTCGAGAGGCGTCGCTCTGGCAGCGTCTGGTCGGGCAGGCCGCCGGCGGGCTTGCCGCCTACCTCAAGGCCGATTTGCGGCGCAGCCTGGCTGCGCTGTTGGATGTGTCTGCAGCGGATGTGTGGGGCGCGTATGTCGACCTATATGGCGGGTTGGCGAGGGAGTTCGGCGTCACTGTGGTCGCGCCTAGCGGCTATCTGCCCGATCCGCTGGACGGCGTGGTCCGCAATTTGGCCGCTGTCTTTGGCGCAGACGGCGCGCTGCTGGGCGTCCAAGCCAAGGTCGTCCTGCACCCTGCGGATGCCGGAATCGCCCAGCCGGGCAGCGCCTGGGACGTCATCCCTACAGACGTAGGGCGCATCGGCGTGATCCTGGGCGGGGATGTGCTCTACCCGGAAGTGGGCCGGCTGTTGGCCTACCAGGGCGCGGATGCGCTGGTGACGCTTGCCGCCTGTACGGACCTGGCGATGTACAACAAGGTGCGCGCCGGCATGTTGGCGCGCATGCAGGACAATCAGCTATTCGCGGCATGCAGCTTCTTGGTGGGTCGCAACGTCTTTGCCCGCGGCGACCAGCCTTCGTACGCAGGCAAGTCGGCCATTTTCGCTCCGCAGGAATTAACCCCGCGGCGCAACGGCGTACTGGTCGAGATGGGGGGCCCCCACAGCGAGGGCGTGGTGGTGGCTGAGTGGGATTTCGCAGCGCTCAAGCAGTTATGGGAGTCGTCGGATACGCCGGTGCGGCGTACGCTCTCGACCGCGCAGATTGGGAATGTGCTCGGCCAGATCTATGCCCGTCTGCAGAGTTTGCCCCCGGTGGCGGAACCGAGACTGTTGGAGGGGGGCGAGGTCGAAACGGCGGACACAGCGGGCGAAGCGCCTCTAGTGCTGGACGATCTGACGGTGTTGGCGTCCATCACCAGCCGCTGGCCGCCCGCCTCAGCGCCGTCACCAGGTGCAGAGATGGTCGAGTCTGCCGGCCCGGTGGAGCTTGGCGTCGACGAGGCCGATCTTGCGCCGCTTGACCGCGACGTTGTCAATAGCCTGGCTGGGCCACGCGGCGGCGCGGATCGCGCCGCCGGCCGGACGGTTGATGAGGAAGGCGAGACCGACGAAATGGATTCGGTTTAACGCAATTTGACAAGTGAAAAAGGGGCTGATAAGATTCCCTTCGTGTTTTTTGACAATTGGATTTCGCAATTGGATTTTGTTCGAGCGGATTAGTTCGAGGAAGTACCGTTGAGCGACCCGATGGCAAGAGAGACGATCAGCTTGGTCGTCATCAAGAAGAGCAAGAAGGCCTGCCTGGACTAACGTCTGGAGAGCGGCGCTTGCTCTTGAGCCAAGCGGTTAGCAGCCGGCCATCCAGACGGAGGCCGGTTTTTTGTTGGTTTAATCAGGAGCGCATGCCATGAGTCTGGATAACTTTGCGATCATCGAGTCGACGTTGCGAGAAGGCGAGCAGTTCGCCAACGCGTTCTTCACTAGCGATCAAAAGGTGGAGATTGCAAAGCTGCTCGATGCGTTTGGCGTAGAGTACTTGGAACTGACGTCGCCGGTAGCCAGCCCCCAGAGCCGGCTCGACATTGAGCGTATCGCTAAGCTAGGTCTGAAGACCAAGATCTTGACCCACGTGCGCTGCCATATGGACGATGCGCGCGTCGCCGTTGAGACCGGCGCCGACGGCATCGACGTGCTGTTCGGCACCAGCAGCTATCTGCGGCAGTTCTCGCACGGCAAGGACATCGCCTACATCATCGACTCGGCGCAGGAAGTCATCGAGTTTGTGAAGGGTCACGGTTTGGAAGTGCGCTTCAGCAGCGAGGACAGCTTCCGCAGCGACCTGGTTGATCTGCTGACTATCTACCGCACGGTGGACAAGATCGGCGTCAACCGCGTGGGCATCGCCGATACGGTGGGCGTCGCCAACCCGATGCAGGTCTATGAACTGGTGCGCACGCTGCGCGGGGTGGTGCACTGCGATATCGAATTCCACGGGCACAACGACACCGGCTGCGCCGTGGCGAATTCCTATTGCGCGTTGCAGGCCGGGGCGACGCACGTCGACACCTCGGTGTTGGGCATTGGCGAGCGCAACGGCATCACGCCATTGGGCGGGCTGATCGCACGCATGTATGCCTACAACCCGGACCTGGTGCGCCAGCGCTATAACCTGCCGCTGCTGCGCGAGGTGGAGAACTTCGTCGCCAACCTGGTCGAGGTTGACGTGCCTTTCAACAACTACATTACGGGCTACACCGCGTTTACGCACAAGGCCGGCATCCACGCCAAAGGCATACTCAACAATCCTTCCACCTACGAGATTTTGGACCCGGCGGACTTCGGCTTGACGCGCTACATCCATGTGGCGCATCGCCTGACCGGCTGGAACGCCATCAAACAGCGCGCCGAGCAGCTACAGCTTGACCTGCCCGACGACGTCATCAAGGAGATCACGGCGCAGATCAAGGCTCTGGCCGATCAGAAGCGGCTCAGCCTGGACGATGTGGATGTGCTGCTGCGCTCCTATCACAGCCACAGCGTAGGCGAGGACAAGCGCGACGCGCTGCCTTCGGCATAAGATTTCAGTAGCCTTCGCCTGCCGGGGAACTGCACGTTCTCCGGCAGGCGGAGGCCGGTAAGCCGCTAAGGGACTGCTGCCGTGATCGATCATCCTGACCCCCAAACCTGGACCACGCGCGCCACGCGCACCGTCTTTCGCAATCGTTGGACTGCGGTCGAGTTGGACCGCGTGGCGCTGCCGGACGGCCGCGAGTACGAATACACGCGGCTTCAGCCTGCGGGGATCGGCGTGGGCGTGATCGGCTTCAACCAGGCCGGCGACGTATTGCTCGAACGGGAATACCGCCACGGCGTGGGCGAGGTGATTTGGCAGCTTCCCGGCGGGTTGACCGACGACGGCGAAGACTTGCAGACCGCCGGGCTGCGCGAACTGGCCGAGGAGACGGGCTACCGCCCGCGCATTATCTCGCCGGAAACGGTGCGTTATCTGGGCGCAGTGTGGGATAATCCGGCATTAGGACCGGGACACAGCCACCTGTTCGCCGCCTGGGGGTTGGAGCGGGCGGCGCAAGAGACGCCGGACGCACACGAACTGCTGGCGATCCGCTGGCGCAGCGCCGAGTGGCTGCGCGAGGCGGTGCGCAGCGGCGAGATCCGCGACCGCACGGTCATCGCCGCGGTCGCCTATCTGCTGCTTAACGGCTGGCTGTAAGGCCAACAGGAACCGGACGATGAATACGACCGAAGCACGCCATAGCAGTTCAGGGGTACAACCGGCCTCACGGCAGACCTTTGCCCAGAAAGCGCTGGCGCGCGCTGCCGGCTTGGATAGCGTTCAGGTCGGGCAGGTGGTGGATGCACAGCCGGATGTCATACTCAGCCACGACAACACCGCGGCCATCCGCCGCATCTGGCAGGAGTTCGGCCAGGCGCGCGTGCTGCGCCCGGAGCGGCTGGCGATTACGCTCGACCACGCCGTGCCCGCGCCCACGACCAAGCACGCGCAGAACCATGCCGAGATACGCGAGTTCGTGCGCGAGCAGGGCATCGCAAACTTCTTCGAGGTCGGCCGCGGCATTTGTCACCAGGTGTTGAGCGAGGAAGCGGTAGTCCTGCCGGGGCAGCTTATCCTGGGCGCTGATTCGCACACGACGCACTACGGCTGGATGGGGGCGTTCGGCGCGGGCATCGGGCGCAGCGAAGTCGCGGCGCTGTGGGCGACGGGCCAACTGTGGCTGCGCGTGCCGGAGACGATTCGCATCGAGCTGGACGGCGAGCTGCCGCCCTGGGTGACGGCTAAGGATTTCGCCCTGCGCATGATCGGCGACCTGGGGGCGGACGGCGGCCTCTACGCTATGATCGAGTTCGGCGGGTCGGGCATCGCCGCCCTGCCGCTGGAGGCGCGCATGATCTTGCCCAACATGATGGCGGAGTTCGGCGCCAAGAGCGCGTTCATCGCGCCCAACGCCGCGGTTGTGGAGTACATGGCGGCACGGTTGGCGCGCCGTCGCAGCCGCACCGAGGCCGCGCAACAGGGCGAGCGACCGCCCACAGACGCGCCGGCGGAGAGGATCGCCGAGGCCCGCGCAGAGATCGAAGCGTTGCTGCTGGATTCCGATGCGGGAGCGCCGTATGCCGCGGTGCATCGCTACGCCGCGCGCGACATCGAGCCGACTGTCGCCTGCCCGCACACGGTGGATAATGTGCGGCCCCTATCCGCGGTGTCGGATGTGCGCGTGCAGCAAGCCTTCCTTGGCACATGCACAAACGGGCGGCTGAGCGATCTGGCCGTAGCCGCGCAGATCGTGCAGGGACGGCGGACGGCGAGCGGCACGCGCTTCCTCGTCATCCCCGCCTCTGCCGAGGTCTTGCAGGATGCGCTGCGTCTCGGGTATATTCAGACGTTGGTCAAGGCCGGCGCGGTGATCGGCGTGCCCGGCTGCGGGCCGTGCATGGGCAACCACATGGGCATCCCCGCGCCGGGGGAGACGACGATCTCCAGCGCCAATCGCAACTTCCGCGGGCGCATGGGCACGCCCGATTCGGACGTGTACTTGGCGAGCCCTGCGGTCGTAGCGGCTTCGGCAATCATGGGTCGCATCGCCGACCCGCGAGAGCTGGAATAGCAGTCACGGCGTGGGCGCAAGCATCAGAGCGACGGGGTGCAGCAGCGCCCAATAATATCTTGAGAGATGACAGATGGACGTGATACGAGGGCGGGCGTGGAAGTACGGGGATAACGTCAATACGGACGTGATCTATCCCGGCAAATATACCTATACGGTGTCGGGCCGCGAGGAGATCGCCCGCCACGCGCTCGAGGATCTGGACCCGACGTTCGTGACGGGCATGCAGCCGGGCGACGTGATCGTGGCAGGCCGCAACTGGGGCTGCGGCTCCAGCCGGGAACAGGCGGCGACGTGCCTGGTCTATAACGGCGTGGGTGCGATCGTGGCGGAGAGTTTCGGGCGGATCTTCTACCGCAATGCCTTGAACAACGGGCTGCCGGCGATAGCCTGCCCGGAGGCGGCGCGCGCCATCCAGCCGGGCGACACGGTAGAGGTCGACATAACGAACTGCGTTGTGCGCTGTCCAGCCGGCGAGTTCTCTTTCCCGCCGTTCAGCCCCAGCATCATGCACATCATCGAGGCGGGCGGGCTCATCCCCTATGTAAAGCGGAGCCTGGAGACATGACGGCGAAGCGTGCTCAAGCGCAAAGCGATAACGGCGCGCACGGAGGCCGGCGACGCATTGCCCTGATCCCCGGCGACGGGGTGGGGCTGGAGGTCGTCCCCGCAGCCGAGCGCGTCCTGGCCGCGCTCGGGCTTGACTTGGAGTTTGTGCGGCTCGACGCCGGCTGGGAGACGTTCCGCCGCGAGGGCAATGCCCTGCCGGAGGCGACGCTTGCTGCATTGCGCGATTGTGACGGCGCTTTGTTCGGCGCGGTCAGTTCGCCTAGCCAACGCACGCCCGGCTATTCTAGCCCGATTTTGGGGATGCGCAAGGCGCTGGACCTCTACGGCAACCTGCGTCCCGCCCAGTCCGCCCCTGTGGACGGCTGCGCGCCCGGCATCGACCTGCTGATCGTGCGCGAGAACACCGAGTGCCTTTACGTCAAGCAGGAGCGGCTGGAGCAGGATGGGCGGCGTGCGGTAGCCGAGCGAGTCATTACGGTTGAAGCATCGCGGCGCATCGCCCGGCTGGCGTTCGAGCAGGCGCGTCTGCGCCGGGCGGCGAGGGGCGTAGAGGGCCGCGGCCTGGTTACGGTGGTTCACAAGGCCAACGTTCTCGCCGTGAGCGACGGCCTGTTCCGCGAGGCGTGTTTGGCTGTGGCGCAGGAGTACCCGGATATCGAGATGGAGGAACAACTCGTCGACTCGATGGCCTACCGGCTGGTGCGCGAGCCGCAGCGCTACGACGTCGTCGTGGCGCCGAACCTTTACGGCGACATCCTCAGCGACGTGGCGGCGGCGCTGACGGGCGGCCTGGGCATCGCGCCTAGCGCCAACGTCGGCGAGCGCTTTGTGTTGGCGGAGCCGGTGCACGGCAGCGCGCCGGACATCGCCGGACAGGGCGTTGCCAACCCCGTTGCCGCCATCCGTTCGGCGGCGCTGCTGTTGGGCTATTTGGGCGAGAATGAGGCGGCAGGGGCAATAGAGCGGGCGGTGCGGCGTGCGCTGCAACAGGGCGCAGCGACGCGTGACATGGGCGGCGCGTTGAGCACGGATGAGATGACGGCTGCGATTTTACACGAGTTGGGCTAGAGGTATGTTCGCCAAGTATATGTCATTCTGAAGCGAGCGTTAGTGAGCTGAAGAATCTCGTTGTAACCGAGAAGAGATGTTTCGCTCCGCTCAACATGACAGTGTGCGTAATAACAGTGTGCGTAATAGGGGAATGAACCTGTTAGCGAAAGAACTACTATTAACGAATATACGATGGGAGGGCTGAGAGATGGCGATTAAGACTGCGTCGGGCGTGGCAGAGTGCCCGGAGTGCTTTGCCGAGATCGAACTGACCGACGTCATGCAGAACGAGATCACGCAGTGTCCTGAGTGCGGGGCCGACCTGGAGGTTGTCAGCCTCGACCCGCTTACGCTGGAAGTTGCGCCCGAGGAAGAAGAGGACTGGGGGGAATAGCGCATATGCGGGTAGGCATCCTATACAGCCGCGTGCGGGTCGAGGAGAAGCTGCTCTTCGAGGCGTTCAATGCGCGCGGCGTCGAGTTCGATCTGCTGGACGACCGCGATCTTGTCTTTGAGATCACGCCGGGCCGCGAATATGCGGAGCAGTATGCCGGCTATGACGTCATCGCCGAGCGCTGCATCAACCACAGCCGCGCGCTCTACAGCCTGCGCATCCTCAACGACCGCGGCATCGCCACGGTCAATACGGCGCAGGTGGCGGATGTGTGCGGCAACAAGTTACAGACGACGAGCGCGCTGACCGCGGCGGGCATCCCGTCCCCGCGCACGTTGATTGCGTATTCATCCGACAGCGCGCTGCGCGCCATCGAGTCGCTGGGCTACCCGATAGTGTTGAAGCCGGCGGTCGGCTCGTGGGGGCGGCTGCTGAGCAAGGTCAACGACCGCGAGGCCGCCGAGTCGATCCTGGAGCACAAAGAGGTGTTGGGCACCTATCACCACAGCATTTTCTACATCCAGGAGTACATTGCGAAGCCGGAGCGGGATATCCGCGCTTTTGTGGTGGGCGACGAGACGATCTGCGCCATCTACCGCACTTCGGAGCATTGGATCACGAACACGGCGCGCGGCGGCAAGTCGAGCAATTGCCCGGTGACGCCGGAACTGAACGAACTGTGCGTGCGTGCGGCGCGAGCGGTCGGCGGCGGCATTGTCGCCATCGACGTAGTGGAAGACCCGGATCGCGGGCTGTTGGTCATCGAGGTCAACTACACGATGGAGTATCGCAACAGCATCGCGCCCACAGGCGTCGACATCCCGGGGCGCATGGCGGACTTCATCGTGCGCGTCGGCAAAGAGGGCTGGGCCGCGGCCAACGGGTGGACCAACGGCGCTCAAGATGTGGCAACGGTATCATTGACCGGCGAATAGGCGGTCGGCAAGCAAAGGGCATACGAGCAAAGGACGGCATGGTGTCCGAAAAGATCAAGGCGGCGATTGTCGGCGGGTCCGGCTATGCGGGAGGCGAACTGCTGCGCCTGTTGTTGGATCATCCGCATGTCGAAGTGGCGCAGGTGACCAGCGAACGCAACGCAGGGACGTTCGTACATTTCACGCACCCCAACCTGCGCGGGCGCACCAATCTCCAGTTCGTCAGCGCGGCGGACCTAGAGCCGGCGGACTTCCTGTTTGTTGGGCTGCCGCATGGCGGCGCCATGGAACGCATCGACCAATACGCGGGCATGGCGGAACGCATTATCGACCTGAGCGCGGATTTCCGTCTGCGCAACCCGGATGACTACGTGCGTTGGTACGGCAAGCCGCACGCCAACCCGGAGTGGCTCGGCAAGTTTGTCTACGGCCTGCCCGAGCTGCACCGCGAGGAGATACGGCAGGCGCAGTATGTCAGCGGGGTTGGCTGCAACGCTACCGCTACGACGCTGGCGATCTGGCCGCTCTTTGCCGAAGGGCTGGCCGATGCGGCGCGCGGCGTCGTTTGCGAGGTCAAGGTCGGCAGCAGCGAAGGCGGCAACAAGTCCAGCGACGCTACGCATCATCCGGAGCGGGCGCGCGTCATGCGCAGCTTTGCGCCGACCGGTCACCGGCACACGGCCGAGATCGAGCAGGCTATCCGGCTGTCGGGCGCGCAGGCGACGGTGCACCTCAGCGCCACGGCCATCGACAACGTGCGCGGCGTGCTGGCGACGGCGCACCTCTTCCTGCGCGACGGCGTGGAGGAGCGGGACGTCTACCGCGCCTACCGCAAGGTCTACCGGGGCGAGCCGTTCGTGCGCATCGTCAAGGAGCGCACCGGCGTGTATCGCTATCCGGAGCCGAAAATCCTGTCCGGCAGCAACTACGCCGACGTGGGCTTCGAGGTGGACGGCGAGAGCCGGCGCATCGTCGCCCTGGGGGCCATCGACAACTTGATGAAGGGCGCGGCGGGGACGGCGGTGCAGTGCATGAACCTGATGATGGGCTGGGACGAGACGACCGGGCTGGACTTTCCCGGTCTGCATCCGATCTAAGGGAATGCTTAAAGAGCAGGAGAGGCGACCATGATTGTGGTCAAGGTGGGCGGCGGCAAGGACCTGCAGGTCGACGCCATCGCAGATGACATTGCCGCGCTGACTTCGGCGGGGACGCCGTTGATCCTGGTGCATGGCGGCGCGGAGACGACCAACGAGGTGGCTGAAGCCCTGGGCCATCCGCCGGAATTCGTGACGAGCGAGAGCGGTTTCGTCAGCCGCCGCACCGACCGGCGCACATTGGAGATCTTCGAGATGGTCTACTGCGGCCAACTCAACAAGATGTGGGTTGAGGCGTTGCAGCGTCGCGGCGTAAACGCCGTCGGCCTGAGCGGGCTGGACGGGCGCATCTTCGAGGGCAAGCGCAAGGATACGCTGCGCGTGCGCGTCAACGGCAAGCGCATGGTGCTGCGCGACGACTGGACGGGCACGGTAGAGCGCGTTAATACCGGCCTGCTGCGGCTGCTGCTGGATGGGGGCTATTTCCCCGTGTTGACGCCGCCGGGCGCATCGGACGCAGGCGAGGCGGTCAACGTGGACGGCGACCGCGCCGCAGCGATGGTTGCATCCGCGTTAGAGGCCGAGGCGTTGGTCATCCTGAGCAATGTGCCGGGGCTATTGCGCCAGTTCCCGGATGAAAGCACGCTGATCCGGCAGATTCCCCGTGCGCACGCTGACGATTTTATGCAGTACGCCGAGGGCCGCATGAAGAAGAAGGTGATGGGCGCGCTGGAAGCCATCGGCGAGGGCGTGCAGCGCGTCGTCTTTGCGGATGGGCGCATCGAGCGGCCGATCAGCGCGGCATTAGAAGGCGGCGGCACGCAGATCGTCTGACGCAAAGCGGCGGACAAACCGCACAGGCGCGAGGGAATCTGCCACGAATTGCACGAATTACTCGAATTAAGCGGCCATTCGTTTCGTGAAATTCGTGCAATTCGTGGCTACGGAATTCTGATTTGACGAATGACTCGTGACGAATGCCGCCCAACGACGAAACGGAAGGAGCAGCGCCGGTGACCGCAGCCCTATCGATGGCCGAATTGGCCGCAATGGAAGAGCAGTACGCAGGGGGAACCACGGCGCGCCGCGGCGATGTCGTCATGGCGCGCGGCGAGGGTTGTTGGATGTGGGATGTGGAAGGCAGGCGTTACCTTGATCTGACCGCGGGCCAGGGGGTCGCCATGCTCGGCCACAGCCATCCCGCCCTAAGCGCCGCCATCGCTGAGCAGGCCGGCCGTCTCATCGTCTGCCCCAATTTCTTCTATAACGACGTGCGCTCTCGCTTCGTCGCCAAGCTGGTCGAGGTTCTGCCCGACCGCCTGTCTCACGTTTTTCTGTCCAACAGCGGCGCCGAGGCCATCGACGGCGCGATTAAGTACGCGCGGCTGGCAACGGGGCGCACGGGCATCGTCGCCGCGATGCGCAGCTTCCACGGCCGCACCATCGGCGCGCTCTCGCTGACGTGGGAGCCGAAATACCGCAAGCCATTTGCTCCTTTGCTCCAAGACGTGACGCATGTGCCTTACAACAACGTCGAGCGACTGGACGCCGCGGTGGATGAGACCACGGCTATGGTGATCGTGGAGCCGGTGCAGGGCGAAGGCGGCGTGAACATGGGCGAGGCGACCTTCATGCAGGCGGCGCAGCGCATCTGTCGTGAACGCGGCGCGCTGCTCGTCGTCGACGAGATCCAGACCGGCTTTGGGCGAACGGGTCGCTGGTTCGGCCACGAGCATTTCGATCTGCAGCCGGACATCATTTGTCTAGCGAAAGGCATCGGCGGCGGCTTTCCGATGGGCGCGCTGGCCTACACAGACCAGGTGCACGGCGCGCTCTACCCGGGCGCGCACGGCACTACCTTCGGCGGCAATCCGCTGGCCTGCGCCGCCGGCCTGGCCGCGCTGGAGGTCTACCAGCGCGAGGAGTTAATCGACCGGGCGGCTGAAATGGGGCAGATGCTCTTTGACCGCCTCAACGCTGCGTTGGCGAACCTTACCGTCGTGCGTGAGATACGCGGGCTTGGCCTGATGGCCGGCATCGAGCTGCGCGAGCGTGTGGGACCCTATCTGCGGGCGCTGATGGAGGAACATGCCGTGCTGGCGCTGCCCGCCGGGAGCAATGTGCTGCGCTTGCTGCCGCCCCTGGTGATCAGCGCGGAGGAGATTGAGATCGGCGTAGAAGCCATCGCCCAAGTGCTCTCCGGCGAGGGCGGATGATGGGCGCGACGGCAGTTGACCGGCAAAGCGCCGTCGACCTGCTGGCCGGATTGGTGGGGATTCCCTCGCTCTCCGGGCAGGAGGAAGCGGCGAGCGCCTGGCTGGTCGAGCAGATGCGAGGCCTGGGCTATGACCGCGCCTATGTCGATGCGGCGGGCAACGCAGTAGGCGAGTTGGGCGACGCCGGCGCTGCCCATGTGGTCGTTTTGCTCGGCCACATCGACACTGTGCCGGGCGCAATTCCCGTGCGCATCGAAGAGAGCGAAGACGGGTCGGTCCTCTATGGCCGCGGCTCGGTCGACGCCAAAGGCCCGTTAGCGACCTTCACGGCGGCTGCGGCGCGGCTAAACGCCGCGTGGCTGCGACGGCGCAATCTGCGCGTGGTCGTCATCGGCGCGGTGGAGGAGGAAGCGGCTACCAGCAAAGGCGCCCGCCACATCCGCGACCGCTTCGACGGCGCTGCGGAGCCGATCCCCGCAGCCTGCGTGATCGGCGAGCCGAGCGGCTGGCGGCGCGTGACGCTTGGCTATAAGGGGCGGCTGCTGGTCGAGATGTTCGCCAGCCGGCCGATGGCGCACACCGCCGGCCCAGACGCGGGCATCGCCGTGTGGGCGGCGGCGCTGTGGAACCGGCTCGACGCCTATGCGAGTGAGTTCAACGCAGGGCGCAGCCAGGCCTTCGACCAGCTTCAGCCCAGCCTGCGTCAGGTGCAGACGGCAACCGATGCGGAGATGAACGACACAGTGCGGGTGCAGGCCGGCATCCGCCTGCCGCTCGATTTCGACGCGGCGACTTTCGCCCAAAACCTGGTGAATTGGGCGGCGGACGCAGCCGGGGCGGAACGGCCGCGCACGCCCAGCGGCGAGGACTTGTTGGCCGGCGAGGTGCGACTGGATGGCCCCGACGTTTCGGTGGGCCTCAGCTTCCGCGGCCATGAGCGCGCCTGGCGCAGCCCGCGCGATACGGGGCTAGTGCGCGCCTTCCTCGCCGCCATCCGCGCGCAGGGGGACGGCGCGCGGCCCGGCTTCGTGGTCAAGACGGGCACCAGCGATATGAACGTAGTTGCGCCCGTGTGGCAATGCCCGATCCTCGCCTATGGGCCGGGCGACAGTGCGCTGGATCACACGCCCAATGAGCATGTAGCATTGGACGAATACTGGCGCGCCGTCCTTGTCTTGGAAGAAGCGCTGACCAACCTGGGCGAAATGCTCCCGCTAACTCGGCGGGACCGCTAGACCAATTTATGGTGTGATCGCCAAGTATCTGTCATTCTGAAGCGAGCGCAGCGAGTTGAAGAATCTCGTTGTACCAAAAGTAGAGATGTTTCGCTTCGCTCAACATGACATTGTGTGTATTTAGGGATCACACCATCTAGAGACAAGCGAATAAGCGGACATAGGCGGCGGCTATCCACGAAAGCGAGATAGCCGCCGTTACGCGTTTGGCGCGCCGGCCACTTATTCACAAGTTATCCACATTCACGCGTCACTTTTGCGGGCTTTCTACGTCATGAGTGTTGTAGCGTCGGGCATTGTTCGAGCAGGTCTCGAACGTTGATGCCGGCCTACGGATCCTCTAGATGCGACGTAGCAGGGTGGTGGCGTCGTGACAAACGGATGTTCCGGCATTCAAGGGCGAGCCGGTCGCGTACGCGGCCGGCGCCTAAACGGCAAATACCCGAGCACACCGCATCAACCGGGGTCTCCACGGCGGCGCGGCATTTTGTTTTGTTCTGACTAAGCTGAGGAAATCATAGGCGCCCGCTGGGGTGGTGTGCGCCGACTGGTACGATCAAGCAAGGAGGTTTGCCCTTATGCAGGAGCAACTGCGCAACGTTCTATCCGCTCTTCGCGCAGGCGGGCTGCCATTTCGTTGGCGGCCGATCACGCCTGAGCAACGCAGACTCGTCAGCATCATATTGACGATCGCCATCACGGCGTCGGCGGCGCTGGTCGCAGCCGTGCCGATGGTCACCAGCGCGTCCGATACGGACGTGCTGGCGAACGGCAGTTTTGAGCAGGGCTTTGTCAACGTGCCGGGGTGCGGCATCGTCGGCGCCGGGTGGAACTGTTTCACCAACGGCGGCGCGGCTAACTATGGCTTCTACGATGATCAGTGGGAGCCCGTCGTCGCCGACGGCAAGCACAGCCAACTGATCGAGATCAACGGCAAAGGCCTGATGGCGCCTGATCACGATCGCTACGCCGGCCTATCGCAGACGGTGCGCGTCTCTCCGTGGGGCAAGTACACCTTTACGATGCGCGCCATGGTGCGCACGACCAACCATGACGGCGATCCGTGGCGTTACCGCGTGGAAGTCGGCTGGGTGAAAGGCCCCAACGCGGATTGGCGGCAGGTGGACAACTGGACCGATGCCGGCATCAACACCTACTTCGACCGTCTGGAACCGGGTTACTTCAGCGAGTTCCGCACCACGCTTGCGCCGGAGGCGGAGGTTATTACGCTCTTTGTGCGCGTCTGGCGAAAATGGGGCGTATACGACGAGGAAATCGATGTGAACCTGGACGGCATCGCGCTGATCGGTCCGTCGGTTGGCGGAACGGGCGGCAAGGAAAGCCCGCGCGCGCTGTTCGACTGGGCGAAGCCGCAGCCGGAACCGCAGCCTGCGATGGCAGCGCCCAAAGCGCCGCAGGAAGAACCGCAGTGGTCCGGCAAACCGGAGGTGTGCGGCGGGCCGAACTTGGTCTATAACGGCGACTTCGAGGACGGCTTCAACCGCACCGCGCTGGGTGAGATCGGGCGCGGCTGGGGCGGCTTCATTAACGGCGGCGCGGCCAACTACGGCTTCTATGATGAGCAATGGGAGGCTGTGGTGTCGATGGCGAGTCGCCAGACGGCAAGTAAGCCCTGCTGCGGGAACGACGATGTCGCCGGCAACGGCCAACTGATCGAGATCAACTCCAAGGGCATGTATCCGACGGACGCGGACCGCTACGCCGGCATCTTCCAGCGCATCGGCGGGCTGACGCCGGGCGGCGTCTACCAGTTGACCGTGCGCGGCCTGCTGCGCGGGGAAGGCAACGAGGAAGACCCCTACCGCTTTGAAGCGCAGTGGGGCATCAACCCCGGCGCCGACATCGAGTGGCGCAATGTGAGCCACTGGGAAGGCATGGACCTCGGTCCGATTTACGACCGCACCGAACCGGGGCCGCTGGGAACCTACACAATCAAGTTCAAGGCCCCGGCCAGTTCGGTCGTCCTCTTCATTCGCGGCTGGAAGAAGTGGGCAGTCACGAATGTGGAGATGGACTTCAACCTCGACGATATCAGCCTTGTCTCCTGCGGCGGGACGGGCGGATGGGACGGTCAGGAGCCGCAGCCGTGGCCTCTGCCGCAGCCTCAACCGCAGCAGCCCCAACCGCAACCCCAACCCCAGCCGGTAGGCGAGTGTACGCATGTCGTCAAGCCGGGTGACACTCTGGGCGCTATCGCCCGTCAGTACGGCATCACGGTTGATGCATTGGTGAACGCCAATAGCATTTCTAACGAAAACGTGATCTTTGTCGGGCAGACGCTGGTCATCCCAGGGTGTGCAGGCGGCGGTTCGGGCGCTTTTATACAGCCGGCGCCGGCGGAGCCGCAGCCGATGGCGGCGGAAACGCCGAACTATCCGGTTGAGATGGGGAATTCGCCTGAGCCGATGATGGCAGGCGGGCCGCTGCCGGCTATGGCCGAGCAAGCGCTCACGCACGTCGTTCGTCCGGGCGACTCGCTGGGTATGATTGCGCAGCAGTACGGGGTTGATTCGGTTGCGCTCGTCATGGCAAACGGCATCGACAACGCCAACGTGATCTACGTGGGGCAGACGCTGCGCATTCCGTAAGCTGGAACGCTAACGCAGTGGGCGTTTTATGAAGGCGGGGCGGCGCTGAGAATTCTCAGCGCCGCCCCGCGGTTTTTGGGGGTATGGCTAATCGCCCCGCAACCAGCCGCC
>CAZYSJ010000009.1:0-53562 GCA_964649875.1 uncultured Caldilineaceae bacterium
CGCGAGGGCATGGCCGTGGCCAGCTTCTTGCCAATTCTGCGTCATAGGATGTGCCTCACTCAGCATGACGGCTTTGCCGCGGCGAGATTGCCGATGCCGCTTCTGGTATAATGAACGCGCCGGATCAGCGCCGCTAGACGCCACAAAATGTTCGCGCCGATCTTGTCCGGCGCCCGTCATAAAAAGTAGAACGCCAGGCCGCCTCGTGTCCATTTCACCGCGTCGCCTGGCGGCGGAGAAGCCTCATGTCCAGCGAATTTGTCCATCTGCACACCCACTCCGAATACTCGCTGCTCGACGGCTTGGGTCGGGTTAAAAACCTGGTCGCCGAAGCCAAGCGGCTAGGCCAGCCAGCCCTCGCCCTGACCGACCACGGCTCCATGCATGGGACGGTCGAGTTCTTCCGCGCCTGCCGGGCGAACGACATTCATCCCATTATCGGGCTGGAAGGCTACCAGACCGTTTGGGGTCGCCCTATGGACGGGCGCGACGCCCAGTTCGACCGGGAAAACTACCATATCCTGCTCCTGGCGCGCGATATGACCGGCTATCGCAACCTGCTCAAGATCTCGTCCGACGCTCATCTCAAGGGCTACTACTATCGCCCGCGCGTCGATCACGAATATCTCGCGGCTCACGCCGAAGGCATTATCTCGACAACCGGCTGCCTCGGCGCGGAGATTCCCCAACTAATCAGCCAGGGCAAGGAAAAGGAAGCCTACGAGCGTTTGGGTTGGTTCGTGGAGATCTTCGGCCGCGACAACTTCTTCATCGAGCTGCAAGAGCACAACTTGCCGGAACTGGTCGCGGTCAACAAGGTGCTGGTTCCCTGGGCCGATAAGTTCGGCCTGGGGATGATCGTCACCAACGACGTGCACTATGTGCTCGAGTCGGACGGCGGCCCGCACGACGTGCTGCTCTGCGTGCAAACCAGCGCCGCAGTCAGCGCGCAAAACCGCATGCGCATGTCCGACGGCAGCTACTTCCTCAAGAGCCGCGAACAGATGGAAGCCGCGTTCCGGCCCTACCTGGACCTGCCTGCCAGCGCCTTCGACAACACCCTGCGCATCGCCGAGATGTGCAACGTCGACCTGGAAGACAATGAGTACCACCTGCCGGACTTGCCCATCCCCGAAGGCTTCAACTACGAAACCTACCTGCGCCATCTCACCGAGCAGGGTCTCGAACGCCTGTACGGCAAGCAGGCTCACAGCGACGCCATCCAGGAGCGCAAGGAACGCGAGCTGCGCATCATCCACGAAATGGGCTTCGACGTCTACTTCCTGATCGTGGCGGACCTGTGCAACTTTGCGCGGCAGCGCAACATCTGGTGGAACGTGCGCGGCTCCGGCGCCGGCTCGGTCGTCGCCTACTGCATCGGCATCACCGGCATCGACCCGCTCAAGAACAACCTCATCTTCGAGCGCTTCCTCAATCCGGGCCGCGTCACCATGCCCGACTTCGACCTGGACTTCCCCGACGACCAGCGCGAGGAGATGATCCGCTATACGCTGGAAAAATACGGCGAGGACCAGGTGGCGCAGATCGTCACCTTCGGCCGCATGAAGGCGCGCGCCGCCATCCGCGACGTGGGCCGCGCCAAAGAGATCCCGCTGCACGAAGTCGACCAGATCGCCAAGCTCATCCCCGCCATCCCCGGCAAGCCGGTCACCATTCGCGACGTGCTCACGCCCGGCCACGACTTCTACAGCGGGGACCTGGCGGAGAAGTACGCCAAGGACGAAAGGGTGCGCGACCTGCTCGATACGTCGATGAACCTGGAAGGCGTGGCGCGCCATTCCAGCGTGCATGCCGCCGCCGTGATCGTGGCCGACCGCGAGCTGACGCACTACACGCCGCTCATGCGCGGCAACAAAAACACGATCACCAGCACCATCACCCAGTACGAGTTCCCGATCCTCGAATCCATCGGGCTGCTCAAGGTCGACTTCCTCGGCCTCAGCACGCTCTCCGTCATGCGCGAGGCGGCCCGTCTGATCCGCGAGCGCCACGACATTGACTACAGCCTCGCCAACATCCCGTTTGAAGACGAGGACGCGGCGGAAGCCTTCAAGCTGCTCTCCAGCGGCGAGGTCAGCGGCGTCTTCCAGGTCGAAGGCCAGGGCATGCGCCGCGTCCTCACCGAGATGCAGCCCAGCGCCTTCGAGCACATCGTCGCCACTATCTCGCTCTACCGCCCCGGGCCGATGGAGTACATTCCCCAGTTCATCCGGCGCATGCATGGCGAGGAAGAAGTCGAGTTCAAGCACCCGTCGCTGGAGCCGATCCTGGCCGAGACCTACGGCATCATCGTCTACCAGGAGCAGATCATTCAGATCCTGAGCCGTCTGGCCGGCTACACGCCCGGCGAAGCCGATCTGGTGCGCCGCGCCATCAGCAAGAAAAAAGCCTCGGAGATCGAGAAGCACAAGCAGCTTTTCATCGAAGGCTGCAAGAAGAACGACATCCCCAAAGAGACGGCCGCGGCCATCTATGCGGACATCGAGTTTTTCGCCCGCTACGGCTTCAACAAAAGCCACGCCGCCGACTACGCGGTCATCACCGTGCAGACCGCCTACCTCAAGGCGCACTATCCAGTCGAATACATGGCCGCGCTGCTGCTCGTCGAGCGCGACAAGACCGAGAAGATCGTCAACTTCATCCAGGAATGCCGCCGCATGGGCATCGACGTCCTGCCGCCGGACGTCAACTACAGCGGGCTGGACTTCGAGATCCAAGAGTTGCCCGCCGATACGCCCAGTTCCGCCATCCGCGACAGCGGGCTGACCTATGACTTCCCCGTGCCCGAAGGCAGCGCTATCCGCTTCGGCATGGCCGCAGTCAAAAACGTCGGCGTAGGCCCGGTGCAGACCATCCTTCAGGCGCGGGCCGAAGGCGGCCCCTTCGCCAGCCTGGAGGACTTCTGCGACCGCGTCGATCTGCGTCAGGTCAACAAACGCGCGCTGGAATGCCTGATCAAAGTCGGCGCGTTCGACCGCTTCGGACGCCGCAGCCAGCTATTGCAGGTGCTCGACACGCTCGTCGCCCAGTCCGCTTCGGTCCACAGCGCGCGCGACAGCGGCCAGTTGTCCATGTTCGACCTGATCGGCGACGCAAGCGCCGCCGCCGAGGTCGTCCCTATCGCCCTGCCGGATGTCGAGGAGGAGACGAGCCGCGAGCGCCTGCAATGGGAAAAAGAACTGCTCGGCGTCTATGCCATGAGCCACCCTCTCCACCATGTCAGCATCGACCTCAAGAACGTGGTGTCGTGCGCCTGTAACGAACTGGACGCCCGCTATGACGGCAAGAACGTCACCCTAGCCGGCATGATCGCCGGCGTGCGCACCATCAACACCAAGAAAAACCAGCCGATGGCGTTTGTCCAGTTAGAGGATATGCAGGGGCAGTGCGAGGTGGTGGTCTTCCCCAGCGCCTACGCCGAATACAAGGAACTGCTGGCGCAGGATGCCATCGTCGTCATCAAGGGCAAAGCGCAGACGCGCGAGGGGCAGACCAGCCTATTGGCCGACATGATCCAGAACTATGTCGACGTCGCCATCGCCGTGGACGACGAAAGCCGGCAGATGCAGAAACCGCTGATCGACGTAGGCCCCACGATCAACGGCGTCAAGGCCGGCGACGACGAAGATGACGCCTACGACGGCGCCTACGCAGGCTATAGCAGCTATGACGACGACTTCGGCCCCTCCGCAGAGGAGAGTCCCTTCCGCGACGAGCCGCCCGCCTGGATGGCCGAACCGGTCCCAACTGCCCGCGTGGCTGCAGCCTCGCCGCCGGATGAGCAGCCTGCGCCCGCTTCTTCACAACGGGACGCCGGCCTGGCCGAAGCCAAAGCCGCCTACGCCGGGACAGACCGGCAGGACGACCAAGAGCAACTAAACACGGAGCAGGACGTGGATCAAACGCAGGATGAACGAGACGAGCAAGCGACTGCCGCGCCGCAAGCGTACGGCGAAGAGTCCGCACCGGAGGTGCGCAGCGAGGAGTCCGCACCGGAGGTGCGCAGCGAAGAGTCCGCACCGGAGACGAGCGGCGAGCAATCCGCCGCAGCCCCGCCCTCGAAGCCGGAACCTGCGGGCCCGTCTGCGCCCGACGCCCACAATGGCGCTCACAATGGGGCGCATAATGGGGCGCATAATGGGGCGCATAATGGGGCGGCTGCACACTCGCCCAGCCAAACGCCGCCCCCTTCGCAGCAGGACGAACCCGCCGCCAAACCGGCCAGACGTCGCCCCGCCTCGCGCACAATCGAGATCACCTTCCGCGCTTGCGGCGATCTTGAACGCGACAAATTCCGCCTGCGCGAAATCTGCGAGCATGTGCGCGACCCGCGCGGCCGCGACCATTTCGTGATCCTGCTGCAATCCGGCGGCAAAACGCACAAACTCGCCTTCCCGGAAGACCCGTGCGCGATCAGCGATCGCCTGGTCGGCGAGTTAGCCAAGCATTTCCGCGTAGCCGCCGAGATCACCGAGAACGATTAAGCGCCCGTCGCCGGGGGCGGATCCGCCTCCGGCTTTTGTTCCGCCTCCAGGCGCTGCAGCGCCTGTCGCGCCTCGCTCAGTTCGCGCTCCAGCCGGGCGATGCGCGCCGCCAGGGTCGCCCGTTCCGCGGCGACATCCGCTTGCGCAGCCGGCGCCGTCTCCCCCATGCGCCCGTCCGTCCGGATCGCCAGGATGTGTACGCCCCATAACACAGCCGAGATGAGCGCCCGCGCGATCTCGTCGATCGTCTGCGCAGACAACACGCCCGCGGCAGGATCGCCCAGAACAAAGAGCAAAATGCGGTAGACCACGCGCGCCAGGTAGAAGAGGATCAAGAGCGCGCCCACGAGGGCCACGCCGTAGAGATAGGCGCGCCGCACCAGCGAAGCCCGTTCCGCCGTCGCGCTTATGCCTGCGGCAGTGGCTACGCGCTGCACCGCGCGCCAGTGCAGCGCCCACACCGGCGCACCGACCGCGAGCAGGCTTAAGCCGGTAGCCAGCGGCTCCACCCAGATGCCGCCCGACAGCGCATCCAGCAGCGCGCCGACGATGTCCACCGCGCCGAACCAGAGCAGCGCCAGCCCCACCGCCGCCACTACGTAGTAGTAGAGCCGGCGGACGACGGTCCCCTCTTCGCTTTCGCCATACTCGGCGGCCTCGCGCTGCAAGAAACGCCAATGCCAGATCCAGAGCGCCGCGCCTACGGGCGTAAAGGAGATGGGCGTCGCCAACTTGCGCACCAGGTCAGCCGGGTCCGCGGCGCCGCTGCCGAACGCCAGCAGCAGCGCCTCGCGCAGCAGGCTGGCCGCGGGCGCAAGCGTCGCCACCGCCGCCGCGGTTACGGCCGCGTAGAGGTAGAAGCGGCGCAGCGCCGATCGCGCCTCGTGCGTGTTGACCGCGGCGAGCGCATGCCAGCGCCGCCAGTTCACCCGCACTAAGACCGCGCCCATCAGCAGCAGCGCCACGCCGTTGGCGAGCGATTCATGCCACCACCAGTTGGCGGCTGCGCCCAACGGGCCGCCCCCGACCTGGCTGGTAGCCGTGCGCCAGGCCGTTTCGATGATGCCGGCCGCGCCGAAGAGGATCAGCCCCAACCCGGCTAGGCCGGCGACGACAAGATAAACCCGCCGCCAGATGCCGGCGCTCTCCGTCTCGTGACCATAGTCGCCGTCCGCCAGGATGACGCGGCGGAATTGCATCTCCAAGGCAAAGGCGGCGGCAAGCATGAGCAAGTTGTGCAGCCAGCCGCTGGGCCAGATGTCGCTGGCCGAGACCGGCTGGCCGAACGCTAGGGCCGCAATGCCATCGAGCAGCGCGTAGGCGCGGAACAGAATGAAGCCGACGAGCACGCCGGAGGTGAGATAGAGAAACAGCTTGCGCAGCGCCGAATGTCGTTCGTCGGGGTCATCCTGCCGCTTCTGGATGAAATGCCAGTGCAACAAGAAGATCGGCACGGCCACCACCAGCACGCCGCCGCTCGCCGCCAGCACCTCGCGCGTAAACGCGCCGCCGCCCACATCGTAGAGGGCGCGGCTGCCCAGCCAGACGTCATCCAGCGCTTCCAGCAGGTTGTCGAACGCAACCAGACCGGCGACGATGCTGAAAAAGGCGACGACATAGAAATAAAGCCGCCGGATCACGGTCAGCCCGCTTGGCGGGCGATTGATTGTAGCCATAGCATGTCCTCGTCTACGCGCGCAGAGTCGTCAGCATCCGTCGTTCCCAGGCCCACGCGTACGGGTCTACTTCAAATCAGGGGCGAGTTGTCATGCTGAGCGCATACGAAGCATCTCCAGGCCGAAACGGAGACCCTTCGCCGTTGCACGGCTCAGGGTGACAGCTTGCGCACCCCAAAATGAAAGGCGCCCCTCGCGAGCCGCACGCTTTGCCGGTAACCTGCGCGGCTGGATGCGGCCTCAGTAGAAGAACTCCTGGGCGTTGATCTTCCACTCCCCTTCCTCACGCACGACCTCGACAACCCCGCGGCGGCTCCATGTATTGCCGCCGCCGAACAGCCCGCCTTGGGAGTAGGTATCCTGGACGAAGGTCACCAGGGCGCGGTTCTCATCCGTGGGGTCGACTTCAACCTCGACGATGCGCAGCCGCCGCGCCGTGGTGTCGGCCCCGCGACCGGCGAACGGGTCCCAGTTCTGCTCGGCGATTTCTTCCAATATGCGGGCCGAGTATTGGGCGCGCGCCGCGTACAGATCGCCCTTCTGCAATGCCGTAAACGCATTGAAGACCGCGGCGCCCGGCGAGCCGTCCTCTACGTAGTCGGACCCGTCGACGCCGCGCCCCTGGGTGAGAGAAACGGTGACGACAGCCGCCGCCAACAGCGCCACCACGATGGCGATCACGATCCAAGTGAACCGATCCAGTTTCACACTCATCGGCATCCTCCATTCCTTGCGCTCATGGCGAGGGCAAGAATTCGGCCAGTTCAAATGCGCCCTGGTTGGCCCCGTCCACGTACTTAACCAGCGGGTGCGGCGGCTCGACCCCGATCCAGAGTTCCGACTTCATGTCGCCCAGGTCAAGCGTCACCGGCCAAGCCTCAAAGCTCCCTGCGGGCACGTCCAACTGCACCGGCTTGGCGACGGTCAAGGTTACGCGCGACTGGCGTCCCATGATCGGCAGAAAGACGTTAAGCCGCGTGCTGTAGCCCGTTGCCAACGGCAAAGCGCGCGCCAACATGTAGAGCGACCACTGATCGCGCGCATCGCTCGGAATGTTCATGCGCTCGACCGTGGTGATGTTGCGCTTGTTGGTCATCTCCAGGTCGACTTGTGCGCCGTCATAGATGGCGCTCAACCGCTCCGTAGCTCCCATCTCCGTGCGCACGACCAACGAAGTGCGCGGGCGGAATCCCTCGCTCGCCATCTGCACGGCAAGCGTCTCCTGCACCCCTTGCGCTGCCGTCTCGCGGGCCATGATCCAGCCGTCGTCGCCCGTTTTCTGCATGGCATAGCGCACAGTGCCTGCATCCCGGCCGTTGCGGTCGGTGATCCGGTAGAGACTCGTCTCCCCATCCCGCCAGGGGGCCGGGTCGAAGCGCAGCGGCTGCGGTTCTACCGTACCGCACCCCGGCAGAAACAGCAATGCGACCGCTACGACCACAGCAGCCCAACGCTGCCCGCGCCGCGCCCTGCGGGTACGCCGGAGAAGTCGCAGAAGCGTCTGCATAAGCCCTAGCGATGCGTCTCCATCCAGCGGACAGCCGCCGCCGCCAGCGCAGCCGCGCCTACCGGCAGCGCGTCCTCGTCCATGCGGAAGTCCGCCCGATGCACCAGGTATTGCCTGTCCCAGGCGGGGTTGTGCGTGCCCAGGCGCAGAAAGCACCCCGGCGCGCGTTGGGCCATGAAACTGAAATCCTCGGCCCCCATGCTCATCTCCGCCGTCTGCACATGCTCCTCGCCCAGCATCTCGCGCATGGCGTCGAACATCACTTCCGCCGCCTCGTCCGAGTTGACCGTGGGCGGGTAGCCTTCGACGATCTTCAGTTCAAAGGAGCCGCCCAGCGCCTCGACCACGCCGCAGGCGCGACGCAACTCGTCGCGCAACAGTTGGCGCGTCTCCGGCGAGAATGAGCGCAGCGTGCCTGTCAACGTCACCGTGTCGGGGATCACGTTCTCGACTGTGCCGCCGTTGATCGTGCCGATGGTGACGACGCCCGCTTCGATGGGCTTGAGGCGGCGGCTGACGATCTGCTGGATCGCCATGACGGCGTGAGCGGCGAGCACGATCGGGTCAACCGCCGTGTGCGGGTGCGCTGCGTGCCCGCCGGAGCCGATGACCGTCAGATTGAATTCGTCCGCCGCCGCGGTAATCGGCCCTGGCCGCGTCGCCACCGTGCCTACATCGTGGATCGGGCTGACGTGCAGCCCAAAAACCGCGTCCAGGGCATCCAGTGCGCCTTCCTCGGCCATGCGCATGCCGCCCGACTTGCCCTCGTCGTCCTGCGCTTCTTCGCTCGGCTGAAAGAGCAGGCGTATGCTGCCCGGCAGCCGTCCCTGGTCGGCCAGTTCCTTGAGGATGGTCGCGGCGCCCAGAAGCATAGACGTGTGCGCGTCGTGCCCGCAGGCATGCATCACGCCGGGGACCGTGCTGTCAAATTCCGTGCCGTTGATCTCCTGAATCGGCAGCGCATCCATGTCGGCGCGCAGCCCCACCACCGGCCCGGCTCCGCCGCGTATATGGCCGACGACGCCCGTCTTGGCGACTTCAGTCTCGGTCTCGATGCCCAGGCCGGTCAGGGTGGCGTTCACCAGCCCTGCGGTGCGGTGTTCAGTAAAGGTCAGTTCAGGATGGCGGTGTATCTCGCGGCGCCAAGCGCGGATCTGCTCGTGCATATCTTTGGCTCGGCGGAAGATCTCGGCGTAGGTCACAGGCTGCGTGGAATCCATGATCGGTAACATCCTTAATGGCGTAAAGTGAATGACGGCAGCGTCGCCGCCATAGGCGACTTAGGCTGTCAATGTCTTGGCGTCTGCATTATACTTGACACAGACGCCGCGCTTCAAAGGAGCTTTACGGATAGGGAAACCGGACGCCATGCATGAACAACTTGCCGCGGCTGCGGCCCTGCTGCGCCACGCCCACGCCGTAGCCTGCCTCACCGGCGCCGGCGTCAGCGCCGAATCCGGCGTCGCCACCTTTCGCGACGCGACCGCCGGACTGTGGTCAAAGTTCGACCCGCAGCAGCTTGCCTCGCAGGCGGGCTTCGCCGCCGATCCCGGCCTGGTCTGGCGCTGGTACATGGAACGGCTGCAGAAAATCTCGTCGGTGCAGCCCAATCCGGGCCATGTCGCGCTGGCAAAGCTCGCCGCGCGCTTCGCCCAGTTCGACCTCATCACGCAGAACATCGACGACCTGCACGAGCGCGGCGGCAGCCCTACGGTCTATCACCTGCACGGCTCCATCACCCGCTATCGTTGCAACCGCTGCGCTGCACCCTACGTCCTCCAGCCGCAGGACATCACGGCGCAGACGCCGCCCGTCTGCCCGCACTGCCGCGGCCCCATCCGCCCGGACATCGTTTGGTTTGGGGAGATGCTGCCGCATCACGAAATGGAAGAAGCCTGGCGAGCGGCGCGTGAATGCGAGGTGATGTTGGTCGTGGGGACCAGCGGCATCGTCTACCCGGCGGCGCAACTGCCGCAGTTGGCGCTGCAACACGGCGCAGCCATCATCGAGATCAACCCCGACCCGACGCCGCTGACGCCTATCGCCGGCGTTGTGCTGCAAGCGCCCAGCGGCGAAGCGCTGCCGGCCCTGCTCGAACTCCTGGACGCGGGCTAGTCCGCAGCGCCCTCGCCCGGCGACCACAGCCGGCTTCCCGCCGTGACGGTTGTCTCCGCCGCCTGCCCGTTCACGTCCACGCGCAGCGGCAGCGGCCCCGCGCCCGACTGGCGGCGCACCAGCAGCGCATAGCCCTCCGGTGTGATTTCCGGCGGCAGACGATAGCGGAAACGCACCGTATGCTCTGCGCCGGGCAGCATCTCGAAATAGCCGGCCAACACCTGCGTGCCGTTCTCGCCCGGCCCCGCGCTCACCGAGGCCGGTTCGACGCCCTCGGCGCTGACCAGTTCGCTGCCCGCGGGCACGTAGAGCCGCACGTAGTCGAAGTAGCAGCGCCTGGTCATATCGTCGTAGTTGTCCCCGTAGCGCGGCCGCTGGTCACAGACATGGCCGGGGACCTCCAACGGGTGAACGTAGGTGATCGCCGCCTCAGCCAGCGCCGGCTTACCCGCCCCATCCGGCCATGTCACCGTGTAATCGACGGAGCGCTGCAGCACGGCGTCCACCTTGTTATAGCCCATGTTCGTATCGACCAGGGCCAGCAGGTCCGCTCCCGCCTGAGGGCGCAAGCCGCCGTCCCAACCGTACTCGGCCAGCACAGCGGCGATCTCGCCATCGGCCAGCCAGACTTGGATGGCGCGCTCGTCCAGCGCCGTCAACGCAGCGCCGGCCAGTTTCAGCGGGTTGAAGCGCCCGTTGCGCACGCGGTTGAGCGCAGCCTCCGCCAATGCGGGCATAAAGTCCTTGCGCTGCTTCCACCATTCCTGCTGCCCGGCGGATTCGATGGTATCGCCCGTTTCCAGCGGCTGGTCCCAGAAGCGCTTGATCTCTTCGATCAGATTCTCGCCGGTCACGGGCGTGTCCGACCCTTTCACTTTGAGCGGGGCAATGGCGCCTACCAGCAGTTCGACGGCGCGCAGGTCGACCGTGATCACCCCGTCCACCGTTTCGCCGGCATCTTGGGCATAGAGCGCACGCACCAGTTGCCCGGTGGTCGGCAGGTCGGGCGACCAGTTGGCATCGCGCACGAAAATCAGTTGGATGCCCATGTGCCGGCGCATCGGCTCAGGCGCGGGCGGGTGGTCGGTATCGTCGCGCTTGATGTTGTAGCTGTCGGTGAGGTCGATCTCGCCCGGCTCGCCGTTATCCACCGTCACGCGGCCCACGGCGCTGATAAAGCCGCCTGTCGCCCGCAACTCGTGGTTGTTCTGCACCAACAGCAGGTAGTTGCGCGGGCCGTAATAACCGAGCATGTCGGGCAGGGCCGGCGCCATCGACAGGCCGGCGGTCGCAAGCTGCGCCACAGACTGAAGCTGGGGCAGCGGCTCTGCCAGGGCCGGTAGCAGCTTAGCCGCGTCGATCTGGTTGAGCGCATCTTCGGCAACAGCGGCGCGCTCGGCGAAGAAGGCAAAGGCCTCGCGGTTGTCGGCTACGACGGCCAACGCCAGCCGCGTCAACGGCGCGTCGTCGGCCCCATTCTGCGCCTCCGCCACGAGACGCAGCCCCTCAGCCCCTATCAGCGCGTACTCGCTGCCGGCGACCAGCAGTTCGGGGACGGCGGCGATGGTCGGCCCCACGCGGGGAATAGGCTCGGCGGCGTGCAGCACAGGGGCGAAGATGCGCATCTCCTGTTCGAGGGCGGCGACCGCCCGCGCCGCTTCCGCCGCCGAAACCTGCGCTTGCGCCAGGTCGATCGCGCCCAGGTCGCCGTCGGTCTGCAACTGGCGCAGTTCCGCCGCATGGTTGTAGGCCGACATGGCGAACAAGCCCACGCGCACGATCTTATAGCTCAGTACCGCCAGCAGAACCAGCAGCGCCACGCGCAGCAAGAAAAGCCACTGCTTGCGGCTGATGGAGCGTGCAGCCCGTTCGACGGGCGGCGCCGGCTCCATGATCGGCGGTTGTGATGGAACTGAATCCGGCTGGCTCATAGGTCTACCGCTGCCTTCATTCAGAACGCGCGGCCGGTTCTGCCCGGTCTAGGGTCCAAACATTTTCCCATAAGCGTACCATAGTGCGCTTATGGCGCATAGCGCCACAGCGGCCCGGCAGGCGAAAGCGTCTCCTGCGGCACAACATCCAGCAGTTCCGTAAAGTAGACGGGCCGGCGTCCGTCGTTCTCCGCCAAGAGCGCGTCGAGCCCCACGGAAGCGCCCGGCGTCTCCGGGTACAGATCGCCCAGCAGCCGGCCGTACCACGGGAACTGGTAGAGCGCGTAATTGACCAACACCGCGCCGGGCGCTTTTTCCAGCAACTCGCCGGAGCCCCACGCCCCATACCAAAGGGCGAACGTCTCGGCGTCGGCCCCGCTGACCACGATACTGTTTGGCTCCAACGCCGCAGTGACAGCCGCAAGGTATGCCCGCGCCTCGTCATCCTGCCGCAGCGACATCTCCGGCAGACGCGCCACGACCAGCGCCGCCACCGCGACCAGGGCGATGGACGCCGGCGCGTAGCTTGCCCACACGACTCGCCCGCCCCGCCTATCCCACAGCCAGGCGGTAAGCACGGACAAGCCGCTGCCCAGCCACAACGCCAACATCCACGTCGCCGGCAGCAGGTAAATATCGCTGTCCCAAGTGGAATAGGCAATGGCATAAGCGCTGACCGGAAGCGCCCACAGCAAGCCGAAGGTGCGCAGCGCCGGTCTGCGCCGGTCCCAAAGCGTCAGTCCCAGCCCGGCGAGCGCCAACCCGACGACCGTGTACTGCCCGGTCAAGGTCTGCGCCCATCCGCTGATGCGCGCGGCGATGCCCGCGCCGCTCAGGTCCGTCAGATAGCCGCGATAGGCCGCGCCGCTCACCAGCCACCAGAACCCCGCCCAGCCGTCGGCATAGCCCCAATTGACCGGCGACGGACTGCCTTCGCCTGCAGCCGCAGCAGGAATGCGCGCGTAGAGCAACGCCAAAAGCGACAGGCCGCTCACCAACGCGAACGCGACCGGTTGGGCCGCACGCGGGCGCGCGGATTTGCGCCACAGCCAGTAACCCGCAGCCGGCAGCAGCAGCGCAAAAGTCAGGTGATTGGCAAGCCCCAGGGCGATGATGACCGCGGCAAGCAGCAAATTCCGCGGCCGGGTGAGCACGGCCCACGCCAGCAGCGCAGCCAGCAGCATGTGCAAGGCGTAGACCTCGGTGATCAGCGCCTGGCTCCACTGCAGCGGGCTGACCGCCCAAAGCAGCGCCGTCGCCAGAGCAATGGCGTGCCGACCGGGGACCGGGCCGATCAAATGGAGCGCTGCGAGCGCGGTCACGCCGGCGCTGAGCGCAGAGGCCAGCGCGCTGAACAGATTGCCCAGCCGCGCCGCGTCCGCCGAGGGAGCCAAAGCCTGCCCCACGCGCAGCCAGCCTTGCAACAGAGCCGTATACAGCGGGTAGCCGGACGGGTGAGGCACGCCGCCCGTCAACGCCGCAGCCAGCAGATCGCCGCCGTCGGCGCCGTTATGCGCCCACGTCAGGCCGGGCGCGGCGCTGTACCAGTAAAGGCCAAAAGCAAGCCCTGTGGAAAGCAGCGCAATCGCTGCGCCGTTCCACAGGGCGCGTGACACAGGCGGATGGCGGGTCGTTGCGGCGGCTGAAACCCCGCGCCTCTTACGCGCCATATGTCTATGGCCGGCGCCTCAGGGCCGGGCCGGCTGCGCTGCGGCCGGACATTATTGGAAGTCGGGCAACAGTTTGGGCGGCATGCCGATCGACAAAGAGCCTGTCGCATACGCGGCGTTGGCCCCGCGCACAGCCGCCAGATTGTCAAAGACCTCGCCGTCTTCCAGGTCCTCAGCCACCTTGACGGTGACGACGGCGCGCACGCTCGCACTCGCCGGCGCCGTATTCCAGCGCGCCAGGATCAGCGTGGCCCCTTCGGGCGTGGTCTGTTCGCTCACGCGGCCCCCGTCCGAAGCGAAGACGTTCACCAGTTCCAGTTGCGCGGGTAGCTGGTCGCTCAACTCGACGTTGCGCGCGTCCTCCAGATTGGGGTTAGAGATTTCGAGGATCAGGTCGGCAGTCTGGCCTTGCCACACGATTGGCGGGTCGAGCGACACCTTAAGGACCAACGGCAGTTTGGCGGTCTGCGCCTCCACAATCGGTTCAGGCGTTGCCGCGGCCGCAGCCTCCGTCCGCGCGCCGAAAACGGAGATCAGGCCGGCGGACTGGGCGCGGTCGAATTTGGGTTCGACCAGTTGCGCGCTCACCCAACCCTGATCGCTTGTCCCCGGCACGCAGCACACCTGCCACCAGGTGTTCTCTTCGTTGCGCGCCAGCACCTGCACCTCGTCGCCGGCGCGCAGCACGCCGACCGCGGGGAAGGTCACGTCGGGGCCTTCGCGCACGTTCAGGGTAGCGACCGTCACCACGGCGGATAAATCGGCGGACGCTTCCTCCGGAGCAAAGAAGAAAACGGGCGCGCTGTCGCCGCCTGTGTTTTCCTGGCCGCCCGTGCCAACGCTTCCGCCGTCATCGCCGTCATCGTCGTCATCGTCGTCGTCGGGGCGCGGCGTAGCCGTTGCCACCGGCCCGTTGTCCGGCGTGGCTGTCGGCTTAGGCACGGTCTGGTACACTTTGGCTGCGGGCGGCGCGGCCCAGGCCGGCCCCTCCGCCGCCAGACCAAACGCCAACGCCATGATCGCCCCAACCGCGACCGCTACCCAGTAGCGCCGAAGCCGGCTTGCCTGTTTCTGTCTTGCCTGTTTTCGCATATGCGTTCCTCAAACCTCGCTCTTCTGCTACTGTCTCTCACTTTTGTCTAGGCGGCTTGATCGCCAAATATATGCTGTCATGCTGAGCGTAGCACGTCCTACGACGCAGAATCGGCAAGAAACTGGCCGCGGCCATGCCCTCGCGCCACTTGTCATGCTTCGCTACGCTCAGCATCTCCACTTCTGGTACAACGCGATTCTTCAGCTCGCTAAGGCTCGCTTCAGAATGACAGACGCTTGGCGATCAAACCGCTAAGCGCAAGCCAACGCCCGTCTTAGAACGCCCCATCCCCGCGCACGATCGCCGGGATGGTCTTCAGGATGATGGCGATGTCTCGCCGCAAACTGTACTGGTCGATATACTCCAGTTCGAGGCGGATGCGCTCCGCGAAGGTCAGATTGCCGCGGCCCCGAATCTGCATAGGGCCGGTCATGCCCGGTTTCACGGCCAGCCTGCGCCGCTGCGCATCCGCATAGAGCGCAACGATGCGCTCTTCTTCCGGCCGCGGGCCTACCAAACTCATCTCGCCGGCCAACACATTGATGAACTGCGGCGCCTCGTCCAAGCTGATGCGCCGCAGCACCCGCCCCACGCGCGTGACGCGCGGGTCAGAGTGCAACTTAAACGCCGGCTCCGGCAAATCGGTCAGGTTCACCAACTCCGCCAACTGCTGCTCCGCGCCGGCGGCCATGCTGCGCAACTTAATGATACGGAACGGCCGGCCGTTTTCACCGACGCGCACCTGGCGATAGAACACCGGCCCAGGCGAGTCCAGCTTGATGGCGACAGCCGCGAGCGCCATCGCCGGCAGCGAGACGGCCAGCCCGATCAGCGCGCCGGCGATGTCCATGCCCCGCTTGACAACCCGCTTCCAGCCGGGGATCACCGGCTGCCTGGCGCCGGGCAGCGTCCCCGCGAAATGGATCGAGCCAGCCGCATAGCCCGCGCCCAGCGCCAGCGCACGCACAAAAAGCATGGGCGGCCCGATCAGGGCAAGGGCTGCATCTCGCCGCGCCAGCTTGACGATAAACGGCAGCCCCGTCGCCGCGAAAAAGAGCGCAACCAGCGCCGCAGCTCCCCAAGCCCAGCGCAACGCCGGGATGCCCGCCGCCGCTAGCGATAAGGCGGCCAAAGCCAAAAACGCGGCGCACAGTACGATCTGAAGCTTAAGCGCGGGCGGCGTATGGCTGTCCTGCACCAGGCGCTCCGGGTGCCAGCGCGTCAGCAGCGCTTTCCAATAGCCGATGCAATACTTGCGCCGCGCATATTCGGCCGCGTTGGCGTCGTGCAGATGCTTGACGCGCGCTTCCGGCGCAAAGATCAGGCGATAGCCCTTCTGCGCCAGCCGGAAGCTGAACTCCTGGTCCTCTACGCTCGCCGTCGTGAAGATCGGGTCGAACCCCCCGTTTTCCAGAAAGATGCTGCGCCGGTAGCCTGCCGAATAAGTGTCGATGAAATCGATCTGCTCCTGCCCGGCCATGCGGTCATAGCGGTCTTCGTACTCGGCCTGCACAAAGCGCGGGACCAATCCGCGCTGGTCGCTGAGGTATGCGCCCTTAGCGCCTGCCGTCTCCGTCTGGGCGAAGGCCGCGACCATACGCTCGATCCAGTCGGGCAGAGGCGCGCAGTCGGCGTCGGTAAAGAGCAGCAAGGCTGCCGCCGCTTCTTGTGCGCCGCGGTTGCGAGCCGCGGCAGGCCCGGCATTAGCCTGCCGCACCAGCCGGCAGCGCTGCCCCGCATGCCGTGATCGCCAGGCTTCAACCGTTTCTGCCGTGGCGTCGACCGAGCCGTCGTCCACCACAACGATCTCGTAGGAGCCGGGCGGACAAGACTGCGCCCCCAGCGCGTCGAGGCAGCGAGTGATGACGGCGGCCCCGTTATATACCGGCACGATCACCGAACATAGCAGACTCTCGCCGGCCCCAGTCATAGCGCAAACCGCACAGCCCTACCCCGGCCTTACTGCAACGCGCCGAGAAAATCCGCCACCACAAACACCCGGTGCGTGGTGGTGAAATCGGGCCAGCCGGTGATCAGCGTAAGTCGGGCCGTGTCGCCCTGCTCCTGATACGCCGCGGCGCGTGCGATTTCCTCGTCGGTCGCGCCCGTAATCGGCACAGGCTCCGACACCTCGCTCACCTGATAGACAAAGGTCACCCCGTCCTGATCGGTGAGCCAGATCTCTTGGCCGGGCGAGACGCTGCCCAACGCCAAGGGCGCAAAGACCGCGGCGCCGTCCGCTTGCCGGCCTGAAATGAGTACGTTGCCCAGCGCGCCGGCGTGTGCGCTATTGACGTGCCAGCCGGCCTGATCCTCCGGCGGCGTCCACATGGTCGTGCGCTCGCCGTCCACGGTCACGATCTGCCAGCCCATCGGCACGACATCCACGTCCAAGTTCAGGTCGGGAATCTCCAGACGGGCGGGCGGGGCGGACTGGTCGGCGGCAAGCGGGTTCATGGGCAGGACGCTCGACTCGGCGCCTGCGGGCGTCGCCGCCGCTTCCGCTTCCGCCGGCGCGGTGGCGGCGCTCTCCACCGATGTCTGGCAGGCAGACAGAACCGCCATAACCGCTGCGAGCAGAGCGGCAACCGCCCAAAGATGCAGAGGAGTCTTCCGTTCAGCCGTCTTGGGCAACATAGATCGGTCCTTACGCATGGTTGATGTACAGCGGCAAAGTCAAGGATGCCGCCCGTCACAGGGCGAAATCCGAGGTCATTCTAGTCAAAGGGATCGTTTCGCGCAAGAGCGCCGAGGTTGGGCCTCGGACGACATCCCCCCCTGATAAACGAAATACGCCGCATTGCAGCGGGGAGATACGTCTTGACCGCAATCCCGGTGTCTTGCCCCTGCCCGCGGAAAGCCGTACAATAGCGGCGGGAGGGGATGTGTCCCGGTGGGCGCCCTGGTCTTCAAAATCAGTGGCAGGCGGCGCAGAGCCGGCTGCGGTGGGTTCGACTCCCACGCCTTCCCGCCTTACGTCGTCGCACACAAAGTCGCGCACAAAGGTTGCGCATAGGGTTGCGCACAGCAACGAGACAAGTGCAAGCCAATGGAAATCCCGCTCTTCCAAGATGATACGCCGCTCCGTTTCGAGCGCATCGTGCTTTATCCCTACCCCGACCTCAAGCGCATCTGGACGCGCCTGTGGCTGCCTGCCATCCAAAACAAAACCCCCAACGTCGAAATCGCGGTCCTCAACCCCGACGGAAGCGAGAACACCAGCGTCTACATGATGGCGCGCAGCGAGCAGCGCATCGAAACGACGCTGCACCTGCGCAACCCGTCGCCCGGCGCCACCTACCGCGTCGTCGCCGAACTGACCGACGGCATCTCGGACAAGCCCGCCCTGATTGACCGCCAGGAGTTCGACCTCGTTCTGGAATTCCGTGATCCCGAAGCGAATGAACCCGGCTTCGGCATCGGCGTCGACTGGGGCAGCCTCGGCAACGACCAACGCGCATGACCGGACTGCTGCCGGGCGCTCGCCCCCTAGACTCTGCGTAGGGCGCTTTCGCACAGGAGACCCGCACCCTGCTGCACGCCATGTCGCAACGCACCTGCCACATCCTCGTCTATCGGCTCTATGAAGGCGACGCCACTAGCCGGCACACCTTCGACTTGGCGCGCGCGGCCGCGGACCTGGACATGCGCCCAGCCATCTTCAGTAACTACGGTCTCGGCGATCTGCCCGCCGACATCCGGCCTATCGCCCGTATAATGGACTACGCGGGCTACGCCGGCGGCGCGGACCTGACCATCCTGCAATACCCGCTTTGGTTCCCCCTGGCGGAGCGCTTTCGAACCCTCAACGGCGCGGCCATTTTCTGGTATCACGGCGTGACGCCGCCCGCGCTCTGGCCGCAAAGCGGCGGGCGCGATCTGCTGGAGACGGCGCAGGTCCGCACCGACCTGGCGCAGTACGCCCACCTCGCCGTCGCAGCCAGCCCCTTCACCGCCGCCGAGTTGCAGCGCTCCTCCGGCTACCCCGCCGACCGGCTGCGCGTGGCGCCGCTGGGCGTCGACATCGCACGTTACGCCACACAGCCAGACCCGGCGCAACTGGCCGCTCTGCGCAAACAGTGGCGGCTGGAAGACCGGCGCGTGCTGCTCTACGTGGGCCGCATCGCCGGCAACAAGCGCATCGACCTGCTCATCGACGCCTTGAGCCTGCTCGTCCCCGCCTATCCCGACCTGCATCTGCTTGTCGTCGGCGACACCCAAGACGGCGTAGTCACCCAAGAACTTGCCGCTTCCCTGCGGCGGCGCGCCGCTGAGCGCGGCGTGGCGCGCCGCGTCACCTTCACCGGCCGCGTCCCCGACGTCGCGCCCTACTACCATCTGGCTCACGTTTACTTGCAGGCCAGCCAGCACGAGGGCTTCGGCGCGCCGCTCGTCGAGGCGATGGCCGCCGGCGCGCCGGTGATCGCCGGCGCCGACGGGGCCATGCCCTGGCTGCTCGGCGCAGACGGCCCGGCGGACGCGATTGCCGGCCGGCTCTTTCCTTCCGGCGACGCCGCAGAACTGGCCCGCAACGTCGAAAGCCTCCTGGTCGAGCCGGACCTGCGCGAGCGGCTGATCGCCCTCGGCCGGCAGCGCGCCCGGAGTTTCTCAGTCGAAGCGTTCCGTGTGCGCGCCGCGGCCATCCTTTGTGAGGCGCTGGAACTCGCCAAACAGGCCCCTGCGCCCGCCGCCTCTCTGCCGCTCACCGAGTTGCACCAACAGGCGGACACGGCCCTGCGCGACTACCGCATCGGCTCGCATCTCCCGCTCCTGGGCCAGGCCGAAGCCGCGCTGCGTTCGGCCGCGACAACCCACCTGAAGGAAGCCTACTTCGACCGCATCGTCGAACGGCAGGTGAACTTCAACCGGCGGCTGGCCGGCGCGATCCACGAACTCGACCTGGAGTTGCGCCGCATCGAGCCGAAGACCGGCGTCCCAGCCGCGACGGACCGCCCATGAAGATCGGCCTCTACGACCGCTGGCTTACGACAATGGGCGGCGGCGAACGCTACGCCCTGACCATCGCCGCGCACCTCGCCAAAACGCACAGCGTCACGGTCCTCAGCCACACGCCCGTGCGCGCCGCCGACATCGCCGCACGGCTTCGCCTGGACCTGTCCGGCATCGACTTCTGTGCCGTCCCTCTGCGCCCGCCGGCGGAATTGGGACACGTCGCCGCGCAATATGACCTGTTCATCAACGCCTCGCACCAGAACTTCGTGCCGCCTCTGGCGCGCCGCAATGCGCTGGTCGTCTTTTTCCCGGCGAGGCCGCCCGCTGGCACCATTCGGAGCATCCGCCGCGCCGCCGGGCCGATGGTCGAACGCTGGGCCAGACTGCCGCGTCCGGCGGAGGGCGTCTATGGCGGCGAAACGGCCTTCGGCGTACACGCCCACGGTCTGGGCCAGGCCGCCGCGTTCGATCTGCCGGCATGGCCGCGCCCCGTAACTGTGCGCCTGGCGCTGGCCGCGGCTGCGCCGTCCGTCACCGGCGCCGAACTGCGCATAGACGGGAAGACGGTCGACGAAATCGCGTTAAGCGACAGCGGGCGCTTCTACACCGTCGCCGTGACCGCGCCCGCCGGCGCGCAGTCCCTGAGCATCCACGCCCGCGGCAGCCGGACGGACGGCCCTCTCTGGCTCTACGTCACGCCGCCGCAGGCGGATCACCTGCGCGGCCGCCTCTTCCGCTATCTGTTCGAGCAGACCTGGCCCAACCTGGGCGACCGCATACGCAATTCCCTCCCCCCAAACCTGCTCGCCATCGCCGCCGGCTATGACCTAATCTGGGCGATCTCCGCCTTTACGCAGCGCTGGATCGCGGCTTATTGGGGCTTGCCCAGCACCATCCTCTACCCGCCGGTAGACATAGGACAGTTCGCCCCGCACAGCAAACGCCCGCAAATTCTCAGCGTGGGCCGGTTCTTTGCGCACAACCACAACAAGAAGCACTTGCTCATGATCGAGCAGTTTCGCAAGCTGGTCGACGACGGACTGACCGGCTGGGAGCTGCATCTGGCGGGCGGCAGCACAGCCGGCGCGTTGCACCTGGACTATCTGCGGCGCGTCCACGCCGCGGCGCAGGGCTACCCGATCCGCATCCACGTCGACATCGCACATAGCCGCCTCGTCGACCTCTACGGCAGCAGTTCGATCTACTGGCACGCCAGCGGCTACGGCGAGAAGGAGACCCGCCATCCCGCCCGCTTCGAACATTTCGGCATCACCGCCGTCGAGGCGATGGCCGCCGGCTGCGCGCCCGTGCTAATCGGCCGCGGCGGTCTGGCCGAACTGGTGCGCCACGGCGAGGACGGCTATCTGTGGTACACTACGGACGAGTTGCGCGGCCACACGCTGCACCTGATCAAAGATGCCGCCCTGCGCAGCCGCATTGCCCAGGCCGCCCTGATCAGCAGCCGCCGCTTCGACGTCGCCGCGTTTGAAGCCGGCGTCGACCGTTCGCTGGCGCCGCTTTTGAGCGACCTTGCGTGACCTTGAATGGCGCGCCCGCTAATATCCGTCATTCTGAAGCGAGCGCAGCGAGCTGAAGAATCTCGTCGTACCAGAAAACGAATACCGTGAGCCGATGAGCGCATCACACCGCATTGCCGCCAGCATCGTAACCGTCAACTTTAATGGCGCCCGCCTGCTGCCCGGCCTGCTTGCAAGCCTGGCAGCCCAGACCGTGCGCGACTTCGAGTTGATCCTGGTGGACAACGGCTCGACGGACGGTTCGCTGCGCATGGTCGAGGGGACGGCGAACGGGCTGCCCTTCCCGCTGCACGTGATCCGCAACGCGGCCAACGCCGGCTTTGGCCCGGCCAGCAACCAGGGGCTGCAACTTGCAAACGCAGACTGGATCGCGATGCTCAACAACGACGCCCGCCCCGAACCGGCCTGGCTGGCACGCCTGCTCGACACGACGGAGCGCGTGCCGCGGCTGGGCATGATCGGCTCGAAAATGCTGCGCGCCCACCGCCCCGGCGAGATCGACTCGGCCGGCATTGCCGTAGACTGGGCCGGCATCGCCTGGGACTGGCGCGGCGGCGCGGCGGACGATCCGGACGAGCGCGACCTGATCGAAATTTTCGGCCCGTGCGGCGGCGCAGCCCTCTACGCCCGCGCCATGCTCGACGAGATCGGCGCCTTCGACGACAACTTCTTCGCCTACCTCGAAGACGTGGACCTGGCCTGGCGCGCCCGTCTCGCCGGGTGGCGAGCCTGCTTGCAGCCCCAGGCACGCGCCTTGCACGCCCATTCGGCCACCCTGGGCGACGCCTCGCCGCGCAAGCGCTTCCTGCTGGGTCGCAACAAGGTCTGGCTGCTGGTCAAGAACTATCCCAATCCCTGGCTGACCCGCAACCTGCCGCTGATCCTGGCCTACGACGCCCTGGCCGTTGGGTACGGCCTGGCGACGCGCGGGGACCTGGCCGCGTGGCGCGGCCGCATGGCGGGCTGGGCCGCGCTGCCTCGCTTCCTGGCGAAACGCCGCCGCATCCAGTCGACCTGGCAGGACGTGGACAACTGGCGCCGCGCCATGTCCCCCGTCGAGCCGCCCTGGGCGATCCCGCGGCGCTACGCTCATCTGCGCAGCGCCCCCCTCCAGCCGCAAACAGGCGCGCCGGCCTTATGACCGTCTACCGTCCTACGCCCCGCTATCTGTTCTTCGCGCTGGCCGGCCTGGTCATGACCGGGCTGTTCGCCTGGGACTTGACCCGCCGCGCCGACGCCGGTTCGGCGCTGTATTTGATGATCAGCGTTGCGCTCGTGCTGTGGAACGCGCGCATAGCCCTGACGCGGGTGGCGCTGCTGCCGGACCGCATCACGCTCACCGCGCCGCTGGCTCGCCCGCGCCAGATCGAATTCCGCCAGTTGATGAGCGTCACGGAAGAAGGACGTATGGGCCGGGCCCTCCTGGTCGCCTACCACCCGCACGCCGGCAACGGCTTGCTCGACCTCGACGATGTCGAAACGGCGGCCCTGCCCATGCTGCAAGACCAAGATACGCTCTACGCAACCCTGGCCAAGCGAACGCCGGCATGATCCCGATTGCCCCCAACCTCTCCGTACGCCCGCTTAATGCGTCTGACCGACCCGCCGCCGCCGGCTTGATCTCGGAGTGGATCGGCGCAGCGCCTTACAGCCGCCCCCTCGACCCGGCGGCTTTCGAGCGCGAGGTCTGCGCAGAAAACCCGCCTGCGGTCTTCCCGGCAAGTTTGCAGCGACATCAGCAGTTTGGCGCCTGGCGCGCCGGCCAGTTGATCGGCTTTCTGGACTGCGCCATTGGCCGCGACAGCGACAGCCTCGACCTGCCCGAATATCACCCGCTCGGCCTGGTGCGCTTTCTGGCCCTGCCGCAGCGCCAGGACCTGATCGACGGCGTCGTCGAAGCGCTCTTCGCGCGGGCGCAGGACTACTGGCGAGAAAACGGCATCGGCTACGTCAAAGCCTTCCACATCAGCACCGGCTATCCATCGTTCCAGGGCGGCGCAGGCATCCTCCCCGGCGACTGGGCGGACCACGTGCGCGCCCTGACCATGCTTGGCTTCCGCTTTCTCACGCGCTACTATTGTCTGCGCCGCCCGCTGCACGAGCCGCTGGAGGAAGCCGTGCCGATGGCCGACCTGAGCGTGGCTTTCCGCGGCTCGCCGGCGGACCGCACGTATCAGCTCTACCATCGCCGCACGGATTGGGTGGGGGCGGCGCGCTATATCCTCGTACCGGGCGGGCCGGGCGGCGAGCCGCCGTTTGCACATCTCGTCCATATCGAGGTCGATTCCCGCTGGCGGCGGCGCAACGTCGCCCGCTGGATGCTGCGCCGCGTGATCAACGACGCCACCCTGCAAGGCTATCCCGAAATCGTCGCGTACGTGGCGCATGAAGCCGCCGCAGCGCTCAACCTGTTCGTCCAACACGGCTTCCAGGAACTCAACTACCGCGGCTATTCCCTGGAGCTAAACCTGACTGCTTAGGCCGATGACCACACCTCAGCGCCACATCCTTTTTGTGACCGGCGAATATCCGCCCCAGACAGGCGGCGTCGGCGCCTATACCGCCGAATTGGCCGCAGCCCTGATCGATCTGGGCTGGCAGGCCAGCGTGCTGACCTCGGCCTCTGTGCCCGCTGCGGATCAGTTCGGCCCGATCGCGGTCTACCCCGCGGTCAAGTCGTGGAACTGGCGCATCTGGCGGTTGGCCCCGCAGTTGGCCGCCCAGATCGGCGCCGGCTGGCTGCACGTCCAATATCAGACCGCGGCCTTCGGCATGAAGATCGCCATCAACTTGGCGCCTCCGCGCTGGCGCGCCGCGGGCTGCCGCGTCGCCTGGACCTATCACGATCTGCGAGCGCCCTACCTCTTTCCCAAGGCCGGGATGCGCCTGCGCCGCTATGCCGCCGAGTATCCGGCCGCGCGCACAGACCTGACCATCGTCACCAATGAGGGCGACCGCCTCGAACTGGCGGGGCGCATGGGCGAGAGCGGGGCGCGGCTCGCCCGCATTCCTATCGGCAGCAATATCCCCGCCCTCGCCGTCTCGGCCGAGGAGCGCGCCGCCTATCGCCACAAGCTGGGCTATGGCCCGGACGATCTGGTGCTCGCCTATTTCGGCTTCCTCAACCAGAGCAAAGGCGGCCTGACGCTGATCCGGACGCTGGAGCGCGTGCGCCATGAGTCGCCCAACGCGCATCTGCTCATGATCGGCGAGCGCATGGGCACAAAGGTTGCGGTCAACTATGCCTACATCCAAGAGGTCGAAGCGCTGATCGCGGCCAGCGGCCTAACGCCTTATGTGCAGTGGACGGGACGCCTGGACGAAGCCGACGTGAGCCGCGCCCTCACGGCCGCCGACGTGCTGCTCATGCCCTACGAGGACGGCGCCAGCTTGCGCCGCGGCACGCTGATGGCCGGGCTAAATCACGGTTGCGCCATCGTTACCACCTACCCGCAGGCCCCGCTGCCCGAACTGGTCGACGGGCGCGACCTGCTCTATACGCCGCCCGGCGACCCCGCCGCCGCCGCCGAAGCGACGCTGCGAATCGCGCGCGAGCCGACTCTGGCGGCACGCCTTGCCGCTGGCGCCCGCGCCGCCAGCCGTCAATTCCGTTGGGAGGAGATCGCCGCACAGCATGTCGCTCTCTACTCGGAATGACAGGCCGCGCAATTCCGACGGGGCGACCGCGCGGGCCGGCGCTCGTTTTCCCGCCCGCGCAGCGCTTGTTCTGCTCTGCGCGCTGTTTCTCGGAATGGCCGGATTGTACGCGCGGACGATCCCGCCGCTGGAAGGGTTCGACGCCTCTGCGCACTACATGGCGACGCTCTACTGGCGCGAGTTTCGCAGCCCGCCCCCGCTGGATGAGGCCACAGCGCAATACTCCTACGAGCTGATCACGCAGCCGCCGCTTTACCATGTCCTGGCGGCGCTGGCGGGGGCCGGCTGGCCGTTGGAGGAGTCAAAGGCTTTCGTCGAAGCCAGCCGCAACCCATACCACGCCAAAGTCCTGAGCAAGCGGCAGACCGTCACCTTGCCGGGAACGCCGTTGGACCTGCTCATGCCGATCGCGCTGGCGCGCGGCGTCGCCATGCTGGGCGGCCTACTGGCCGTGCTGGCGACATGGGTCCTGGCGCGCAGTTTCTTCCCCAGGCTGCCGAGCCTCGCCCTAGCCGCGTCGGCCCTGGTCGCCTTCAATCCTCAGTTCCTTTTCATGTCCGCCACCGTCACCCAGGACTCCTGGGCCGCGGCGACCGTCGCCTGGACTGTGACGCTGGCCGCCCGCGCCTATGCCCGCGATTGGCCGGCCCGCCGCTGGGTTTGGGCGGGCGTCGCCGGCGGCGTCGCGCTTCTGACCAAATACAGCGCCTTTCTAGCCGGCGTCCCCGCGCTCGTGATCCTGGTCGCGCTGGCGCGGCGACGAGGCGCAGGTCACGCGCTGCGCTCCGCCGGCTTCGCTGTCCTGGGCGGCCTGATCGCAGCCGGGCCGTGGCTGCTGCGCAACCTGCTGCTCTACGGCGAACTTATCCCCTTGCGGCAGATGGCGGTCGCCATCCCCACGCTAAACCGCGCCGAGCCGTTCACCCTCGACCGCACCTGGGACTACGTTCCCTGGCTGATCGCCTCCTATTGGGGTGTGTTCGTCAGCAACATTGCGCCGGGCTGGTACCTGGAAACCACGCGCATCTTCATGTGGATCGCGGCGGCGGGGCTGGCCGTCTTTTTGCTGCGCCGCTGGAGCGAGCGCCTGGCGCTGCGTTACCTGGCCGTTGTAGTCAGCGCAACCTGGTTCGCTGTGGTGGCGCTGGCCGTCCTCTACTGGACGCGCACCGTCGAATACGGAGAGCAAGGACGGCTGGCGCACATCGCCGCGCCCGCCCTTGCGCTGATCTTCGCGCTCGGCTGGCAGGGCTGGCTGCCCGAACGCCGTCTGCCCGCTTTGCACGTTGGCCTGACCGGCTTTGCGCTGCTGTTAGCCGGCTCGCAACTGTGGACGCTGCACAACGCCTATCACATGCCGCCCTCGCTCAACCCCGTCCCGGCCTTCGACCGCGCCTACGACGTCGCCTTCGACGGCGGCATGCGGCTGGTCGGCGCCGACTTCCCCGACGGCGAGGCCATCGCCGCCGACCAGCCGCTGCGCCTCAGGCTCTATTTCACCGCCGACCACGAGATCGAGGACCACTACACGCTCTTCCTGCATCTTGCCGGCAACGGCGACCGTATACTCTATCAGTACGATGGCGTGCCCGCGGCCGGGCGTCACTCGACGCGCCAATGGCGGCCCGGCGAAGTGTTTGCAGACGAATACCTGATCACCGTGGACGATATCCCCGCCGACGACCTGGCGACATTGAGCATCGGCTTCTATCCGGTTGACGACCCGACCACGCGCCTCAACGCCCGCGATGCGTCCGGCGCGTCGCTCGGCGACCGCGTTGTGCTGGCGCAGATCCGCGCGCACGACGCGTACGCCCTCGCCCAGGTCGCGCCGCAACGCCTGGACGCCGTGTGGGAGCAGGGCATCGCCCTCGCCGCGGCGGACGTGCAGTTCGGGCCGGACGGCTCGCCGCGCACCGTCGCCGTCACATGGCAGGCCGAAGCGGACGTCGCCGCCGACTACACGGTCTTTGTCCAAGCGCTAGGCGAGGACGGCGACGTGATCGCCCAGGTCGATCAGCAGCCCCAAGATGGCGAGTACCCGACCTCGACCTGGGCCGCGGGCGATGTGATCGAAGACGTCTACACGCTGGTTTGGCCCGCGGCAGACGAGAACGCGCCGGCCTGGCGGCAGGTGATCATCGGCTTCTATGCACAGGACGGCACGCGTCTGCGCCTCGTCGAGCCGGATGCAGGCAGCGACTTCTACACCCTGGCCCGCCATGAATAACGCACCGGCACAGACCCGCAGCGAGACGGTTGGGGACGGTTTGGGCCGCCACGCCCCTTCCGCCGCGCGGCTCGCCGCCCTGGCGCTTGTGCTGATCGCCTTTGTGCTGCGCGCCTATCGCCTGGACTTCCAAAGCCTGTGGAGCGACGAAGGCATCAGCCTGCTGCGCGCCGCCCAGTCGCTCCCAGACATGTGGCGCAACATGCCGGTGGAGCATACGCCCGGCTACTTCGTGCTGCTCCACTTCTGGATGGCCGCAACCGGCGAGGCGGACTTCGCCCTGCGCTATCTCTCGCTTCTGCCCAGCGTTTGGGCCGTGGCGCTGATCGCGCGCCTGGGCAACGACCTGCGCGGGCGCACAGCCGGCCTGATCGCAGCGGCTCTGCTCGCCACAAACGCCTTCCAGGTCTGGTATGCGCAAGAAGCGCGCATGTATGGCTGGCTGCTGGCTTCCGGGCTGTTCGCCACCTGGTGTTTCTGGCTGCTGCTGGATCGCCGCTCGCCGGCGAAGCGCGTCTGGCTGGGCTACGTGTTGAGCGTGGCGGCGACCGTCTACCTGCACTTCTTCGGCTTCCTCGTCCCGCTCGTCCACACCGTAGCCGCGCTGCTCTGGCTGGCGCGCACGCGCGATAGCCGCGCCTTCCTGCGCTGGGCGTCCGCCGGGGTTGCGGTTTTCGTACTCTTTCTGCCCTGGGCTGCGCGCTCCCTGGACGTGCTCGGCTTCAGCGGGTGGCGCGCGCCGCTGGACCCGAACCGCGTCCCGTGGCTGCTGCTGCACGCCTACACGGCGAGCGACGCCATGCCCGCGCCCTGGTCGCAGTGGATTCCCCTCGTCTACCTGGCGTTGGCATTGGCCGGCGCGGCCGCGTGGATTCGCCGTCGCCCCGGCGCAGGCGCCTTTCTCACCGTGACCGCGCTCTCCGCCGTGCTGATCACCTGGCTGCTCGTCGTTCGCCGCCCGGATTTTCACGTGCGCTACACTATTTTCGTGAGCGCGCCGCTGCTGCTGCTGGCGGCAGGCGGCATCGCCGCCCTCGACCCGGCCTGGCCGCGCCGCCAACCGTCCGCAACGCGCGGGCGGTCCATCCTGCACCTCGCGCCCCTCATCGCCCTAATCCCGCTGCTGGCGGCTAATGGCCTGGCGCTGCACCGGCTCTACACCGACGCAGGCCTGCACAAGCCCGACTTTCGCAGCGCCGCCGCGACCATCTCCGCCGGCGCACAGGCAAGCGAGGCCGTCTTGGTGGACGGCCCCAACCCGGACCTCGTCTTCAACCACTACTACCGCGGCGCGGCCCCCGTCCACGACCTGCGCAGCCTGGAGGGCGTCCCCGCGGACGAACTCGACGCGGCCCTGCGCCGCATCACGTACGGGGCGAGCGGCGTATGGGAGTTGCTCTACTTCAAGCCGCCGGGACCGGTGCAGGTGTGGCTGGCGACGCACGGCTGGCCCGCCGCGCCGACCTACCACAACGGCATCCGCGTGCAGCATGTCGCCCTAGACCAGGGGCCGCTGCATGAACAGCCCATCGGCCTTTACTTCGGCGATGCGCTGGAGTTGGTCGCGGCCTCGACGGATCAGGGCCCGCGCCGGCCCGGCGACCTGCTGCGCGTCACCACCCGCTGGCAGACGCACGCCCAGCCCCCGGAGTACAAGTTCAGCCTGCGCCTGACCGGGCCGGATGGGCAGCCGGTCGTCGCATCGGACTACGCGCCGCAAAACTGGTTCGCGCCGACGAACGCCTGGGCCGTAGATATGCCCGCCGTCGATCAACACGCGCTCCTCTTGCCCGGCGATTTGGCCCCTGGAACCTATCGCGTTACCCTACGCCTGTACGATCCGACCAACGGCGTCGCGGTCGAAACCGCGGCAGGGGCGGACGCGCCCCTCGCAGACATAGAGGTGATCGCGCCGGTCGACGGCGGGCAATGACAAACACGATGCAAGCGTCACCACCCATCACAAAGCAGACCCCGCGCGCCTGGCCGCGCGTTCTGCTCCTGTTCCTCATCCTCCTCGCCTTTGCCCGCGTCACCTGGCAACTGGGCGGCAAGGACCTGTGGTGGGACGAAACGTTAAGCTTGCAGCGCGCCGAGTCCAGCCTGCCGGACATCCTGCTGGGCCGCCTCGTCATGAGCGACGGCTTCACCCAGGTTGCCACGACGGACCAGCACCCGTTCTTGTTCTTCCTACTGCAAGGCCTCTTGCTGCGCTTGGCCGGCGACAGCGAGTACGCGCTGCGCTTCGTGTCGGCTATGGCGGCGACGCTGCTCGTCCCCAGCGTGTGGGCCTTCGCCCGTCGCCTGCAGCGCGGGGACGCCTTCCCGTCGAGCAGCCCCTACTGGGCGGCGCTTCTGGCCGCGGTCAGCCCGTTCTTTCTGTGGTACGGGCAGGAAGCGCGCCCCTACGCTCTGTGGGCTGTCCTAGCCGTGCTCAGCGCCTATCCGCCGGCGCGGCTCATTCAGGAAGGCGGTCTGTCTCGCGCCTGGGTCGCCGGTTACATCGCCCTCCTGCTGATGTTCCTGACCAGCCACTACTACGCCGTCTTCCTGCTGCCGGTGCATGCGCTGCTGCTCTACCTGTGGCTAGCGGGGCGCAGCCGCGTCAAGGCCGCGGTCATCGCCGCGGGCTTATTGCTGGGCGGCGCAGCCCTGGCCGCGGCCGCGTTCTGGTTCATCATCGTCGCCCAACAAGGCGGCGGCAACTTCCCCTCCATCTCCCTGTCGATGCTGGGGCCGGATCTGCTCAACGCCTTCAGCCTGGGCCTGAGCGTGGATCTGGCCGACGTCTGGCTGCTCGACCTGCTCTTCGGCGCCATCGCCGCGATCGGCGCGGCGTGGAGCCTGCGCTCGCGGCGCAGCCTCAGGAGCGGCGGATGGCTGCCCGTCGCCCTGATCGCCGCGCCCATCCTCGCCATCCTGCTCGTCAACGTCTTCTCCCCGGCCTACATGAACGCACGGCACATGAGCCTGCTCGGCGGGCCCTTTATCCTGCTGCTGGGCGCGGGGCTGGGCGTGGCGTGGACGCTGCGCCCGTGGCTCTCGCTGCTGTTGGGCGCGGCGCTGATCCTCGGTTCCGGCTACAGCACGTTCAACTACTTCACCGACGAAGAATACGCCAAAGACGACTTCTCGCGCCTCGGCAGACAACTGGACGGGCACATCGCGCCCGGCGATCTCGTGCTGATCAAGCCGCCTTTCGCCTGGCGCGCCTTCGCCTACTACCTGCCGCTGGCGACCATGACCGGCATGCCTGGGGCCAACCAACACGCGCCCGTCTTCGGTGCGCCCATGCTGGAACGCGACTGGGACGAACGCTTCGCGCTCATGGACGAACTCACCCGCGACAAGCGCCGCATCTGGCTGCTGATCTCCGGTACGCATCCCTTCGCCGACCTGGAAGGGCAAACCGAGGGCTGGCTCGATGAGAACCTGTTCAAGGTGCAGGAGACGACCTACTTCAGCCATTCTTCGCTCAAGTCTGCGCTCTATTTGCCGGAAATTCCGGTCTACGAATCGCCGCCGGAGTCGCTGCACAACCAGATCGACGCCGTCTTTGGCGACACCATCCGGCTGACGGGAATCGAGTTGGGCGCGCCCGTCACGCCCGACCTGGCGCTGCCTGTCACGCTCTACTGGGAGGCCGTCGCGCCCACGGACCGCCGCTATAAGTACGCGTTGCGCCTTACCGAAAACCGGAACGACGGCGCGACCGCAACGCTCTCCGTCTCCGAACGAGAACCGTACGACGGCGCCATCCCCACCATCTATTGGGACCCCGGCAAGATCATCGTCGAATACAGCGAACTCCCGCCCGCGGCGTGGCCGCAGCCGCCCGACGACGCAGATGCAGAAGCGTTCTGGGCGCGCTATCGCCTCACGTTACAGATCTACGACGCCGAGACGTTGGAGCCGCTGCCCGTCACCCAGCCGGGCGCGGCGGAGATGGACGCGGACGGCCAGACGCTGATCCTGCCCTGTTGCCCCCGCTAAGAGGCCCGCGAAAGAACCCCTGCCTATGCTTCTCTTCATCGGCGGCGCAGCACGAACAGGCAAAAGCATTCTGGCGAGGCGGCTCCTCGCCGAAAAGCGCATGCCCTACCTAAGCCTCGACGTCCTCAAGATGGGGCTTGCGCGCGGCGTGCCCGAATTCGCCATCGACCCCGACGCGGGGAACATTGTCGTCGGAGAGAGGCTGTGGCCGCTCGTGCGCGAGATGAGCATGAGCCTGCTGATGGACGACGTGGATTACGTTTTCGAAGGCGAGTTGCTGCCCAAGCATGTGGCCGCATTGCGAAATACTTATCCGGCGCAGGTCAGGGCGTGCTTTCTCGGCTATACGGACATTGACCCCGCGGCCAAGGTGCGCCGCATCCGCACCTACGGCCATTATCCCAACAACTGGGCAAGCGAGTATACCGACGACCAGTTGCTGAACATCATCACGCGTGAGATTGCGTTCAGCCGCGCCTTGCGGGATGCGTGCGCAATGCATCAACTGCGCTATTTCGACACGTCGTACGACTTTGCACAGGCGCTGGAGCGGGTGATGGCCTTCGTCACCGCCGGAGAGGATTGTGCGCCATGTTGACAGCCGCGCGGCGACAGCCTGCCCGCAAACTCCCGTCTTTGCGATCTCTGCGAGCTCTGCGCCCGACGCGCCTGGGCGGCTCCTTGTTGTTGATCGCATGGCTCCTGATCGGCGTCTGGTTCAGCTTTGCCGTCCCCGCCTTCGAGACGCCGGACGAGATCTATCACTACGCCTTCGCCCGCCACCTGGCGCAGGGCAACCCGCTGCCCGTGCAGAGCAGCGAATCGACCGGCCCCTGGCAGCAGGAAGGCAGCCAAGCCCCGCTCTACTACATGCTCACGGGCCGGCTTACCGCTGCTGTCGATCAGGGCGACTTCGAAGAGATCGCGGTGTTCAACCCGCGCTCCAACATGGGCGACCCGCTCTTCCCCGGCAACAAGAACCGCATGCTCTACAGCGCGGCCCCGCGCCCGCTCGCCGGCGCCAACCTGGCGCTGCACATGGGGCGCTGGTTCTCGCTGCTCTTGGGCGGGCTGACGATCTGGTTTACCTATCGTACGGCGCAACTCGCCTTCGCGCCCGGCTCACGCCTGCCGCTGATGGCTGCGCTGCTCGTGGCGGCGATTCCGCAGTTCGTCTTCATCAGCGCCTCGTTCAGCAACGACAACATGGTCGTCGTCGCGGCCGCAGCCGCCCTCTACTGGCTGGCGCTTCTGCTCGTGCGCGAGCGGCAAGCGTCGATCCACGCGTGGGAATGGGCTGTGCTGGGCGCGCTGCTGGGGATCGCCGCGCTGAGCAAGCTGCAGGGGCTGGGGCTGTTTGCGCTGGCCGGCGGCGCGGGCTTGCTGCTGGCATGGGAGCGGCGCGACTGGCGGCTGCTGTTCACCGCCGCACTGGGCACGGCGTTGCCCGCCCTGCTCATTGCCGGCTGGTGGTACTGGCGTAACCATGTTCTCTATGGCGACTGGACCGGCGTCGGTCATCTCGTCGCCATCAACGGCCTGCGCACCAAACCGCTCGACTGGGGCGACTTCTGGCTGGAGTTCCGCGGGCTGCGCTACTCGTTTTGGGGCTTGTTCGGCTGGTTCAACATCCTGCTGCCCGCCTGGTTCTACGCCCTGGCCGACGGGCTGGCGGTCTTCGCCGGCGCTGGCGCTGCGCTAGGAACCTACGTGTCCCGGCGACGGCTGCGCCCGGCCTGGCTGCAACAGGAAGCCACACGCGTGCGCCTGCTGCTCCTCGCCTGGATCGGCATATCCGCACTGTTGCTCATCTACTGGATGAACCGGGCTACGGGCAGTCAGGGCCGTCTGATCTTCCCGGCGCTCAGCGCGCTGGCGATCTGGGCGGTCGTCGGGCTGGATTTCTGGTTTCGCCGGCTACCAATCTCTTGGCGCGGCGCAGCGTGGGCCGTCTTTCCGGCGCTGCTCCTGGGCATGACGCTCTACTCGGCCGCTTTCGTCATCCCCGCCGCCTACGCCGCGCCCGCGCCCGTCGCCGCCATCCCGCCCCAGGCGCAGCCGGCGAACATCGTCTATGGCGACGCCGAACGCATCGAACTGCACGCCGTCGAGACGCCCGCCGCGCGGCTTCGGCCCGGCGACGCCGCCGAGATCACTCTCTACCTCAGCGCGCCGGCCAAGCTCGAACGCGACTACGAGTTGTTCATCCAACTTCTCGACGAAAACGGCGCGGTCCTCGGCAACGTCACAAGCCACCCTGGCTGGGGCCGCAACCCCACGACGCTCTGGGAGCCGGGCGCCATCTACCCCGACCGCTACCTGGTCCCGATCACCGGGCGCGTCGATCCGAGTTCGCCGCTGCTGGCCCGCGTCTACACCGGCTTCATCAACCCGGATTCGCCGCCGCCGGACCGTTTCCCCGTCACCGCGCGCGACCCAAGCGGGGCCGAAATCACGCCCATGCCGGCGGTGATCGAGATTGCGCCTCATGCCTCGCCGGACGCGCAGGAGCTCGGCCTCTCGCCCGCCGACATCCGCTTCGGCGACGCCTTCCAGGTGAGCGCTCTGCACGCACCGGCCGAAATCCGCGCCGGCGAAGTCATCACCGTAACCGTCCTATGGGACGCGACAGGCCGGCCCGCCGCCGACTACACCGCCTTCGTGCATCTGCTGGATGCCACAGACAGCTATGTCACCGGCTACGACCGCGCCCCGGCTGGCGATCGCTTCCCCACCAGCCGCTGGCAGCCGGGCGACCGCATCCTCAGCCGCTTTGCGTTAACGACGCCCCCTGACCTGACGCCAGGCGAATATTCGATCTGGCTCGGCCTCTACGACGCGGACAGCCAGGGACAGACCAGGCTGCCCGTCTCCGGCGCGGGCGGTCTAGGCTCCATGCACGATATGGTAAGGGTGGAAAGCGTGCTGGTGCGTTAGGGCACGAGGATCGTCGGGCCGACCCAGCGCGACAACAGCGCCGAATGCTCGCCGGGCAGGATCAGCGTCCCCTTGTTGCGCTTGTCGAGCAGTTCCGGCAGTTCTCGTTCGCCGATCACAGCGGCGACAGGCTCCAGGCCCGCCTCCGCCAGCCGAGCATTGGCGTGCGCTTGTAGCCGCTCGGCCGGCGGCCCGGCAGCCGGATCGTCCCACACCCACACGCGCAGCCCGCCGGGGTTGCGCACTTCCAGGTCAATCGCCAGACGAAGCGCGCGGTCCGCCGCCTCCGACCCCGTGTACAATACGGAGAGCGGACGCTTCAACCCGCCCTCTTCGCCCAAGATCAGCACCGGGCGCGAGCACTGGCGCACCACTGACTCCGCCACGGAGCCGAGCGTTTGCCGCCGCCTGCGGCCCGCCCGCCCCAGGCTCAGCATCGCCGCCGACTGCGACGCGGCCAGCAGTTCCGCCACGACCGGGCCGCGGCGCACCTGGAACGTCCAGCGCACGGGCAGTTGCGCCGCCTCGCGCTCCATCGCCTCGCGAATCGCAATAGCCAGCACACGCAAGTTGCGCTCCATGGCGCGGTCGTTCAACTCGCGCACCGACGCCGTATACGAGCCGACCTCGCGGCCAAAAGGCAGGCCGCACAGGTGCAGCAGATTAATATCCTCGACGAAAAGGCCCTCCAGCTCCGCCTCGAGCAGCGCAGCCAGTTCCGCCGCTGCGCGCAGCGCGGCCACGCTCTGCGGCGATGCGTCCAACGCCACTAAGATCCGGTCGGCGTGTTCTCGCGCCGCCTGTTGTTCCGTATGTGTTGCCGCCATGCCTGCTCCTAGCTTGCCGTCTCCGATTCGCTTTCCTCGCCGTCCGTCCGGGCATATTGGCGCCGCCGCTCCGCAAACTCGGCCAGCCGGTCCTCCACCATGCGGTTGATCGTCCCTTCCGGGTAGCGCCCGTCCTCGTCGCGTTCGCCCGCCGGGAGGCCGGTCAAAATCTCCATGCCCTGGTCGATGGTTTCCACGGCGTAGATGGCGAACTTGCCCTCGGCGGCGGCTTCAACCACGTCCTTGCGCAGCATCAGATGCTTGACGTTGGAAGCGGGGATCAGCACGCCCTGATCGCCCGTCAGCCCGCGCGCCGCGCACAGGTCGAAAAAGCCTTCGATCTTCTCGTTCACGCCGCCGATGGCCTGCACCCGCCCGTACTGGTTAACCGACCCCGTGACCGCCAGCGACTGCTTGAGCGGCACGCGGGCGATAGCCGAGAGCAGCGCGTACAGTTCGGTGGACGAAGCGCTGTCGCCGTCCACCCCGCCATAGGACTGCTCGAAGACCAGGCTAGCCCCCAGAGAAAGCGGGCGTTCCACGGCGTAGCGCCCCTTGATGAAGCTAGAGAGGATCAACACGCCCTTAGAATGCAGCGGGCCGCTCAATTCCACTTCCCGCTCGATGTCCACTACCTCGCCGCGGCCCATGCGCACGCTGGCGGTGATGCGCGCCGGCTTGCCAAAAGCATAGCCGCCCATCTGAATCACGGAGAGACCGTTGATTTGGCCGATGGCCTCGCCCTCGGTATCGATCAGGATCGTGCCGCGCAGCACCTCTTCCTGCATGCGCTGGCTCACCCGGTCCGAGCGGTAGATGCGCGCGGCGATGGCCTGCTCGACATGCTCGGCAGCGACGCGCTCGGCCTGCGCCGCCCGCGCCCAATGATCGGATTCCTCCATCAGATCGACGACGTTGCGCATGCGCGCGGTCATGCGCTCGGCGTCTTCCACCGCCCGCGCCGACTCTTCGATCACGCGGCACACCGCGCCCTTCTCGAAGGGCAGCAGATTCTCCTTGCGCACCATCGTGGCGATCAGCCGGGCGTATTGCTGCGTCGTCTCTTCGTCGCGCACGAACTCGTCTTCAAAATCCGCCGCCACCTTGAACAACTCACCGAATTCGGGGTCGGCCTGGGCCAACAAGTAGTAAATCATGCGGTCGCCCACCAGGATCACCTTGATGTCGAGCGGGATCGGCTCCGGCTCGAGCGAAACGGTGCTGGTCAGGCTCATCATCTGCACGGGCGACTCGATGCGGATGTCGCCGAACTGGAGCGCGCGCTTCAGCCCATCCCATGCGTAGGGGCTGGTGAGCACCTTGAGCGCGTCGAGGATCAGATAGCCGCCGTTCGCCTGGTGCAGCGCCCCGGGCTTGATCAGCGTGAAGTCCGTCACCAGGGCGCCCATCATCGCCATCTGCTCCACGCGGCCGACCAGATTGAGATAGGACGGGTTGCTCTCATAGACAACCGGCGCGCCTTTGGCCTCGGAGGCGTCGACCAGCACGTTGACGAGATAGCGGCGCAGCGCCGGCGCGATCTTCAGCCCGTCGGGCATGACCGGCGCGGCCTCGGCCTTGGCTTCGGCCTTCGTCTCGTCGCTCTCCAGGAAGTTGCCCAGGTTTTCGCTCACGTCCTTCTGCACGGCCTGCAGATGGCCGATCACGTCCGGCAGATCTTTGTACTTCTTGTACAGTTCTTCCATCAGGTCAGACAGCACAAAGCCGGAGACTTCCTGCTGCAACTCGCGCAGCCGCGAGCGGAACTCGCGCTCCCAGCGCGGCATCTTGAGCAGCACGCGCTGAAGTTGCTGTTGCAGGCCCTCCACTTCCTCTTCGATGCGCTTCTGCTCTTCCGGCGGCAGCTTCTGATATTCCTCCGGCGGCAACACCTCGCCCTCGCGCAGCGGAGCAAAGGCCAGCCCGCCCGGCGTGCGCAACAAGGCAAGGTCCTTCTCCTTGGCTTGCTCCTGCAGATCTTTGAGGCTCTCCTGCTGCCGCTCCTGGAATTCCTCCTCCAGCACGCGCCGCCTCGTCTGATACTCCTCGCTCTCGAAGGCCGAGGAAAGCGCGGTGCGCAGCTCCTCGATCAGTTGCTCCATATCGTGCTTGATTTGCACGCCCGTACCCGGCGGCAGACGCAGCGCGCGCGGCTTCGACGGCAGCGCGAAGTTATAGACATAACACCAATCTTGCGGGGCAGGCTCCTCCGCCGCTCGTCCTTCGACGAACCCGCGCACCAACGTATGCTTGCCCACGCCGGTCGGGCCGAGTGCGTAGATGTTGTAGCCCTTACGCTTGATGGTGACGCCGAGGTCGATGGCCTTGAGTACACGATCCTGGCCGAGAAACTCGTCCGAATCCTCGAGATCGTCTGTCGTGTCGAACTGCATGTGATCAAGGCGGCATTCAGTGTACAGCGCTTCCGGCGCGAGGGGGCGGTGTGAGGCCACGATTGGCGTCCTTTCTATCTATTGCGACTGCGCGGGTGAAATGATAATGAGTATAGTGCAGCGCGCAGGTCTGTGGTTCATTATACACCACGGCGTCATGCCGCGGCCTAGCCCTGAGGCGTCGCAGCAGCTTGCGCCTGCACCCATCCAGCGATCCGCTCGACGACGCGGGCGGGCATGGCCTGGTCCAGTTCCGGCCATTGTTGCGGGTCGCCCGATTCGGCATCTAGGAACAGATGGTTAACGCCCGGCACAACCTCGACGCTGACATCGCCATTGCCGGCTGCCGCCAGCGCCGTTTGCAGCGCAGGCAGATGATCCGCGGCGAAGATGGCGGTTTCGTGTTCGGCATAGAGCGCCAGAACCGGCACGTTCACCTGCGCCCACGCCTCAGCCGGATCGTGCGTCATCTCGGATTTGAACTGGCGCGTGCGGTAATTGGCGACCAGTTGCGCCGCCTGTTGCTCGATCAAAACCGCCATCTGCTCGGCGGAAGGTTTTCGCTCCTTCGGCAGACTCGCCAACTGCTCCGTCATCATCGCCGCGAAGTGCTCCTCCAGTGCGCCCCAGTCTTCGGCCAAGGCCAGTTCTACGGCGCGCAATTCGCCTTCCGCCATGCCCGCCACTTGTTCAGGCGGCAGCCCCATCACGTCGGGCAGATGCGCGTACGCCGCTTTGATCGTCTCGAAGCCGTCGAGGGCCGGGCCTGCCAGCGCCACGACAAAGGCGATCTCGCCGGGGTGGGCGGCGGTCAGCGAGGCGGCGACGGTCGCGCCCAGGCTGTGGCCCAAGACGCCGATTCGCCCCGCGTCGATGTCGTCGCGGCTGCGCAGATAGGCCAAAGCAGCCGCCGCATCTGCCGCCAGGTCCTCCACCGTCGTGTCGGCGCCGATCCCTTCCGGCGCAACCATGCGCCGGTCTTCGTAGCGCAGCACGGCGACCCTGCGGGCAGCAAACTTTCGGCAAGCTGTACAAACGGGCGGTAATCCGGCATCGAAGCCGCGCCGTTGTCGCGATTGCCCGCCCCGCTGCCGGTAATGGTGATCAGCGCCGGATGAGGGCCGGGCCCAGCCGGCAGCGTGAGCGTGGCGGGCAGCGTCAGTTCGCCGGACGCGAAAGTAATCTCCAGCGTTTGCCCCTCTGCGCTGCTCTCTGGCTCCGCTTCAGGCGTAGGCAGCGTGACCGGCTGGCAGGCGGCAAACAAAACCGCCGCCACGATCAGCGGGATCAGGCGAATGAGTGCAGTCAGGGTATTCATCTCAACTCCTTCGGATGGTGATGACTAGAGGTGCGACACGGAGTTATGGCTTAGGGCGATGACGCTGCGGCGCCGAACCAGCGGTCCTCCAATTCGGCCAGGACGCCGTCCGCGCGCAGCGTCGCCAGCGCCTGCTCGATGTTCTCGTGCAGGGTCGTCGCCTCTCGCGCCGAGGCGATGACATAGGCATTGCTTTCCAGCGCGGGCCCCGCGGCGTTGATGGCTGCGCCCTGCCCCTGCGTCTGACGCAGCGTCACGTTGTCGGCCAGCAGCGCGTCGATGGCCGGGTCATCCGCCAGCGCGGCCGCCGCTTCATCCGCCGAGGCATAGGGGACCAACTCCAGCGCCGCCCCCTCGCGCTGCAGGCGACGCCCGACCATGTCGCTCATGCTGCCCCACTCCACGGCGACGGCGGCCCCGTCCAGCCCTGCCACGCCGGTGATGGGCGAACCGGCGCGCACCGCCAACCGTACGCCGGCCTCGAAGTAGGGCGACGAATAGGCGATCTCGCGCGTGGCGCGCGGGTCATAGGGCAGCGCCGAAACAATGCTGTCGATCTTCCCCGCCTGCACCGCGTCGAGCAAGCTGTCGAAGCCCAACGCCACGATTTCGACCTCCAGCCCCCACGTCTGCGCGATGCGCCGCGCTAGGTCCACGTCATAGCCAATGGGGTTGCCCGCCTCGTCCAGCATCTCGAAAGGCGGGAAGCTTGGGTCCAGGCCGACGCGCCACGTCCCGCGCGCCTGCATCGCCGCCCAGGTCCCGTCGTGGCGCACGAACAGCCGCGTGATCTGCTCCGGCCCGCCGGCCCAAGCCAGCAGCGCTGCCGCCAGCGCAAACGCAGCGACGAGCGCCGCCCACAGCCACGGGCGGGCCAAGCTGCGCCGCCAACCGGTCGAACGCGTTGCGCCGCTCATGGCCGCGTCTCCTGGGCATAGCGGCCCTGGCTGTAACGCTGCACTTCCTCATAGATGGGCTTCGGTTCAAACTCCGTATCCACGAAGGTAAAATAGTCCTGATAGCTCTTGGCGTCCCACGGATAGCGGAAGGCCCAGAAGGCGACGGCCTCCATCCACGGCCACTCCTCCAGCGCGATCTCGTAGGCGCGCACGGTATAGGCAATGCGCTGGCCCGGCCGTACAGCGCGCGTCCAGCGCGGGTGATCGTTCCAGCCGCCCTCGGTGATCATGGCGGGCTTATCGCCGTCGCCGTTGCGCACCATCACCTCGCGCAGCAGTTCCGAGCGGCGATAATTGACCACATCCGCCGCAGCCGGCTCGTCGGGCTCCGAATACCAGCCGTAGGCATGGATAGCGAGGATGTCGAAATAGTCCGCCGCGCCGCCGTCGTACATGCGCTGCAGATAGTCCAGGTCGTTCATGCCCCACTCGCTGCCCGGCGGGGCCAACGTCGGCGCCAACGCGCCCGCCAGCACCTGCACCTCCGGGTTGGCGGCCTTGATCATGGGGTAGACCACGCGCAGCATCTCGACGTACTTGGCCGGGTCGACGGCTTCATAGCCCCACTCCAGCGCCAGGTTCGGCTCGTTCCACAGGATCACGTACTCCACCTGCCCGGCGTAGCGCGCGACGAACTCCGCGGCAAAACTGCCGAAGTCCGCAAAGCGCTCCTCGCCCAGATAAAGCGGCGTAGTCTCCTTGGGCCGCGCCCACTCCGGCACGTAGCCCAGCCGAGCGATGACGGTCAGCCCCTGGCGGTTGGCGTGCCGGATCACCTCGTCGGTGTGGTTCCAGTTATACTGCCCCTTGCGCGGCTCGATATAGGCCCAGGGGAAGTACTCCACGATCCAGGGCGCGCCCATCTCGCGCACCATCTCCAGCGTGCGCTTGATCTTCCACGGCTCCACCTCGTCGGTCAGCCGCGTATGTACGCCCATCTTGGGGTTGATCGTTTCGACGCTGCGCTGCGGCCCCAAGGCGACGGAGGGGTCGCGCAGCCGGTAAACGAGAAGGCCGGCAATGACGAGAAGAACCGCAGCCGCGGCGCCGGCGGCGAACCTACGCCGCGACGGCCCGTTGCGCACCAGGCCGCGCAAGCCGCGCCGCTCAGCCCCGGAGGTCAACCGATGATGTCCCATACTGCCGAATCACTACCATACCCCTTGGCTTTTGGCAACTTGACTTGGTAGGCTACATTCTGGTCAGCGCCCTCGCGCCCATGCTATACTAGGCGGAATCCGGCGGACTGTCCGGATAGAGTCCGCCCAGAGCTTTGCGCCCGACGCGGCGCGGAAGGAACGAGCGATTGATGGCATTGAGTTCCCTGCGAATGCGCTGGAACACGTTAACAGGCTTCCAGAAGATCGCAATACTGGTCGTGGCGGCGCTGTTGCTCTATGGCTTGCTCGCCGTGGGCGGGAACATCCTCAACCCGGCCCGCCTGCTCGCCATCGCGCTGATCGTGTTCGTCGCGCTGCCCGTCCATGAGTTCGCCCATGCCGCCGCCGCCGTGGCGCTGGGCGACGATACGCCCAAGTGGCAGGGTCGCTACACGCTCAACCCCCTCGCCCACATCGACCCGTTCGGCGCCTTGCTCATTCTCTTCGTCGGCTTCGGCTGGGCCAAGCCCGTCCAATGGAACCCGCGCAATATCAACACGGACGTGCGCCTCGGTTCCATCATTGTCTCCCTGGCCGGCCCGCTCAGCAACCTGGCAATGGCGATTCTCGCCGCCGTGCTGATCACCGTCTTGCCGCCCTCCAACGAATTCGGGCTCAACTTCGCCTTCTTCTTTTTGCAGATCAACGTCCTGCTCTTTGTCTTTAACCTGATCCCCATCCCGCCGCTGGATGGTTCGCATATCCTGTTTGCCCTGCTGCCGGGGGACAACTACCGGCTGCACATGCAGTTGAGCCAGTACGGTTTTCTGATCCTGCTCGCCGTGATCTTTTTGGCGCCGGGCGTCGTTCGCCTGCCGACCGACCTGATCGTGCGGGCCTTGTTGAGCTTCGCTTAGGCTATCTCGGATGCGCGCTTACCCGTCGGTTTTCCGCTCGCCCATACGCTGGCGTCGTCGCGCCCAATACCGCGTGCGCCAATTTTGGCAGGGGCTGGCCGCGCGCGTCAGCCCGGAAGAGCACGCTCTGGTCGCCGCAGCGCTGCCGCCCGCCGCGTTGGCGATCTTCACGCGCATGCCTGTCGACGCGCAGCGCCACAGCCTCAACGTGCTTTACGCCGTGCGCCGGGCCGGCATTGTCGACGCCGACCTGGACGCGGCCGCGCTGCTGCACGACGCGGGCAAGTTGGCCGCAGATGAAGCCGGCGTGCGTCTGAGCCCCTGGCTGCGCGGCCCGCTCGTCCTGCTCGAAGCCTGGGCCCCGGCGATCCTGCGCCGCGCCGCACACGCCGACCCCGCTCGCGGCTGGCGCTATGCCGTCTATGTGCATTTCGAGCACCCGCGCCTCGGCGCGGAGCAAGCGCGCCAGGCCGGGTGCAGCGAGTTGACCTGCCGGCTGATTGCACATCACCAGGACGCAGCCGCGTCAATCCCGTGCGAAGAGCGCCAGCGGATGCTGCTGGAAGCGTTGCAACGGGCGGACGACGCCTGCTGATACGGCCGCGAGAAATGAAACACGGATGAACACGGATTAGGCGGATCGACACAGATAGAGCAGCTTAAGGAGAGAACATGGCAAAACCTGCCATTACCATCATCGGCCTGGGCCTGACCGGAGCTAGCCTCGGACATGCCCTCCAGCGCCAGGAATCGGAATTCGAGATCATCGGTCACGACCGCGACCCGCAGGCGGCGCAGGCGGCGCGCAAGTCGGGCGCAGTGCATCGCACCGAGTGGAACCTGCACGCCTCCTGCGAAAACTCGGACCTGATCATCACCGCAGTGCCGTTGGCCGAACTGGACGAACTCTATGGGCAGATCGCCGAGGACATCAAGCCCGGCTGCCTGGTCTTCGGCATTGTCTCGCTTGTCGAGCCAGCCATCGCCATCGGCGACCGCCATGTGCCCGACCATGCTCATTTCGTCGCGGGGCATCCGGTGCTATCCGGCGTAGGCGGCGCGCTCACCACGCGCGCCGACCTGTTTGACGACGTGGTCTTTTCCATCGCCAGCGGCACACACACCGATGCCAGCGCCATCCAGCTTGTCAGCGATTTCGTCGAGCGAATCGGCGCCACGCCGCTCTTCGTCGACGCGCTGGAGCACGACGGCATCATGGCCGGGGTCGAACAACTGCCGCAGTTGCTCGGCGCGAGCCTGATGCACATGAGCGCCGCCGCGCCCGGCTGGCGCGAAGCCCGGCGCATGGCGGGCCGCCAGTTCGCCCAGGCCACCGAGTTGGGCGGCAGCGCCGAGCAGTTGGCCGGTTCATTCCGCGCCAACCGCCAACACCTGCTCTATCGCCTGCGCCGCATGCAAGAGGAGCTGGAACGCTGGGCGGAACTGCTGGAGAGCGAGCCTGCCGAGGGCGAAGACGATGCGCTGCTGGCCGCGCTCACCGGCGTGGAGGATGAACGCATCGAGTGGGAGGCCCACGCCCGCCTCAAGAACTGGGAAGAGAGCGCCTCCTCGTCCCAGTCCAGAGAGAGCGCCGAACCCGGCATGTTGCGCCAGATGTTTTTCGGCAATATGTTCGGACGCCGCCCGCCCGGCGACAGGCGCTAATCCCGCCTCGCCTACGCCGGAGAAACGCGCCCGGCGCTTGGGAGACATGCTGCGGTGAAGCTGATCATCCAGATCCCGTGCTATAACGAGGCCGCGACGCTGCCGGAGACGGTGGCGGACTTGCCGCGCAGCCTCCCCGGCATCGACTGCATCGAGTACCTCGTCGTCGACGACGGCAGCACAGACGGCACGGCGCGCGTGGCGCGCGAGTTGGGCGTACATCACGTCGTGCGCTTCACCGGCAACCGCGGCCTCGCCCAGGCCTTCGCCGCCGGGCTGGACGCCTGCCTGGTGCGCCAGGCCGACATCATCGTCAACACCGACGCCGATAACCAATACGTCGGGGCTGACATCGCCCGCCTGGTGGAGCCGATCTTGGCCGGCCGCGCCGACATGGTCGTCGGCGACAGACAGGTCGCCAGCGTGCCCAGCTTTTCCCCGCTCAAGCGCAGCTTGCAGCGCCTGGGCAGTTGGGTCATCTCGCGCGCGGCCGGGGCGGCCATCCCCGACGCGGCCAGCGGTTTCCGCGCCCTGACGCGCGAGGCCGCGTTGCGCACGCTGGTGCTCAGCAACTACTCCTACACGCTGGAGACGCTGATCCAGGCCGGCGCACAACACATGAAGGTCGAATACGCGCCCATCCGCACCAACGCGCCCACGCGCCCGTCTCGTCTGATGCACCATTTGCCCGATTATCTGTCCAATTCGGCGACGACGATTGTGCGCGCCTATGCGCTCTACCGGCCGCTGCGCGTCTTTGTCATGGCGGGCGCGCTCGCCATCTTCGCCGGACTGCTGCTTGGCCTGCGCTTCCTCTACTTCTACGTCATCGGCCAGGGCGACGGTCACATCCAATCGCTCATCCTCACGGCTGTCCTGCTCATCATTGGCTTCCAGACCCTGCTCATCGGCCTGGTCGCGGACCTGGTCGGCGCCAACCGCAAGATCACAGAGGAACTGCTCTACCGCGTGCGCCGGCTGGAATCCACACGGACGCAACCCAATGAGGAGCGCGCCCCCTCGCGCCGCCCATGACCAAAGTCGCCCTGATCGGGCCGGTCCACCCATATCGCGGCGGCATCGCCCACTACACCACTGGCCTCGACCGCAGTCTGCGCCAAGCAGGCTTCGATGTGTTAACCGTCTCTTTCAGCCGCCAATACCCGCGTTGGCTGTTTCCGGGGGCCAGCGACAAAGACGCCAGCGCCGCGCCGCGCACCGTCGCAGAAGCGCGCTTCTGGATCGACTCGCTCAACCCGTTCACCTGGCTCACGACGTTTCTTCGCCTCCGGCGTTTCGCGCCCGACCGCCTGATCCTGCAATGGTGGACTAGCTATTGGACGCCCGTCTGGCTCGCCATTCTCTGGCTGAATCGCCTCTTTCTGCGCAGCCCCGTCACCTTCATCTGCCACAATGTACTGCCGCATGACCGGCCCAAAAGCGAACTGCGCATCACGCGACTGGTTTTGCGCCATGCCGATCATTGCGTCGTCCATTCGCAGGACGAACGGGCACGCCTGACGCAGATTCTGCCCGGCATGCCCGTGAGCGTGGCCCCGATGCCGCTGTTCGACGTTTTCGACCAATACCGCATCCCCCAGGAGGAAGCGCGGCGGCGGTTGAGTCTGCCGCAAGGCTCGCCCATCCTCTTGTTCTTTGGTATAGTGCGGCCGTACAAGGGCCTGGAAGACCTGGTCCGCGCCCTGCCGGCGATCCGCTCACAGTTGCCGAACGCCCTGCTGGTGATAGCAGGCGAGTTCTGGGAGGCGCGGCAACGCTACGACGATCTGAGCGCAGAGCTTTGTGTTGGTGACATGATCCGCATCGACGACCGATATGTGCCGGACGAAGAAGCCGGCCTGTATTTCTCCGCCGCCGACCTGATCGTGTTTCCCTATCGTCGCGCCACGGGCAGCGCCGCCTTGCAGGCCGCCAACAGCTTTGGCCTTCCGGCCGTAGCGACCGAGGTCGCCCGCAGCCAGATCGCGCACGTCTCCGACGCCTCAATCGATTGGGTCCCTCCCGGCGACGCGGCGCAGTTGGCGAACGCCGTCTGTGCAGCCTATCTGCGGCCTCGTCCCGCAGAACGACCTAGCCGTGAAGATCGGGCCGGCCAGACGGCTCGCGAAATGGATCAGTCGTGGAAGCAATTGGTCGCAGCGGTGATGGATCGACCATCGCCGTCCCCATAGCAGATGATTCAGGCGCCCGCCCGGCAGGAACAGCGGCGAAATCCGTGCAACATGCCTGACGCCCTCGTCTACGTCGTCATATTGAACTGGAACGGGCGCGACGACACCCTCGCCTGTCTGGCGTCCCTGGCCCAGTCAACCTATCAGCCCGGCCGCATTGTGCTCGTCGACCAGGGCTCCACGGACGGCTCGGTCGATGCGGTCCGTCGCCGCTTTCCCGCTGTGGAAGTCGTGCAGACAGGCGGCAACACCGGCTTTGCCCGCGGCATGAACGCCGGCATCCGCCATGCGCTCGCCGCGGGCGCGACGGATGTCTTGCTGCTCAACAACGACACCATCGTCGCGCCGGCCATGCTGGAACGCCTTGTGGCGCAGCGCGCGCCGGACATCGGCATGATCGGCCCGGCCATCTTCTACGCCGACCGTCCGCATCAGATATGGTCTACAGGGGGCGGCATCAACCCGCTCCTCTTCGAGATGACGGGCAACCACGGACGGAAACAGCCGTTGCCGACGCGCCCGGCGGAGCGCGCCTTCCTCAGCGGCTGCGCCATGCTCATCCCGCGACGCGTCTTCGAGGTTGTGGGGTTGTTCGACGAACGCTTTTTCATGTACTACGAAGACCTCGACCTGTGTCTGCGCATTGGCCAGGCGGGCTACCGGCTGCTGCTGGTTCCCGACGCTCACCTGTGGCATCGCGTCTCACAGAGCAGCGGCGGCCCCAACACGCCGGGGGAACGCTATCACACAGCACGCAGCAGCGGCATCTTCTTCCGCAAACACATGCACGGCTGGCGCATCCCGCTGATCCTGCTCTACCGGGGCCTGAGCGCGCTGCGCTGGACAGGACGGCTGGCGCGGCAGGACAACGCGCCGGCCCTCATCGCCTACTGGCGCGGCCTCCGCCACGGCTGGCTGAACAGAGAGGACTTGAGCGGTTGAACATCGTCTACCTGGTCTTCAACACCGTCGGCAAGGGCACGTACTGGCGCGCACTCGCCCTAGCCAAGGCGCTGAAACGCAGCGGCCACAACATGACGCTCGTCACCACGTCGCAGGCGCGCCGCCGACGGATTTCGACCTACGTCGACGACGGCGTCGTCGTCGTGGAAACGCCGGACCTCTTCACCGGCTCGCTGCGCTCCGGCTGGGACCCGTGGAACAGCCTGCGCCGCATCGCCTGGGCGCACGGTCAACGGGCGGACCTCGTCCACGCCTTCGAGCTGCGCCCAACCGTCTCGGCCCCCACACTCTATCTGAAGTTCGCGCGGCGCACGCCCTTTGTATCGGACTGGGCCGACTGGTTCGGCAAGGGCGGCTCCGTCGAAGAGCGTCCCAATCCCCTTGTCCGCGCCGTACTGCGTCCGGTCGAAACCCTGTTCGAGAGCGGCTTGCGCACGCAGGGCCTGGGCGTCACGGCCATCTGCACCCTGCTCCAAGAAAAAGCGCGGGCCCTGGGCTTCGACGAGGACGCCGTCCTGCTTCTCCCCAATGGCTCCGACACGGAGCGCTACTACCCGCTGCCGCGCGCCGACGCCTTGCGGCGCACGCCCTTGTCGCCGGAGTTTCAGTACATCGGCTACCTGGGTTCCATCTTCCGCCAGGATGCCGAACTGATGGCGCAGGCCTTTGACCGCGTCCACGCCCAGCGCCCGCAGACCCGGTTGGTCGTCGTCGGCGCCTGCCCGGTAGACATCAGCGGCTTGGTGCAAACCCCGTCCTCGGTCATCCACACCGGCTATTTGGACAGCGGCGCGGTCAACGCCTACCTTGCTGCATGCGACGTGCTGTGGCTGCCGTTGCGCAACAGCAATGCCAATCGCGGCCGCATGCCCATGAAGCTCAACGACTACATGTCGGCGGGCCGCCCTATCGTCGCCACGGCCGTGGGCGATATGCCCGCGCTCTTTGCGCAGGAGCCCATCGGCCGCGTGGCCCCGGACGATGCGCAACCCTTCGCCGCAGAGACGCTCACCCTGCTGGACGACGCCGATCTGCGGGCGCGGCTGGGCAGCCATGCCCGCCATGTGGCGGAGACGCGCTTCAGTTGGGACGCGCTCGCCGCATCCCTGTCTGACTTCTATGCTAAAATGCTCGCAAGGAACCGGTGAGCCATGACACCAATCGCCGAGGCCCGCTCAGCCGCAGACCTGGAGTCGACCGACTGCCCGAACTGCGGCGCAGCCGAGCGCGCCACGCTGTTTGAGATCGAAGACTATCTCTATGGCGTCGAGGGGCGCTTCGCCGTGCGACGCTGCGCCGGCTGCGGCCTGGTCTACCTCAGCCCCAGGCCCACGCGCGCCGCCATCGGTCGCTACTACCCGCCCAGCTATACGCCCTATCGCCCGGCCATCCAGGACGAGCGCAGCGCAGCCATGCGCTGGATGCGCCGGCGCAAGCTGGTCAAGCGCCGGCAGGCGGTAGAGCGCCACGCCCCCCGTCGCCCCGGCGATCTGCTGGACGTGGGTTGCTCGACAGGCATCTTCATGGACGAGATGCACTCCGCCGGCTGGCGTGTGACCGGCGTCGAGATGGTGCGCGAAGCGGCCGAATACGCCCATGCCCGCTTCGGCCTTCCCGTCGTCGAGGGCGACCTGCTCGAAGTCGGGCTGGCGCCGCAGTCGTTCGACGCCATCACCCTGTTCGACGTGCTGGAGCACACCTTTGAACCGGCGGCGGTGCTGCATCGGGCCGCGGAGCTGCTGCGACCGGGCGGGATCGTAGCCCTGACCCTGCCCAACTGGGAAAGCCTGGACCGCCGCTTGTTCGGCAAGTATTGGGTAGGGTTCGACGCGCCGCGCCATCTTTCCGTCTTTCCACGCGACGTGCTGGTCGAGATGCTGGAACAGGCCGGGCTGCGCGTGACGGACAACCGCTGTCTGTTCGGCGGCTACTTCACCTTCGTGACGAGCCTGCGCACCTGGCTGCGCGCCCGTTGCCCCGTCGCCGCCCGCCGCCTGGAGCCGCTCATCGACTTTCCGGGCGTGCGCCTGCCCTTTGAGCCGTTCTTCATGCTCATGGACCGCATCGGGGCCGGCGGCATTCGCTTCGTCGTGGCGCGCAAGCCGGACAGCCGCGCCGCGCACGATCAGAGGAGCGCCTCATGACTTGGCGTCGTTACCTGCCGGCGTCGCTTCGCGACAAGATCGAAGTCGATGCGTCTGAACTTAAGCGCCTCTTGGCCGAGGCGGCTGCCGAGGTCCCCCGCAACAGCTTGGTTCTGGACGCGGGCGCCGGCGAAGGGCAGTATCGAGACCTCTTCGCGCACACCCGCTATATCGGCGTCGACCTGGCGGTCGGCGATGCGGCGTGGAACTACTCTGGGCTTTCGGCGCTGAACACGCTCGAACGCCTCAGCTTCCCCGACGACGTTTTCGACGCGGTCGTCTGCACGCAGGTGCTGGAGCATGTCGCCGAACCGGAACGCGTGCTGTGCGAACTCCAGCGCGTGCTGCGGCCCGGCGGCCTGCTCCTGCTGTCCGCGCCGCAGCGCTGGCACGAGCACCAAACGCCGCACGATTTCTTCCGCTACACCTCATACGGGCTGGAGCATCTGCTCGCCAAGGCCGGCCTGGTCGTTGAGCAGATGACGCCCCTCGGCGGCTACTTCTGGTTCCTGGGGTTCCAGTTGCGCCTCTTCACCTATTGGGCCTTCAGTCGCAACACATGGAGTCGCCGGCTGGGGCCGCTGGCGCTGCCGCTCAAGGCGCTCAGCGTAGGGGTCTTCGAGATCGCCTTGCCCCTGATTCTCTATTATGCCGACCCGCTCGACACGGTGCGCGAAGCCACCCTGGGCCACTTCTGCATAGCCCGCAAACCGGCGCTCGACAAGCCGGCCTGAGCCGATGTACTTCGTCGGGAAATCCCTGCTGGCGCTGGGCCAGCTCCTCGTCCTGCGGCTGCCCAACATCATCGTGCTGATGATGTTGACCCGGCTTCAGGGCGCGGACGACGCCGGCCTCTTCTCCCTCGCCATCACCTACCTCATCCTGCTTACCGCCTGGTGGTCGGGGCTGGACGAGATGGTCATCCGCGAGACGGCGCGCAACAGCCGCGGCGCGCCGGACCGCGACGCAAGCGCCGCGCGCACGACGATCCTCACATACGGCGCGGCGCGCATGGGCGTATCCGCGGCGCTGTGCGCCGTTGTGCTCGGTTTCCTCTGGGCAAGCGGGCCGTACGAAGCCGGCGCGCTCGCCTTCATCGCCGTGCTGCTGCTTTCCAGCATCGGGGACGGCTTCACCGACGCCGTACAGGCGGGCCTCTACGGCCGCGAGCGCTTTAACTACGCCTTTGCGCTCTCGTCCACCCAGGCGGCGCTGCGCATCGTCCTGGCCTGGGCTGCGCTTTCGTTCAGCCACAGCAGCTTGGCCGTCGCCTGGGCGTGGACGCTGGGCTCCCTCGGCGGGGCGCTGGCGGCGCTGGCGGCGCTGGCCGCGCTCTTCCCGCGTGCGCCGGTCACAGCGCCGGGCTGCGCATCCCCTGTGCCGCTAGCCCGCTGGGTGCGCGAAGGCTGGGCCTTCCTGGCGATCGGCATCCTCATCACGCTCGAATACCAGCAGGACATCATCGTGCTGTCAGCGCTGCAACCGCTGTCGGAAGTGGGCTACTACAGCGTCGCCACCACGCTTTTCGCCTCTGTCGGACTGCCGATTCGCGCCCTACGCGTGGCGCTCTTCCCCCGCATGGCGCAGGCGGCGATGGACGCAGTAGACACGGCGGGCGACGCGGTTCAACGCCTCCTCTATGCCTTCTCCGTGCGCTGGACGCTCGCCGTCGGCCTGTTGTGCGCGTTCCTCGGCATCGTCTACGCCGAGCCGCTCGTCATGCTGTTGTTCGGGCCGGCGATGCTTGCCGCCGTAGATTCCGTGCGCATCCTCATGGCGGCCATCCTTTTCTTCGCGCTCAACGTGCCGCAGTCGCAATTTTTGTTGGCGACCGGGCGACAGAACCGCACGGCGCTCCTCGTCGCGGTGACGGTGCTCGTCAACCTGCTCGCCAACCTGCTGCTTGGCCGGGCGTATGGGGCCGAGGGCGCCGCCCTGGCGCGCGGCATCTCGACCGTGCTCTACTTGATCCTCGCCGTCTGGTCCATTTTCCGTTTTGTGGACCCGCCGGCGTGGCGCGCCTGGCTAGCCCCGCTCGCCGCACTAGCCGTCGCCGCGGGATTGGCTGCGCTGCTGGCAAGCCGGCCGTGGTGGCTTGCCGCCGCGCTCGCGGCGATGGCGTACTTCGCCGTCTTGCTCGGCGTCGCCGCGGCGACGGGCGACTGGCGCTCGCTGACGGGCGCCGCGTTTTCGACGCCCCGCAACGCCCGCTAATCCTACGCTAATCCCCCCGCCGCCTCCGGCAGCCGGCCAAGAATAACCCGAACGGGGTATTGTTTTCTCGCCGCCCGAAGCCTATAGTAAGGTCAGCAAGTTCGCGGCTGGCAAGCCGGATTGGTTCGCGATTTGGCATAAACCGAAATAGCGGGCAGCAACCAAAATCGGTCGTCGCGAGAGAAGCGCGTAGCAACCAAGCGTCAGAAAGGAGCACAACCAAGATGTTGCGAAACAGGAAACAAATTGTGATGGCGGTCGTGCTGACCCTCATCCTCAGCGTAGCGGGCATCGGCGCCGCCTTTGCCCAAGATTCGGTTTACAACATCCCCGGCAGCGGCTGGTGGACAGGTACGCAGATCCAGAACGTGGGTACGGACATGGCCACCCTGACCATCTCCTCCTACCACAAGGATGATCCGTCGAAAGACGCCGTGACAGGTCAGATTGAGATTGGCAAGGACGCGTCCAAAACCTTCCTGCCCAGCGATCTGAACCTCGGCGCGGGCGAATTCCAGGGGTCGGCTACTGTGGCGTCGAACCAGCCCCTGCGCGCCATGGTCAACACCACCAACCAGAATGCCGCCGGCTACGGCGTGCCCGGCGGGCGCGCGGTGGCGCAGTATCGCGGCGTGAACAACCCCGCGACCAGCCTGAACTTCCCGCTGGCCAAGAACAACCACTACGGCAAATACACCACGTTCTACATCCAGAACGCCGGCACGACGGCTGCCAACATCACCGCCACGTTTAAGCTGGGCGGCGGCGAATGCACCATCCCCAAGAACAACGTCGGCGCCAACCGCATGGTCGTGATCTCGCCGCAGGAGCCGGGCAGCGGCTGCCCCAGCGGCAATAACACCGGCCTCGGCGCCATGAGCGTGACGTCCGATCAGCCTCTGGCCGGCGTCGTCCTCGAGCACGGCACCGAAAACCCGGCCGTCGGCTTGCAGGCCGTGCGCGGCTTCGCTTCTGCCGACGCCGATACGAGCGTCTATGCGCCCATCATCAAGTCCGAATGGTACGGCAAGTTCACCGGTCTGCAGGTTTCCAACACGGGCGGCAGCGCCGCCAATGTGACGGTCACCTACAAGGGAGCGGACGGCACATGCAAGGGCCAGCAGTACCAGTCCCAGGCCAACATTGCGGCAGGCCAGTCGGCCACCTTCGTGCACCTCGTCTCCGGCGGGCTGCCGATCGCTAACCCGCTGCCGGCCGGCTGTCTGGCTTCGGCGACCGTAACGGGTCCTGCCGGCAGCCAGCTCGTCGCCATCGTCAACGAAGAGTGGATGGCCTCCTACATCGCGGGCGGCGGCAACGGCGGCTTCCCGGCCTCGACGACCTACTCCGGCTTCGCGGCCAACTCCGCCACCACTAAGGTCAGCCTGCCGCTGTACAAGGAAGATCACTACGGCGCCGGCACCGGCCTCCAGGTCCAGAACGTGGGCAATTCCCAGGCCAGCAACGTCGTCCTGACCTTTATCCAGTCGAATGCGCCCGGCAACACCTACAAGACCAAGCCGCAGACGATTGGCGCAGGCGCTTCGCTGACCTTCCTCGACGTGCGCAAGCGCGCCGATCTGTGGGACGGCGCGCCGATGCCCGCCAATGTCAAGGATGCGACCGGCGTCTTCGCCGTCGTCGTGACGGGCGACCAAAATGTGGTGGCTGTGGCGAACGAAACTTCCTATCCGTTCACCCTCGGCCTGCCCGGCCAGCCGCCCATGACGCTCGACAGCAACAACTACGAGGGCTTCAACCTAACCCCGTGACGTTTTGCTGCGACAGCTTGTCCTGAAACGCAGATAAGGCCCTCTGCATGTGGAGGGCCTTATTTTTACCTTTAGCGTCTTTGCCGTTAGCATATGCGCTGTCGGCATTGCCCTGGATCGGGGCGGAAACGTCTGCCGCAAACTGCCCACACAGGGCGGCACAGATGACGCCTCATAGATACCGCGGCATAGATATCGCGGCATAAATATCGCGAAGAGGAAGATCGAAGGTTAAGCATATGAAAAAACGCCAGATGCGCAGTGTGTTGATCAGCCTGGCCCTGATTGTCGCGTTGGCGGTAGTAGCCGGCTGCGGTCGCCGCAACCAGCCCACGCCGACGCCTACCCCGACAACGGCGGCCCCCACGGCTGCGCCGGCTGAAACAAACACGCCGGAACCGCCGCCGACCGATACGCCCGCGCCGGCTGAAGAGGCCGCCCCTGCAGCGGAAGAAGAGGCCGCGTATCCGGCCCCTGAGGATGAAATGGCCTACCCCCCGCCGGATGCAGCCGACACCGCACCTGTCGAAGAAGGGGCTTACCCGCCGCCACAGGTGACGTCGGGCAGCGAAGAAGAAGAGGCCTATCCGGCCCCAACGACGCCTGCCGAGGAAACGAGCCGCATCCCCATCGTGCCCTTCGCCATCGAGCAGCCGGTCGCCGCCGGGTCCACCGTGATCCGCGGGACCGGCCCCGCCGGCGTCCCCATTCTGGTCGTCAACGTGACCTACATGGGCCAAGTCCTCGGCGAAGGCGTCATCGCCGAGGACGGAACGTTCGAGATCGCGACGCCGGCGCTAGAGGCGCAGACGTGGGTCGGCGTCGCCCTAGCCGATCTGGCGGGCAGCGAATTCGCCTACGAGGACTTCTACGCCGGCGGTTTCCGCGGCGAAGGCGCCGCCCAGATTCCCCAGGTCGGCTTTGTCTACGACTCCGTCACAGTCGGCGGATAAATGCCCGCAGAGGTAACCCTCCAGTTCACCCTGATCTGGCTGGCCTGCCTCGCCCTTATCTGGCTGCCGGGAGCGGCGCTCGCCCGCCTGCTCCGCCTGCCAAGCCCCGCCGACTGGCTGCTGCGCAGCGCGCTGGAGATCGGCCTCGGCCTGTCCATCTGGCCCCTGCTCCTCCTCTGGAGCACATTCGCAGCCCGGCCCCTCGCCGGGCTTTCTTGGTCCCCGGTTCCGGCGCGCATCGTCGTCGCCGCGCTATGCCTGGCGGCGCTGACGCCGCCGGTTCGCGCGGCGCTGCGACGCCCGTACCGGCTCCGCCGCGGCGTTCTGCGCCAATGGCCCT
>CAZYSJ010000009.1:53662-56252 GCA_964649875.1 uncultured Caldilineaceae bacterium
GCGGCGCTGCGACGCCCGTACCGGCTCCGCCGCGGCGTTCTGCGCCAATGGCCCTGGCTCCTGCTCTTCGCCGCGCTCTTCGCACTGGCCTGGTACACCCGCCAACTTCACATCCGCGATCTCGTCTTGCCCAACTGGGTGGACTCCGTACATCACCTGCTGATCGTGCGGCTGATTGTAGAGCAAGGCGCGCTGCCGGACACGTACGCGCCCTACATGGCCGATGCGGGCTTTTCATACCACTGGGGCTTCCACGCTTGGGCGGCATGGCTGGCCTGGCTTCTGGGCGTGACAGACAGCTTCGACCTCGCCCGCCTCCTGTTGATTTTCGGCCAGGTCCTCAACACGCTCATGCTGTGGATGCTCTACGCCGCCGGGCGTACGCTCTTCAACAGCCGCCGCGCCGGCTTCCTGGCCGCGGCGCTGGGCATGTTCGTCTCCTGGCTGCCCGCCTACTACACGGGCTGGGGGCGCTACACCCACCTGGCCGGCCTGCTGCTGGCGATCCCGCTCCTGATTTCCCTGTGGCGCCTGGCCCGCGCCCGCGGCCATGTACGCGCCTGGCTACTGGCGACCAGCCTCATGGCCGCGACCCTGGCGCTGACGCATGTGCGCGTGGCCCTGTTCGCCGCCATCTGGGCTGCACTGCTCCTGATCGCCCTGGCCGTGCAGAGGGATTGGCGAGCGGTGCGGCGCTGGATCGTTGCAGGGGCGCTGGCGCTGCTGCTGATCGCACCGTGGTTGGCGACGCTGGCCGCGCACCCGCGCTCCGCCTCGCTCGTCGCCGACACATCCGCCGCCGCGGTCTCCTGGCAAGCGGCGCTCGACCGCATACCGTGGCAACTGGTGTGGACGCCGGGCATGCGCGAGCTGGTCGCCCTTGCCACCGCGGGCATCGCCGAGTTGCCGGCAAGCGAGCATCCCGTCACCAACCTGCGCCTGGCGGCTGGGGCTTGGCTGCTGCTTGTCGCCGGCATTCTCTTGTGGCAGCGGCGCAGCGGGCGGGTGCAACCGGCATTCCCTTGGCTGCCCTTAACGCTGCTCGCAGCCTGGTGCGCGGCCGTCTTTGCCGTCCTCAACGCCGACGCACTCGGCCTGCCCCGTCTCGCCTTTCTTAGCCTGAACGCGGCGGCCATCACGCTCTTTCTGCCGGCAAGCCTGGCAGCAGCCGGTCTGGTCGCATGGGCGAGCGGCGCGATCGTTCCCCCGCGGCGGGCGCGGCTAGCCGCTCTCGTCCTGACGGCAACCCTTGCCGGGCACGGCGCGGCCAACATGCGCGACATCATCAACCCGCAGACCGTGCTGGCCGCGCCGGAAGATATGCCAGCGCTGCACTGGATTCGCGACCACGCGCCGCCGGACGCCCGCTTTGCGGTCAACGCCTGGCGCTGGTTCGGCGTTTCCTATGCCGGCTCCGATGCCGGCTACTGGATCCCCGCGCTGACCGATCGCCAGTCCATCTTGCCGCCCGCGCTTTATGCGCTGACCCTGACGCGCGAGCATATCTTACAGATTAACAGCCTGCTCGACGCCTGGACCGCTTCGCCGGACCTTTCCGACCCGGCGCTGATCAACCGTCTGCACGCCGAGGGCGTGACGCACATCTACATCGGCGCGCGCAGCGACCCCGGCCAAGCCGAGGCGCTGGCAAACCTGCCCGCGCTGGAATTGCTCTATGCGCGCGATTCGGTGTATATCTTTCGTTTGAAGCAACCGCACGAAACCGCACTGAACTAAGGCACGCCATGACGTTGCGGGACGCATTCGACATCTTCCTCTACACGCTCGCCGCCGTTTACCTGTTCTTACTGCCCGGCGACGCGCTGTTGCGCACGCTGTTCCCCCGGCGCGCCCTGCCGTGGATGCACCGGATCGGGCTGGCCGCCGGATTGAGCCTTTCGCTCTATCCCCTGCTGTTCCTGTGGGCCTACCTCTTCGGCCTGCAAGTCGGGCCGCTGCTGGCGTGGGGGCCGGGCGCGGCGGGGCTGGCCGTCTGGGTGTGGGCGCAGCGTTCCCGGCTGCGACAGCCGCCAACTGCGGCATCGTTTGCAAACTTCACCTGGGGCGATGCGGCGCTGGTTGCGTTGAGCGCGGCGCTGCTGCTGTCGCGGCTGCTGCCCATCCGCGACATGACCGCTCCGGCCTGGGGCGACTCGGTACACCACACCCTGATCGTACGCCTGATCCTGGATCACAACGGCCTCTTCCAATCTTGGGCTCCCTATGCCCCGCTGGAGACCTTCAGCTATCACTTCGGCCTGCATGCGGACATGGCCGCCTTCGCCTGGGTGACCGGCCTGCCGGCCGCGCAAGCCGTGCTCGTCTCCGGGCAACTGCTCAACGTGTTAGCCGTACTGGCGCTCTACCCGATTGCGACGCGCCTGGGCGGCGGCCGCGCCGCGGGCTTCTTCGCCGTAGCGCTGGCCGGCCTCGTGTCCGAAGTGCCGGGCGAATACGTCAACTGGGGCCGCTATACGCAACTCGCCGCCCAGGTCATCCTGCCCGGCTGGCTGTGGACGCTGGATGTGTGGTGGACGAAACAGGAGCGGCCATCGCTGCGCGTGTTGGGACTGCTCGGCCTGCTCTCCGC
>CAZYSJ010000010.1:0-56141 GCA_964649875.1 uncultured Caldilineaceae bacterium
CGGCGACGATGCTGTCCACGTAGTCGACGGCGCTGGTCTCCTGCCCCTCGAGCGATGGCCGGTTGGCGTCACCCGGCATCTCGAACCGGCGACGCACAAAGTGCATGGCATCAGTGCCGGCGTCGGTCGGCTCCGGGATGCGATCCGGCGACAACTGCCCTGGGCTTCCGCCCAGCCCGCTGATATCGATGCCGTCGTACTCCTCGCCCGACCATATTCGGATCGGCAACATGCCGACTTGCATGACGGATTCGGACATGGCTTTCTGCGCCGCGGCGTCCGCCACAGTCACGTCAAAGGCGTCGGTCAGCGAGTTAAAAAGCGTCTCCAGGTCGATCAGCATCGGGTGCTCGCCCGCGGCGATGATGTTCTCCAGGTGAAAGTCCGTGGAGTTCAGCGCGTAGAGCAGCGCCAAATACGCGCCATGCCGCTGGTAGAAGCGCTCAATCTCCGCAACCGATTCGCATTCGCCTTGCGCCACGAATTCGACCCAGCCGTATTCGCCGCGGTCGAGGATGATCATGGTGCGCAGCGGCGGCGTACAGCCCCATTCATTCACCTGATCCAATAGATCTTGGAAGTGAGCGTCGATGGCGAGCGACTTGGGCTTGTACACAATGCGGTAGCCCGAGTCAAACTCAGCCACCATCACCGAACGCCCGCCGCGATGGGTGTCGCCCGCTCCGCCCAGCAGCTCGACCAACGGGCCGGGGTCCTCGATCAACGAAAAGGACTCCCGGATCAGCGCCCAGTCCTCACAGAGGCGGCTGAGGAACTCCAACGAGACATCCGCCCAACGCATCAGACACAGCCAAAGCTGCCGCGCCAGCACCGGATATTCAGCCAATATCTCAGCCGACCGTTCGGGCCGGCGCAGACCGTCAAGGAAACTGGCAAAGCGTTCGGCAGGCGTCTCGCCTTCCAACAGGCCCTGCAACCGCGCTACGTTTAGCTCCAGCGCCATCGTCCGCCCCAGGCGCAAGAGCAGCGGATCGGGCAGGTTCATCAAGAAAATGTCTTCAATTGTCTCGGGGTCGAACGGCAGCGCGGCGTTTCGCTCTGCCAATTGAGCGATCCCGGCGCGCAGCCGATTGCAGGCCTGGTCGATCATCGGCTGGATTAAATCCAAAAAGCCGAGCATTTCCTCGCCGGGAAGGTAGCCGGCATAGGCGGAGGCCGGGCGAGAATAGGCATCGGCCAGCGCGGCCAACCAGTCGGGAATGCGCCCTGATTGGCTCATATAGGCCTGAATCGGAATGCCGAGAATCTCTTGGAACTGGTCTTCGTCCAAGTTGTCTAAAGCAAGTCGACGCGAGAAAAACGTCTCGTCGTTGAACGGCCATTGCGAACGCCAGCGTTCCAGCCGTCGCTCGCCGCGCGTCTTGTCGCGCTCGCCGCTATAGGCGACGCCGCTGTCGCCGAATAGCAGCGCAGCGCGCTCACTCAATGTCAGCGCTTGGCCCCAAGAAGGAGAGGAAAACTGCGAAGATTCCATGAGTTCCACCCAACGACCTGACAACAGGAGCGCCGGTCTCTCCGCCCTGAAGCCGCTCTGCCCAAAAGGTCCGCCCTACCATCACGCATGACTGCGCACAAGCAAACCGTCCGGCTTTCACGTCCCATGCAGAAAGACCAGCGCCCGGTCGGAGCACGAAGCAGGTCATCAGTAGATGATGAGCCCTCGCTAAACCGGCGAACCGGTCTCACGCCTGCTTCGCGCTGGATAGCGACACACACCGTCGTGCGCCAAGCTAGCCCCTATCGGCCGATCGGCTTCAACCTCCCTACGGGAAGTTGCGGCGCCACGTATAACTCGGACGATTGGACCACGGCCGCCACGAACTCGACGCAGATTGCGAAGGGTTCGACGAGGCGGACCGTGAGGGCGCAGACGAGGCTGACTGCGACGGGTTCGACGAAGCAGACCGCGACGAATTCGACGAAGCAGACTGCGACGACATATTAGACGATGCAGACTGAGACGAACTCGACGGGGCGGACTGCGACGAAGACATCGAAGACGGTCGCTGCGATGACATGGACGAAGGCCGATAGGAGGGCCGGTACGCGTACTGCTGCCCGCCGGTGGCCATGTCCAGTTCATCATCCGTCAGTTCGATCGCGCCGGCCGGGTTCTCCGGCAGTTGCGACTGCTCTTCCTCGCTCATGGAAGCCCGATACTCAGGGTCCTTCCAGGCTCGGATGATCTTGTTGTGCAACATAGGCACTCCTCCTTATGCGCGCAACTTGCGAACTGCTCCAGGGTGTGGCCGGATCGGAACATCCGATCCTAGCGTCGTATTTTGATCGTGAACGAGTGTTGCATAAACCCCGCCGAGGGCCAGCAGATCCTCATGCGCGCCTCGTTCGACGATGACGCCCTCATCTAGCACCAAGATCAGGTCGGCGTTGCGAACTGTGCTAAGCCGGTGAGCGATCACGATGCGCGTGCATTCGAGACCGCTCAGATTCTGATCCACAATGCTCTCGGTTATGACGTCCAGGTTACTGGTCGCCTCATCAAGCGCCAATATGGCCGGATTATGCGCCAGCGCACGCGCAATCGCGATCCGCTGGCGTTGCCCTCCTGCCAAATCGACGCCTCCTTCCGCAATCACGGTGTCATACCCCATCGGCATGGCCATGATTTCATCATGCACAACCGCCAACTGCGCGGCCTCCACAACGGCATCCAGCGGCAACTCCGCATCATGTGCGGCAATGTTGCGTCGGATCGATCCGCTGAACAGCGAGGGCGTTTGCAGTACGACGCCAAACTGGCTGCGCAGCGAACGATAGTCCATGCTCGCCAGCGGAACGCCGTCATATAGAATTTCGCCCTCGTCCAACTCGTGCAAGCCCAACAGCAGCAAGGCCAGCGTGCTCTTGCCGGAGCCGGTGCGGCCCACAATTGCGATCTTCTGCCCCGGCTGCACGCTAAACGAAACGTTGCGCAGCGCCCACGGCGCATTCGGGTAGTAGCGGAAACCGGCGTTACGCACCTCGATACGCCCCTTCAGCCTAGGCGCCGGCTTGACCTCCTGAGCATCCTGCTCGGGAGCGGCTTGCAACACGTCTGCGATGCGGTCCAGATTGGCGCCGATCAACTGCATCTGCTGAACAGTTCCCACCAGCGAAGTCAGCGGCCCCAAAAACGAGACGGCCACCGTATTGACGGCCATCATCGTCCCCAGGCTCATCCGACCTTCCAATACCCACAGCGCCCCCAGCCATAACAGGGCAATCGGCGCCAGCGCCCCCAACGCTTCCTGCGCTGCGCCCACAACCATGGCCAGATGGCTGCGCTTCAACGAGATATTCAACTGCTTAAAGAACAGGTTCGACCAGTGCGACAGAGTGCGATTTTCGGCGGCGGACGCCTTAACCGTCGCAATGCCGGTCAGCGCCTCCACTAGATAGCTCTGCGACTCCGCCTGGGCTGCTAAATCGCGTTCCGCAAACTCATACAGCCGCCGGGTCGTCCCCAACATGATCGCGATCTGCAGCGCGCCGAAAACCAGCGTCACCGCCCCAAATACGGGTTGCCAATAAAGCAGTACCGCCAAATAGAAGACCACCATCGCCCCATCCAAGATGGCGGAGACCGTCTCGCCGGTCAACACCTCGCGAATGACGGAGACGCTGCCCAAGCGCATGATCAAGTCGCCGCTGGTGCGCTCGTGGAAATAGCGATACGGTAGACGCAACATGTGCTCGAAAAAGCCGAGCATCACATTTATGTCGAGTCGAACTTCCAAGTTTAGCGCCACTGCGCTGCGCAAATAGCCCAAAACCACCTGGGCGGCGATGAGAACCACCATCCCCGAGCCCAGCATTGTCAGCATCGACACGTCTTGGGCGGGCAGGATCGTGTCGATCAATACCATTGTAAACAGCGGGAAAACCAGGCCAAGAACCTGCAACAAAGCGGAGGAGCCTAGAACCTGTCCTAGAAATCCGACGGTCCCCGGCGTTGACAGGATATAACGTAAGAATTGCTGCCACGTCAGCTTGTTCTGCGTTCGCTGCGGCTTGAAGCCTTCGCCCGGCTCCATCACCAGCACGACGCCCGTGAACCCTGCGCTGAACTCCTCAGGCGTCAGTTTGCGCCGCCCAATGGCCGGATCCACGACCTGCACGCCTTTGGGAGATATGGACTCGACCACCATGAAGTGATCGAAGTTCCAATGAATGATCGCCGGCAGCTTGACCTGCGCTAGGTCCGCCGGCTCCATCGAGAAAGCGCGCACCTGCATGCCCAGCTCGCGCCCGGCCTGCGCGATGGCGCGCGCAGATAGCCCATCGCGACCGCTCCGCAAATACCGGCGACTCTCGCTGACTGTCGTCTCGCGGCCATAGTAGCTCAGGACCATGGCTAAGCTGGCCGCCCCGCACTCGTGCGGCGTCATCTGCAGAATGACGGGCACGCGCTTCATGGCGATCCTATCAGGTACTGCCGGAGCAAAGGCCAAAACGCCATCACGATCCCTGAAGCCATCAGTAGCCCGGCGATAGCCCAAAGTACAGCAAACCCCTTAGACGACGCCAGGCGCGGCATAAACACTCTCTCCTTATTCTGGACGTAATTCTCATATGCTTCGATACGGAAGATTTGCCGTCCAGCCGGATACTGCGCCGTCTCCGGTCCATCGCCTTGTTTGGCGGCGACATTTGTTTCCTCGTACACGCTCCCCCCTAACTGTCAGGCGCTTCTGGTTCGGTGCGCGAAAGACGGATCACAACTGTCGAGCGCTGAGTGCGTCTGCAGCCGTCTGTGAGTCTGCTGCGTCGAGCACAGCGCCTCTTGACCAATGCCGCACAACACAACCGCCCGCCGGTGATGGCAATCGCTTCAATTGGGCGTTCGATGGGATGCTGTCGTTTGCCGGCCCGTTGGGTTTACAGCAAAGTATGAGGGCTTCGCTTACCGGACCGGCGCACAATGGGTTATTCTGATTATACCACCGAGTCGCCCGCTTGTGTACACTTCTTTTGACGGAAAAACCGCCCCGGAGGTTCTGGCGAACTTGGAATAGCCTCTTAACCGTGCAGCTAAGAGCGCCCGGCAAACAAAAAGCCCTCGTTTCCGAGGGCCCCTTGCCGGCACATTCTACTCATTTGGGTGCGGAGACGACGGGATTTGAACCCGCGACCTCTGGCTTGACAGGCCAGTATGCTAACCGCTACACCACGTCTCCATCGCGTCGCCGTTCACTTCTCAACGCTGACGGGAATCATAGCATTACACCCGCGCGCCTGTCAAATCTGACAAACTCATTTAGTCAATGCTACACTCCCTTGTGTAGCGTCGAACCGCCTGACTACGAAAACGAGATGCCGCCTATGCGCCGCTTGCCGCCTGATCCTGATCTGATACTCCACAACGCCTGTATCTACACTGTAGAACCTGACCTGCCCTGGGCATCCGCTGTCGCCCTGCGCGGCGGCGTCATCGTCGCCGTTGGCGACTCCGCCAACGTTCTCGACCTCGCCGGCCCCGCAACCGAGACGATCGATCTGAAAGGCCGCCTAGTTCTTCCCGGCCTGTGCGACGCGCACATTCACTTTCTCAACTGGAGCCGCAACCTGTCCCAGGTCGATCTGGCGACCACACGCAGCAAGGCAGAGATGCTCGAACGCATCGCCGAGCATGCTCGGCGTCTGCCCGCCGACGCTTGGATCGTCGGCCAGGGCTGGAACGAGAGCTGGTGGGGCGACACAGACTTCCCCACCGCAGCCGACCTCCAGACCGTCACCGGCCCGCAGCAGCCCGCCATCTTCTGGCGATCCGACATGCACGGCGCAGTCGTCAACGACAGAGCGCTGCAACTGGCGGGGATCACCGCCGATACGCCCAACCCGCCGGGCGGCGTCATCGACAAGTACGCCAATGGACGCCCCACAGGCGTTCTGCGCGAATTGGCAATCCGCCTCGTGTCCGGACTCATTCCGCCGCCTTCGCCAGACGAGATCGCGTCGGCGCTGCGGCTCGGCATTGGCCGCCTGCACGCGCTCGGCATCACCGCCATCCACGATCAGCGCATGAAAAGCGACGACGACGGACCGGAAGCGCTCGCCGCCTACCAGCGCCTAAACCGCGAAGGCGCGCTCAAACTGCGCGTCAACTGCAACGTCGCTGCTCGCCAACTGCCGCACCTCGCCGCTCTCGGTCTATCCTACGGCTTCGGCGATGACCGGCTGCGGCTTGGCCACGTCAAGGTCTTCGCAGACGGCAGCCTCGGCAGTCGCACCGCCTGGCTTCTCGCCCCGTTCGAGAAGGAGTCCGCCCAGGAACCCAATAACTTCGGCGTCTGCCTCACACCGCCGGATGAAATGGAGCAAGCCTTTCGACAGGCCGCTGCGCTAGGCTTCCCCATCAGCGTACATGCCATCGGCGATCGCGCCAACCGCGAATGCCTCGACATCTTCGAAGAGTTGGCCGCCTCGGCTCCTCAACTGCCGGTCAGCCATCGCATTGAACACGTCCAGATCATCTCGCCGCAGGACCTGCCGCGCTTGGCGCAACTGAACATCACCGCCAGCGTGCAGCCGATCCACGCCATCGATGATCTCGACGTATCCGACCGGCTGCTCGGCGCACGCGGCGCACATATGTACAACTTCCGTTCCCTGCTAGAATCCGGCGCCCGGCCGGCTTTCGGCAGCGATGCGCCCGTAGCCGACGCCAACCCCTTCCTCGGCTTCCATGCCGCCCTCTATCGCCAGCGCCCCGAACGCATGGCGCGCGGCCCCTGGTATCCCGACGAGTGCATCTCGCTGGAACAGACGATCCGCGCCTATACCCTCGACGCGGCGCAAGCAGCCGGCTGGCAGGATGTGATCGGCAGCATCAAGCCCGGCAAGCGCGGGGACCTGATCGTGCTGGACCGGAACCTGTTCGAGTTAACCCAATCGCAGACGCCTGGGCGGGAGCTTGCCGAAACCCAGGTCGATCTGACCCTGTTTGATGGGGAAATCGTCTACCGGCGCGAGGATGGCGCTTAAATTTCCGCAGCGAAAACCTGGCTGGCAAGCGCCTTCACGCGCTTGCCGCCATTGCTCATAATGGCGGGGCCGTGGCCGAAGACAATCGTCTCGTAGTCATCGCCGTACTTCTTCGCCAACTTCCAAATACTGCGCTGGGCATTCTTGCCGTCCGGCGTAAAGAGCGATGCAGGACCCTGCAATTTGCCGCCGCGGTTCGCCAGCGCGTCGCCGGCAATTAGCAGCCGCCTTTCTCGGTGCAAAAGAGAAATGTGACCGGGCGTATGGCCGGGCGTATGGATCACGGTAAACCCTTCGGGCAGCGTGTCTCCGTCTACAACCAACTCCTGCGGGCTGACCGGCGTCTGGTGGAAAGCCGGCAACGGGCTAAGCAGCGTCATCGACGCCCTGAGCAACGCCGAACCAAGCAAGCGCCGGTTGGGATGCTCCAGCAATTCCTTCTCAACCGCATGACACACTACGCTTGCGCCGGTTGCACGCCGGATTTTCGCCAACCCGCCGGCGTGATCCAAATCCGAATGCGTCACAATCACACGGGTGACGGTATGCAAAGCATAGTTGTTGCGCACCAGGGCATCGAGGATCGTGCGTGCGTGGCCCGGCATCCCCGTATCGATCAACGTCACGCCGCCGGCCCACTCCCACAAATAGCAGTGAACCGCGTCCCCTATCTCTTCGATGTCCCACAAGCCCGGAATGATCTGCTTCATGTGCCGCCTGTTCGCGTCCGTGGTTCAGTCAATTAGCCGTCGTTGCTGGTGCGAAAGAAATAGTCGCCGCGGTTACTGCCCAGATGGCGCAGCCTGGCCCGCGGGTGCTCAACGGCCGCTTCCAACTCGCGCTCCGACAGCCCTGTCACCTTCACTAGGTTGGACATTGTCTGGAATGACTCATTGGTCAGTTGGCGTATGCGCTCACGCTGATCCTCCGAAAGCTTATAGCCCACCCAGGTGGCCTCCGGGTTCGCCAAGAGCGCATCACGGCAATCGGTGCAGCGCCATACATGGCCGATGATCAGTGCGTAGTCCTGCACCCGCTCAGACATCAGTACGCCTCTCCCGCCGTAGAGCTCGAGTCGTCGGACTCCTGGTCGCCAGGAGCGCCTCCGCCTGCCAGGTCTTGCATAATCTGCACGCCGGCGCTGGCCCCGATGCGCGTGGCCCCTGCGGCAGCCATGCGGCGCAGATCGTCGAGCGTTCGTATGCCGCCCGCCGCCTTGACGCCCATATCCGGCCCGACGATGGCGCGCATCAAAGCGACGTCCTCCGCCGTAGCGCCCGCCCCGTTAAATCCGGTTGACGTCTTCACAAAATCGGCGCCGGCGGCTTTCGCCAGCGCACAGGCCACAGCCTTCTCGACATCAGTCAAAAGGCAGGTCTCGATGATCGTCTTGACCTTGACGCCCTGTGCATGCGCCGCTTTGACAACAGACGCAATGTCGTCGAGCACATAGGCATAGTCGCCGTCCTTCAGCCGGCCAACCGCGATCACCATATCGATCTCGTCGGCGCCGGCGGCGATAGCTTGCTCCGCTTCGTACCGCTTCACGGCCGTCAAGTTCGCCCCCAACGCAAAACCGGTGACCGATCCAACCTTAACCGGCTCTCCGGCCAACAGCTCCTTGCAGAGCGGGACCCAGCCCGAATGGACGCATACGCTGGCAAAGCCATACAGCTTCGCTTCCGAGCACAGACGCCGGATGCTCTCCGCGCCTGCATCCGGCTTCAGTTGCGTGTGGTCAATCAGCGCCGCGACGTCCGCGGCGCGAAGCGTCACGCTATCAGCCGGCGCCGGGCGCGCGCCGCCGCCTCGCCATTGTTCTAGGCGCGCCATCGCCTCCGCCGCGATCTGCCGGGCGTTCGTCTCTTTGCTGCTCACGCTGTTACCTGCCTTCCAGATCAATGGTGCGGCCCTCAGCGAGCCGCCTGAGCCGTTGCGCCCGGCTCAAGTTCATAATGCATCACGCGGCCGAACTCAGTGATCGGCCAGACCCTCACCCATGCCTTGCCGACGATCAAATCCGACGACAGCTCGCCAAAGCTGCGACTATCCTTCGAGTTTGGACGGTTGTCGCCCATTACAAACAGATGATCCGGCGAGACAACATACGGCCCAAAATAGGAGTCAGGGCGCAGCATGTTCATATCGTAAGGCTCTGTCAATACCTCGCCGTTGATCAGCACGCTTTGGTTGAGGATTTCAACTGTATCGCCGGGCAAGCCGATGACCCGCTTGATGTAGTCCTCATCCGTGTTGTTGGGGTTATGGAAGACGATCACATCGCCCCTTTGCGGCGCTCCCAGCTTATACGCCAATTTGTTGACGAGGATAAACTGCCCTTCATAGAAGTTCGGCTCCATCGAATGGCTTTCAATGCGGTAATTCTGGACCACCTGCCGGATCAGCAGGAAGATGACCAGGGACAGCACCACCGTCTCGACCAATTCCCGCAGGAGCAGCCACGCCATCGACGGCTCATCGTCAACCAGTTCCGCCTCACCGGCGTTGGCAACTGCGGCGGCGCCGGCTTCTCGGCTCAACACATATTCGGCGGGCAGAGCGTACTCGTCCCGTGTCTTCTCGGTCGTCTCAGTCATATCCGTCGCTTCGGTGATTCTACCGCTCCGCTGCCGCTAACTTGGCCGGTCGCCGCATGCGTCACAGTTCTCTATCAATATGTCGGCAAAGGCAGCCGGCCGAAACAAATGTGCGATAACGCGGCGCATTATAGCACTCTCGCCTGCCCCTCACAAGGAATCGGCCTGCTGCAGGCTCAAACCAAATCATAATCCCAAATATCCCAATTGGGATATTTGGGATATACCGAAAAATCACTTCAAGATGTAGCGCGTCCCCCGCTTATCGCCGATCTTGAGCAGCACGCCTTTGCTCACTAAATCCGCCAGATCCAGGCGGAGCGTCTCTGCGCCGACATGCGGGCACAGTTCACGATACTCCCGGTTCGTGATCGTCCCCTCCCGCTGCACAAACTCCACGGCTTTGATCTGCCGCTCGTTCATCGTGTGTTCCCACGACGGCACGACGCGCTCGGGGTCTTTGGTATTGTACAGAATCACGGAAAAACGGTGGCTCTTCGCCTCGAATTTCGGGGGCAGATGGCCGGCGTTGACCATGTCTTCGATCATACGGTCTACGCCAAGTCCCAATTCTTCGATGTAGCCCCACTGGAAGAGACCGTTCACAATCCGCGGGTTGCGGCTGTAATGCTCTTCGACGATGTTATCCAAGGTGATATGCGCCGGAAGTCCGCCGGGGCTTGTCACTTCCAAGCGGTCGGTGTACATGCGCACTTCGATGCTGCGGCCCGTCAACCGATAGTCGCGATGCGCCACCGCGTTGACCAGCGCCTCGCGCACCGCCGACTGCGGGTACTCGGTCTGCTCCTGACGATGCAGCCCTTTCACCACCGCCTGCTTGTCCATCTCCTCCCAGATCACGCGCCACGCCCGGTCGATGATCCGCGGCAGCGGGCCGGTGAACTCCTCCCGCCGCCCGTAGCCGAAGGCGCCCTGCGGCCCGCGCGGCTGCGTGTCGGAGAACTTGACGAAAATCGCCCGGCTGTGCGGCATGAACAACTGCGGATCCTTGCCGAAGAGCAGCAAACCGCTCACGGTGGGTTTGCCGTCGTCGGTCAGCGCGCCGATCTGTTGCAAAAGCCGGTCTTTGGGCAGCACGCTGGCACGCGGGCTGCGACGCTGTCGTCGTTCTAAATAGGTGTCGATGACCTCGTCTTCCAGGTCATCGCGCGTGGCGCCGGGCACTTCCTGCAACTCGAAATCGACGCCGGGCCGAGTACGCATCATCCTGGCAGCCTCGTCCGCGTCGAGCGGGCGGTTCTCTGCGCCGCGCCGCACCAGAATTCTGCCATCCGCCAGCGCATGCAGTTCGTCGCCGCGTTCCACGCGCACCAATACCGCGTTGCCGCCCGGCGTTTCTTGCACCTGCCACTCGGTGCGCACCGGCGGACGGCACAGGCGCAACGCCGCAGCCAGTGCATCTGATGCGTCTTCCTCAGCGTGCGGAGCGTGCACGCCGCCCTCGGCATCCATACCCAACACGAGCGTACCGCCGTTACTGTTGGCGAACGCGATCAGGGTCTCAGCCATCTGCTGCGGGTCCAGTTCCGGAAGGTACTCCAGGTCCTGACCGGGCGGTCGTTTCGCTGAGGCAGTCTGCATTCTGTCCGTCTCCTACGTCGAGCGCGCTACGGCCAACGTCACGCGTCGACGTCTCCTTCCTGCCCCGCGTCGCTTTCGAGCGCGACGGCCTGGTAGTCGTCAGGCGGCTCGCCGTTAATGGCGGCTACAGGGCTGTCGCCATCCTGTGCGCCGCCGTCCACGCCGCGCGTCAGGTCTTCGTGCGTCAGCACAGCCAGCGCGGCTACGCTGTCTCCTTCCTGCAAGTTGACGACGCGCACGCCGCGTGTGCTGCGCCCCATCCGGCTGATGCCGGAGACGGGCGTCCGCAGGATAATGCCGTTCGCCGTCATGACCGTTACGTGGTCATCCGGGCTGACCACTCGCGCCGCAGCGATCGGTCCAACCTCGTCCAAGCGTCGATGGTCGGTCGTCCATACGCCCTGGGTATACCTCCCCTTCACCGGGTAATCGTCAAGCGGAGCGCGCTTTCCCCACCCGCGCTCGTGCAGGACCAACAAGTCCGCATCCGATTTCACCACGTCCAAACTGACGATCTCGTCGTCCTCTATCAGGCGCATGGCCATCACGCCGGCGGCGACTCGCCCCATGGGACGCAACGCTGTCTCGTGGAAGCGCAAAGCCTTGCCGCGACGCGTGACCATGATGAACTCCTCGTCGCCGTTGGTCAACCGCGCCCAATCCAGCGAATCGCTATCGTCCAGGTTCATGGCGATCAAACCGCTGGGCCGCACATTGGCAAACACGCTCAGGTCCATCCGCTTGATGCGCGCTTTGCGCGTGATCAGCGTCACATATTCTGCCTGCTCGAAATCCGGCACAACCAACATTGTCGAGATCGTCTCGTCGGGCATCAGGCTCAGCACGTTGGCGATGTGCGCGCCGCGTGCATTGCGTCCGCCCTCCGGCAACTCGTACACCCGGCTGCTATACACCCGCCCCTTGTTGGTAAAGAACAGGATATAGTCCAGCGTACGCGCCGCCGACAGGCTGATCACCTCGTCCTCTTGGCGCATGGTCGTGCCGCGACTGCCGCGACCGCCTCTGCCCTGCGCCCGGAAGGTGTCCGCCGAGATGCGTTTGATATATGACCCCGCGCTGTAACTGATCAACACATTGTCCTGTGTGATCAGATCCTCCTCGGTGAAGTCGCCGCTGGCGTCCGAAGCGATGGTTGTCCGCCGCGCGTCTCCGAACTTCTCACGCAGCCATAGAATGTCCTCCCGAATCAGGCCGCGGATCTTTTCCGGATGCGCCAGCAAATCTTCCAGATAGGCGATGCGCTGCATTATCTCCGTGTACTCGTCTTCGATCCGCTGCCGCTCCAATGCGGCGATACGGCGCAACTGCATATCCAAGATCGCCTGCGCCTGCACCTCGCTCAGCCCAAAGCGTTCCATAAGCTCCGAACGCGCCGCCTCCGCACTCTCGCTTTGGCGGATGGTCTGGATGACCTCATCGAGGAACTGCAAGGCGATGCGCAGCCCTTCCAAGATATGTGCGCGCTCGCGCGCCTTGCCGAGCTGATAGCGTGTGCGCCGCGTCAGCACCTCGAAGCGGTGATCAATATAGACGATCAGCGCCTTGCGTAAAGAGAGCGTCGTCGGCTGGCCGTCGACCAGCGCCAATGTGTTGACGCCGAATGTAGTCTGAAGTTGCGTATGCTTGAACAACCGGTTGCGCACCTTCTTGGGTGCAGCGGCGCGCTTCAGCTCAATCACGATGCGCATGCCGGTGCGGTCGCTCTCGTCGCGCAGATCGCTTATCTGGTCCAGCACGCCGTTGCGCGCCAATTCCGCCATGCGTTCGATCAACGCCGACTTATTCACCTGATACGGAATCTCCGTGACGATAATGCGGAACCGGCCGTTGTTCATCTCTTCGATGTTGGTTTTGGCCCGCAAGATCACGCGGCCCCGACCTGTTCCAAGCGCCTGCCGGATGCCCTCTGTGCCGAGGATGATGCCGCCCGTAGGGAAGTCCGGCCCCTTGACAAACTCCATCAGTTCTTCAAGGCCAATCTCGTTGCGTCGATCCCAGTTGTCGATCATGTACGCAACGGCGTCCGCGATCTCCGACAGATTATGCGGCGGGATGTTTGTGGCCATGCCCACGGCAATGCCGCTCGTCCCGTTAAGCAGCAGATTGGGCAGCATGGCGGGCAATACCTGCGGTTCAAGCAGGCTGTCGTCGAAATTCGCCTGCCAGTCCACTGTGTCCTGATCGATATCGCGCAGCACAGTTTCGGCAATAGCCGCCAGCCGAGCTTCGGTATAACGCATAGCCGCCGGGCTGTCTCCGTCCACCGAACCAAAGTTGCCCTGTCCGTCCACCAACGGATAGCGCAGGCTAAAGTTCTGCGCCATGCGCGCCATGGCGTCATAGACGGCGGTGTCGCCGTGCGGGTGGTACTTGCCGAGCACTTCACCAACAATACGGGCGCTTTTCTTGTACGGCGTATTCGGCTGCAGCCCCATATCATTCATGGCGTACAAGATACGCCGGTGCACCGGCTTGAAACCGTCGCGCGCGTCGGGCAACGCACGCGCCACGATCACGCTCATCGCGTAATCGAGGTAGCTGGCCCGCATCTCATCGTCGATAGAGACGGCCCGCACGACGCCCGCGTAGGCGTCGTCGCCGTTTACCGAACCCAAAGAAGCGCCGTTTGACGGCAAGGCCGAAATCCTATCATCCATCTCCCCGCCGTCATCCTGGGGATCGAAGCTCTCGTCCATTCAATGACTCCAACGCTAAAATACTCGCCAATATGGGCCGGCATCGTAAAACACACCGGGAGACCTCGCCGCACATGTCGATGACGCCGCGTCTCCATCAGATGCCGAAGCCCATAACATAAAGCGTATTATACCCCATTTTGCAGGCGGTTCCCAACCTGGCGGCCTCATTTTTGGAACATTTGTGCCGTTCGGATCCCATTCGCCGCAGATGACTCCCGCAGACTCATCCTCCGGCAACCGCCCGCAGTCCGCTCACCCGCCGCCCGTTCGCTTTGACGCGCCTGTGCGCGCATGTTAGCATCTTGCTCAACATCTGCGTAGCCTGCATCAGCCGGCCAAACGCTAATCCTCGGAACCGCGACCGTGACGATCTCTGTACCACCCGGCTCTTTCACACCCAACCAAGATAGCGCTGCGCCGCGCCGCTTCAAGCCCCGCACCGTCGCCGGCATCCTCCTGCTCATAGTCGCCGCAGCGGTCTACGCGTTCACCCTCGACAACGGCCTCCAGCCCTATGAGCTTCACGGCGGCGACCTCATCACCCACCAATACGCCCAGGTGCAGGCTCGCCCCAGCAATGCCCCCGGCTACCCGCTTTACACAATGGGCGGCTGGCTCTGGTTCCACGCCATCCGCAGCGGAATCGCCGCGGCAGGCGTCTCCCATCCGAACCCTATCCCGATCCTGAGCAGTTATAGCACGCTCTGGGCGTTGGCGGCGCTTGGGTTGCTCTACCGGCTGATTTGCGAAGTCACTCGCTCCACACAACGCCCGGACAGCAACTGGCAGGCCGCCTTCCTGCTCAGCTCATTCTTTGCGGTCACTTACTTCTTCTGGTATTACGCCGTCACCACCGAGCAATACAGCAGCGCGGTCGCCCAGACGCTTGCCATTGTCGTCCTCTACATCCATTGGGATCGCGAGCCGGACAATCTGCGCCGCCTCTTTGCGCTGGCCTTCCTGTGCGGCCTCAGCCTAGCGCACATGTTGACGGTCGCCCTGATTGCGCCGCCCATTGTCGCCGCCGTACTGTGGCGCAACCCGAAGCTGTTACGCGACTTGCGCGCCGTCTTGGGCAGCATACTGGCGGCGGCGCTGCCGCTGATCTCCTATGCCTACGTCTACATCCGCGGGGCGCAGCACCCCGAATGGCGCGGCGCAGGCGAATGGGAGACCCACTTTGCCTGGTTTCTCTCGTTCGTCAGCACAGCCCAGGGCCGAAAAGAACTGCTCTGGGGTTTCGAGCCGGGACGGAGCTTTTTCGGCAACGGCTTCCCGCACTTGATCGTAGACGAACTTGGCTGGATCCTGCTCATTGCCGGTCTTATCGGCATTGCCTACCTCAGACGACCGTTGCCCTTCGTTTTCTACAGCGTTCTCGGCCTATATGTAGTTTTTGCATGGGCCTATCGTTACGGCAACTGGTTCCAGGTGATCCTGCCCGCCTATCCTCTCGTCCTCGTGGGGGCCGGTGCAGCCATTGAGCGCATACAGCACGCTGCGATGCCAGGCGGGCGTCAGAAACACCCGACTATGCAGCGCAACGGCCTGTGGCAGATCATGCGCCAGGGCGCGCCGCTTCTCGTGCTGACTGCCCTGATCGTCTGGCGCGGCGACGCTTCCCTGCCCGCCGCCGACAGCCGAAACCGGCCGCAAGATACAGCGCTGGCGCGCGCCGCCCTGCTCATCGACCAGCCTCTGCCCCCAGGAGCAGCCGTATTCGCCCCAGTTGACGACGCCCTCGCCCTTCAGTACCTCACGCAAATTTGGTCGTTACGCCCCGATCTGCGTGTTGTGAGCAGCAAACAGGCGGATCAGGAGTTAGCCGGCAACCCGGTCTTTTCCACATGGGACGCAGCCCAGACTCTACTTGCCGAGTTGGCAAACGCACCGCAACCCGCCGTTGAAGCCGTCTCGCCCGACTGGCTGGTATTCATCCCCGCTTCCGCCCCAGACGACGCGGACAGCGACATGCTTGCTAACATGGAGCCATCCGAATACCTCGACTATCCAATCGAGGACGGCGTGACCCTAGTCGGGTATCGCGTCACGCCGTCGCCTCGCGGAGAACCTGTGGTTGCCTCGATGCCCGCATCGAAAGACCTCATGCTCTACTGGCGACTCGAAGATGGACAATGGCCGGAGGAGTATGCCATCAGTGTACGGCCCACGCGAGGCGGCGACTTCCTGACCGACGCCGGCGGCGCACTGTTGCAGGTCGATCGTCGCCGGCCCGCCGGCGGCCTCACCCGCCCGACCACGACCGGCGACTCGTCCTTCGTAGTCGATCCATATCGCCTTCCCGTTCCGCCCGCCCCCGCGCCCCAAGCGGATGGAGCGGCCGTCATCATCTATGCGCCGGCTGCAGACGGCTTCATCGACATTGCACGCGTCGACATTGCCCTGAACGCAGAATAACAACAGGCGCCGCCCAAGTCACAAGGCGACGCCTGTTCGGTTCGATCTTTTCCGCGGCGGCAGTTCGGCTTGCCGCGCCATCGCAGCGCAGCCGTCCGAGAGCGCTATTCCTCTTCAGTTTCCTCGGCTGCGGCTTCTTCCTCCGCCGACTCTTCCGCCTCTTCCGCCTCGACTACTGCGCGCGCAGCGGCGGCGGCAGCCTCTTTCTCCGCCTGAGCCTTCGCCCGAGCAGCCTCACGCGCCTCGGCGGCGGCCCAGTTCTCGCCTTCTCGCACCACAGCAACTTGGAACTCTGCCGACACATCGGCCATGAAGCGCAGTTCCAGCGTATAGATGCCCAGATCGCGCAACGGATGCTCAAGCTGGATGCGGCGACGATCCACCTCAAAACCAGCGGCCTCGCTCAGCTTATCGGCGATCTCGTGAGCCGTCACCGAACCATAAAGCCGTTCGTTCTCTCCAGCGCGGGCCCCAAACACGAGCCGCTGACCGCGTACCAGTTCGGCCTGTGATTCCGCATGGGCGCGCTCACGCGCACGCCGTCGAATGCCTGCCTGCCGGATCTCTTCAGCCTGCTTCAGAGCGCCTTTTGTCGCCAAGATCGCCAACCCGCGCGGCATCAAGTAGTTCCTGGCGTACCCGCCGGCGACCACACGCACATCGCCCGCTTCGCCCAGATCGAGCACATCCTGTACCAACAACACTTTCGTTCGAGCCATCGTAACCCCTGCTTTCGTTTACGAGGTATCCGTTTATCACGGCGGCAAAGCGACCCGTTCGCTTTGCTTACAAGACGCGCCCGCCAACGACCTTCACGCTGTCCGGGCAACGTTCCCATTCTAGCCCACCCTTTCCGCTGCGCCAAATCTTCTGGGGACGCACACAATCGTTTCTGCGACCATAGCAGAGGCATCCCTCCGCCAAACCGCTGATTCGGCCATGGAGACTTCGCGCCGGCTATCCCACAGCAAAACCAAATGCTTTGGGATTCACTCTTGATCCGTGCTATACTCGCGGCGTCGCCACCGCAGACCACTGCTCGCTTATTCGGACCAGTTGACTCAAGGTTCAGCTATTGGATCCTCCTGAAGCAGCATTCTCGAATTCCCGCACGGCTAGGCCGCTTCGCGCCGCTCCTATGCACAACTCTCCCAAGTACATCGTCCCATTGCTTGTTTTCTTCATCCTGGCGTTGTCAAGCCTGGCCTGCTCCGCCGGCACGCTCCTCGAACGCCGCCCAGCCGCGCCCCCGCCCACCCGTACGCCGGCGCCGACATTCACGCCGGCGGATGCCGCTTCTCAACTCGTCGTCATCACGCCGCCGCCCCAGACGCCCGGCGTGATCGTCGTGCCGCCCGGCGTCGACCCGCGCACGCTGATTCCGCTGCCCCCGACATCCACCTGGACGCCGTCGCCAACGCCGACTGTGCCGCCGCCAACTGTTCCAACCGCTACCGAGGCGTCGCTTTTACCCTCGCCGACCCCGCCGACGCGCACCCCGCTCCCGCGCGAAGTGCAAATACCGCCGCCCACCTTTCCGCCGCTCATTCCGCCAGGCGGGTTATCGCCTATCGACACGCCGACGCCCTCGCCCACGCCACAACCGACCGGCACGCCCACCATCACGCCCACGCCCTACGTCCTGGTTGAGAGCGGCCTCGTCAGCCTCCGTTCCGGGCCCGCCGTAGATTATCCGCTCGTCGCGCAACTAGGGCCAGGCATTCCCGTCGCCATCGTCGGACGCAACCCTGAGGGCGCATGGCTTCAGATCTGCTGTGTCAACGGCAATTCCGTGTGGGTAGCGCAAAACCACGTACAGGTCGTGAACGACGCCAGCGCCGCAGTCCTTGTCCTCCCCGACGCGCCGCCTACGCCGACCGAGACCAGCACGCCCACCGAAACGCCAACCGTGACGCCCACGCCCACGGTAACGCCTTACCCGTTCCAGGTATCCGAAGGACCGCTTTTCTTTCCAACCAACAACGATCTGTTTTCGATCTGGGCCAGCATCGCCGCGCCAGGCCCCGACGGCGGCATCCCTCTCCCCGGCTACTACCTAAAGGTGCAGTTCCGCAACCGCGACGACCGCTCCACGTTCGACGACCGGCCCAACACCAAGGGCGAAAGCCCCAGCGCCGACCGCTTCGGGTATAATGTTCCCGCAGGTACGGCAAGCGGCAACCGCGTCCGCTTCAACTATAAGTTCGAGTTTTTCCCGCCGGACCCGAAGGAAGAAGACCCGTTCACCACGGACACGCGGCTCCACGTCATCGACGGCTACTGGCGAGTCTTTGTAGTCGACGGCAACGGCACGCAGCTATCCCCTGCGGTGGAATTCAACACGCTGCTGGGCAACAACAACCGGGAAGTTTTCATTGGCTGGATGCGTACCAACTGACGCAAACGACGCCCGCGCCGATTCAGCAGTATTCGCAGACTCGACGCGCACAAATCGAGATGCCGCTCATGCGACATATAGCGCGCCCGCAGACGCTGCTGCCGTCGTCCGCCCGCCGCGCCCCCATGCCGCCCATCGAATGCCGCTCATCATCGGCGTCTTTCTGCTCCTCACGCTTGGCTGTTCCGCCGCCGACCTCGTGCAGCGCCAGCGCGTCACGCCCACGCCTGAGCAGGAGATTACGTTCGTGCCGACTTTTACGCCCACGCCCCCCATCATTCAAACCCTCGTCATCGTCACCCCGCCGTCAGAGGGAAAGCCAGGCGTGATCATCGTCCCCCCCGGCATGGACCCAAGCGCCGTACTGCCCGAACTGCCTTCGGCAACGCCCTCCATTCCTGTCGAGGACCAGGCCGAAACGCCGCTGCCCGGTACGACCGCGCCGACGCCCACCGGCACGCCGGCGCCGACCGCGACGCCTACGCCGCCGCCAACGCCCTACATCACGGTGGCTTCCGGCCTGGTCGCTCTGCGCACCGGCCCCGGCGTCGAATATCCGCAAATCGCCCAGCTTGGACCAAACATCCCCGTCGCCGTCATCGGCATCAGCCCGGACCGGTCTTGGCTCGAAATCTGCTGCATCAGCGGGCAGTCGATGTGGGTGGCTGCACAACACGTCACCGTCAACAACGACATCGCTCTCGTGCCCGAATCGGTCGCCGAAGCGCCGCCGACGGCTACGCCCACGGGCACGCCGACCGTAACGCCCACCCCCACACCCACCTTCACGCCGACGCCCTACCCGTTCGAGTTGGCGATTGGCCCCCAGTTCTTTCCGACCAACAACGAATACATTACCGTCTGGGTAAAGCTGTACGTCGGCGTCCCGCCTGCAGAAGAAGCCGCGCCGAACCACTACCTCACCGTGACGTTCGAAGGTTTTGAGCGCCCCAATCGGCTGGGCGACATTCCCAGCGCCGCCCATTTCGATTACAGCGCTCCGCCCGGCTCCGGCAACCGGGTTCTCTATAACTATAAATACGAGTACCATCCGCCGGATCCCAACACGCTTGACCCGCCCAGCAAGCTCACCCCGCTCGAACTGCTGGGAACGGGAACCTGGACGGTATACGTTTCGGATGGTGCAGGGAACCAACTTTCTCAGACAGTCACTTTTACGACGACGCCCAGTAATCCAAATCGTGAAATCTACATCGGCTGGGTTAGAGTACGCTAATGAACTTGAATCGTTGTCATGCCATTCTCTTGTACAGCGCTGTGACTAGAACGTTTAGGCCGGCAATCCGTTCAACAGCCACGGTCATCGTCCTGCTCGGAGCGCTCATGATGCTTAGCGGGTGCGGCCTATTTGGTAGGGATACTGAAGCCGCCACGGGGCCGCCCCTCCTCAGAACGCCGCACCCGACCTTCACGCCGACTGCGACGGAGGCGGCACAGCCGGAAGCAGCCCCTGCAGCAGCCATCCAGCAAGCGGCGCCGCTTCCCGCCTCCCAACAGGCGGCATCGGCTCCTGCAATGGAATCAGCTCCCAACCCGCAGAGCATCCAAGAAGCGCCGCCGCCCGCCCCTGTACAGGAATCACCGCGCGCAGTCATCAACTCACCGCTGGTCAACCTTCGCGCCGGCCCCAGCACCGCATACGACATCGTGGCGACTGTCGAACGCGGCGCCGAGTACGAAGTGACCGGTCGCAGCGCTGACGCCGAATGGTGGACCGTCTGTTGTGTCGACGGCCAACCGGCCTGGGTCAGCGCCGACCTGGTCGACACCGACGGCCCCGTGGATGCCGTCGCCGTTGCAGACGCCCCTGTCGCTTCCAACCCGCAGATCGGAGGTCCGGAAGCCGCGCCCGCCCCACAGGCGGATGCAGCCGCACAGGCGCGCTTCGATCTCGAAATGCAAGAGCAGTTCCCGGAAACGGGCCTTGTGCGCATCTACCTGTATGTACATGCCAACGGCGACGCGCTGGCCGGCTATAGCCTGAAGGTCACGCGCAATGGCGCCGATTTGCCCGTTTCGGCTCAGTCCTTCGGCGGACAACCGGCCTTCACCTGGCCTTTTCAGGATGCACGCCAGCGCTACCAAAATCTAAAGGTCGAATTCCCCAACGAACCGGCAGCCGGCGAATGGATCGTCCAACTAGTCGATTCTCAGTCACAGCCGATCGGCCCGCCCGCGGTCTTCACGCTGAGCGATAATGACCCCAATCAGGAACTCTACGTCCGCTATCAGCGCCGCTAGCAAGCTGCATGAGCCTCGGCGCGTATCCGGCAGGCTGCGCCTCGCGCTGGTCGCGATCACGCTGCTCGCCTTTCTGCTCCGGGTTCTGCGCCTCGAATGGCAGCCGCTGTGGTGGGATGAGGGGTACAGCGTCTTCTTCGCCACACAACCCCTGGCAGAGATGCTGTCGTTAACCGCGCAGGATATTCACCCGCCGCTCTACTACGCCCTGCTCCATGTCTGGACTCAGTTCTTCGACAGCGCCCGCCCGGCCGCAGACCGTCTGCTATCGATATACGCAGGCATTCTGGCCGTGCCGCTGCTTGCCATTCTCGCCTATGCCCTGACGCGGCGCGCCGCGGTCTCCGTTCTAGCTGCAGCGCTGCTCGCCATCAACCCGCTGCACGTCTACTACAGCCAAGAAGTGCGCATGTACAGCCTTGCGCTCCTGCTTGGCTTATTGGCGTCCTATTTCCTGCTCTGGCAGTTGGAAGCGACGGAAGCCAACCGGCCTCAGCGCCTGCATCTGGCCGCCTATATCGTAACCGCTTCGCTTCTCGTACACACGCTCTACTACGGCGCGTTCCTCATCGCAGCCCAGTTCATCTGGCTGCTGTGGCGCTCGCGTAGACGTCCGCCGCACCGACGCATCCTTCTCGCCGCTGCAGGTCTCATCGCGCTCCTCTGCCTGCCGTGGATCGCCTACGCCTTGCCCAAGCTCATCAGCTACGTCGGCGACAAGGTCCAATCGGATCAAGACGCGCCGATCGGCCCGGCAACCTACATCATGCGCCATCTATTGGCTTTCACCGCCGGTCATGTACAGATCGATCGCGCCCTGTTTACAGCCCTTGCCTATCTTGGTTTGCTTGCCGTTATTCCCCTGGCCTTCACAGCACGCGTACAGCTGCGCACCTCATCGTCCCAAACAGATGGTTCGCCAGGCAGCATAAGCTTGCTGTGGCTGCTGGTATCCATACCCGCGCTGCTCGCCTTCTTGCTTAACCTGCGCTTCCCCTTCTTTCCGCAAGGCGGCGAACGGCTGCTCCTAGTTGTTCTGCCCTACTTCCTGCTCCTGATTGCACTCGGCATTGTTGCCGCCCAATCCGCCCGATGGGTTCGGCTGGCCTTGGCGACGGCGATTACTCTCGTGGCCGCCTCCGGTCTGGTTGCTTACTACGCCGTCCCGCGTTATGTCGAGGACGACTATCGCCCCATCATTGCTCAAGTCATGCGCCAGGGTTCCGACGACGATACCGTCCTGGCTCTCTTCCCCTGGCAGGTCGGCTATTGGCGCGCCTACAGCCCTCGCGGTGCAGACGGCAACCTGCTCTCGCCGCAGCCGAACCCCGTCGGTCAGCAGGTCCTCGTCTGGGATAGCCGCATGCAAGCCCGCATCGACGACGCGCTCGCGCGCGGCACGCTCTGGTTCCCCTCTCCGGTGTCTTTGGGCAGCACGCTTCCCGGCGAGATCGAGAACTATCTGACGCAGGCTGCGCTCAACGTCGACAACCGCTGGCACGGCGCTTCGACGCGACTCACGGCCTGGGCCAAACGCCCGCCGGACATGCGCCTGACGCCCGTCACGGCAAACGACATAACGCCCGCCCCTGTTGCCGCGGCCATCGATCCAGCCGCAGTCGCTGCGAATAACACCGTGGTTACCGTCGCTTTGCAATGGCCAGAGGACATTCAGCCCGAAGTCTGGCATGTCGCCATACGCTTGCAGGACGGGCAGGGACGCGAATGGGCGGGCCGCGACTACGAGCCTCCGGGCCGCTTTTCTGTACCATCCAAAGACGACGCGCAGCCGATAACCGACGTTTTCGGCCTGCTTATCCCGCCCGGCCTGCCTCCCGGCGACTATACGCTTGCCGCCGGCACAGTCGCCGCCACAGGCGAGCCCATCGTCGATGCGCCTGCCCACATGGTCCCGCTCGGCCATCTGCGCGTCGAAAACCCGGCGGAGCCCGTCTCTCTGCACCGGCTGCCCATCGACTACCCCGCTCCCGCCTCGGACCGAACCGGCCCCCTGCAGATCCGCGGCGCAGCCAATCTCGATGCAGACCAGCCGTATCTCGCGGGAACCTATCTCGACTTCGCTCTGGCGCTCGAAAAGACCGCTGAGACGCCGGCAGACGCAGCTGTTGCAGTCAAGCTCCTCGACCGCAACGGCGCAACCGTCGCCGGCTGGGAAGGCTGGCCTCTTTGGGAATATCCTATCTCAGCCTGGCCTACACAGAACCTCACGCTTGCGCCTATCTCGCTCTACCTGCCCGCAGATCTGCCCGCAGGTCGCTACACCCTGGCTGCCGGCGTCACGGACGGCTCAGGACATGTCCTTGGGACGGCGCAACGCCTTGCCGAGGTCGCCGTGATCGTGCGCCCCGTCGTCAACGCCCGGCCACAGCCCGATCATCTCTTGCAAACTCCCGTTCAGTTCGGCACGCACGCTGTTCTCTATGGCTATGACCTTGACGCCGATGGCGATCGTCTGCGGCTTGCGCTATACTGGGAAGCGCTGCAAACGCTGTTGCCGCCTCACCACATTTTCGTACACGTACTATCGCCGTCGGGAGATCTCGTCGTGCAGCATGACGGTGCGCCGGTTTCCGCCATTGGCCCGGCGCCGACCGGCAGTTGGCGTGCCGGCGAATTCATCGTCTCGCAGCACGCCATTCCCCTGCCCTCGCCGGCAGTCAATGGGGACAGCCCAGCGCAGGCAGTTCTACAAATCGGGCTATACGAGCCGAAGTCGCAAGTCCGGCTGCCCGCCTTCGTCGACGGACAGCCGGCCGGTGACAGCGCCATGATTACCGTTGCTCCCTAGCCGCGCAAGGCTCGTCGCCTGCGCGACCGAAGCTCGCCAGGCTGCGTAATGTGGGGTGTCGATGAACATTCAATAGGAGGATGCAAGCAATGACGACAGAAGAACCGAAGGCGGAGGGCGAACCCACTCCCAAACCGGAGGCAGAACCCGGCAAGGAACTGGTAGACGAGCTAAGCAGGTTGAGCAAACGCTTCGTCGAGGCTGTGGAGGTGGCTTGGAACAGCGAACAGCGCAAGGAGATCGAGCAAGACCTTCGTCAAGGCTTGAAGACCTTGGCGGAGTCATTGGAGGACGGGCTGCGCGATCTGGGGGAGCGCGAGAAAACCAAGCGCTTCGTAGGCAAAGCCGAAGAGGTCGCCGAGACGGTGACCGAAAAGATTCGCACGAGCGAGACAACGCACGAGTTGGCGGCAGGGCTCGCCACAGGGCTGCGCGCCGTCAGCGACCGGCTAGAGAGGTTGATCGAAGAGATGCAGGCTCGCTCTGATGAGACGCCCGCGGCAAAGCCCGAGGACGAAGCGCCGCCTTCTCCCGAATCAGGCCAAGACATCCCGATTGAAAAGGCCTAGCGGCTAAGCAGTCTTGCCGGCATGAAAACGCCGGACGCACAGCCTAGCCGCTACGCGCCCGGCGTTATCGTTCCCGGTGATCCAACTAGCCGCGCCTAGAAGAACAGCTTCGCAAGGCCGAGGATGCCCTGCTTCCACGGCACGCGGTGCGATACGCCGGACTGTCCGCTGAACTCATTCATGTGGTCGATATACCACTGGTAGTTGCGAACCAACGCCTGCTTGTTGGAATATTTCGGCGCGAACCCCAGCACGCGTTCAGCCTTCTCAATCGAGACAAACGAATCCTCGGTGACCGTCTCATACACCCACCGGTACAGCGGGCTCAGATGCATCTTCTCCAGCAGCCGCAACGTCCAAATCGCCGGCGCGGCGGGCAAGCTTACGATCTTCTTGCCATATCCGGCGTAATCGAGCACAGCCTGGTAGTCCTCTTTCAGCGTCGTGAACTCTTTCGCCCCAACGTTGAAAACATCGTTCACCTGCGCACAGTCGCCTGTCGCCGCAGCGTAGATCGCGTCGCACAGGTCTTCCACATCCAACAACTGGTAACGGTTTTTCCCGCTTCCTAGCACGGGGAAATTCTTCCCGTCCTTCGCCCAATCGTAGAGCAAGGCAAAGACGCCCAGCCGTTCCGGCCCGATAAAGGACTTGGGACGGATGATCGGCACGCACAAACCTCGCTCCCGATACGCCTGGCAGATCTGCTCCGCTTCAACCTTCGCCTCGCCATATGGCCCGACGCCGTCCAGCTTATCGTCCTCATAAAGCGGATGGTGATCGGGAATGCCGTACACTGCCGTGCTGGAGATATGCACCACGCGTTGCACCCCGTGCTCAAGAGCAACCTGCAATACCATGCGCAGCCCGTCGATGTCAGTTGTGTAGATGTCCTCCGGGCTGTAGAGCGGCAACGCAGCCGCTGTGTGCACGACGACGTCTACGCCCTCCATCGCTCTCTCTACATCATCGCGATTGCGAATATCGCCGCGAACCTCCGTGATGCGGTCGCGCTCCGGGTAGTCGAATGATGCGATGTCCAGCGATATAACCGGGTGTCCCCGGTCCAACAGATAGCGAATCAGGTTAATGCCAAGAAAGCCCGCGCCGCCGGTCACCAGGCAGCGTGCAGGGATCGTCTTGCCATTTCCCTCGCCGGCGTTCGTATTGGTATCTCTATATTCGATTTCACTCATGCGGTTTTCCTTTTTCCGAGTAATGCGTCGACATGCTTTATATCTCGCCGTGACGCCAGGCGCGCAACAGCGCAAACGTTGAATCAAATGCCAAAGGGGCAGGCAGGTCATCCGGTGCGAACCAACCGGCCTCAAGCGCGTCATCCTGCACACACAGCATGCGGGCCAATTCGTCGTCGAGGGAAGCCAGATAGGCAAGCACAATTCCCCCGCCGGACCGAGCTAGCGGCGCCATCGGGAAAACGCCCAAGAAGCGGTCAATGTGCACGTTCAGGCCGGTTTCCTCGACCAACTCACGCACCAACGCTTCTTCCGGCATCTCGCCGGCATCCATAAAGCCGCCGGGCAGCGCCCACTTGCCGCGTTCCGGTTCAACCCCGCGCCGGATCAACAACACGCGATCGCTCGCCGCAACCAGTGCGATCACGGCGACTTTCGGATCACGGAAGTGAATAAAGCCGCACGCCGGGCAGACAGGACGCAACGCCCCGTGCGCTTCCCGCAGTTCCAACGACTCGCCGCAATGTGGGCAGAATCGATAATTCAGATGAGACACGCTGAACCCTGTTTCCACTCGTTCACCAAAAGCCGATTATACCCCTCGCAAGGTGACGCCGGAAAAAAACGCGCCTAGCCGCCGTTCGCCCATCTCCGCCCAGACAAAGTCCGGAAGCGCAATAGTGATTTGGCCCATCGCATTTTGCAGGACTATAATGCCCTGCGTCACACATTTCATAGTCATCCTGCGCCAGCCACGACCCGCCGTCTCGCCCGTTTGGCGTGCGCAGGGTCTGCGAAACGCCGCGCCAGGTGAAAGGCGGAGACTGTCTCGCCGTAAGGCACGCCTTACAATCCGTCGCCACTGCCAAAGGAGGACTCACGTTGAACCTACACGAGTACCAGTCAAAACGCATTTTCGCCAACTTCGGCATTCCCATCCCGGAAGGCGTGGTGGCCGCTTCGCCCAGCGAGGCGCGCGACGCAGCCACGCGGCTTGGCGGGCCGGTGGTCGTCAAGAGCCAAGTGCTGGTTGGCGGGCGCGGCAAAGCAGGGGGCATTAAGCTTGCCAAAACGCCGGACGAAGCCGAAGAAGCGGCAGCCGCCATCTTGGGCATGAATATCAAAGGGCTGACCGTCAAAAAGGTCCTCGTCGATCAAGCGGCGGACATCAAGTCCGAAATCTACCTCGGCGCAGTGCTAGACCGGGCGAGGAGACGGGTCGTCCTTATGGCAAGCAGCGAGGGCGGCGTCGATATCGAACAGGTCGCCGCCGAAACGCCCGACAAGATCATCACCGTACCGGTTCACCCCTTCTTGGGCCTGCGCGATCACCAGGCGCGCATTCTCGCCGAGGGCATCGACCTGCCCAAAGAGCACACGCGCCGCTTCACCGCCATCGCCAAGAGCCTCTACAACGCCTACGTCAGCAGCGACGCCAGCCTCGCTGAGATCAACCCCCTGGTTATCACCGGCAGCGGCGACCTGCTCGCCGTCGACGGCAAAATCTCGCTCGACGACAGCGCCCTCTTCCGTCACCCGGACCTGGCGGAACTGCGCGACCCCGACGCCGAGGACGCATCCGAGCAGGAGGCGCGCCGCTTCGGCCTAAGCTACATCCAGTTGGACGGCGAGATCGGCTGCATGGTCAACGGCGCCGGTCTGGCGATGGCGACGATGGACATTGTTAAGCTCTACGGCGGCTCTCCCGCCAATTTCCTCGACATCGGCGGCGGCGCACAGGCGGACAAAGTGGCCGCGGCGCTGCGCCTGATACTGGCGGACGATCGCGTCAAAGCTGTGCTGATCAACATCTTCGGCGGCATCACCCGCTGCGACGAGGTGGCGCGCGGCATCCTCGACGCCATTGCCACGCTCGACGTCAATGTCCCCTTCGTCGTCCGCCTGGTCGGTACGAACGAGGAAGAAGGACGCCAAATCCTATCCGAGGCCAATCTCGCCACCGCAAGCAGTCTCGCCGACGCTGCACGCAAAGCCGTCGCCGCCGCAAAAGGAGAAACCGCATGAGCATTCTTGTGGGCAAAGATACGCGACTTGCCGTCCAGGGCATCACAGGCCGCGAGGGCGCCTTCCACACTGAGCAGATGATCGAATACGGAACCAACGTCGTCGCCGGCGTCACCCCGGGCAAGGGCGGCGAATGGGCTGTCGGCAATACGCCCGTCTTTGATACGGTTTTAGAGGCTGTTCAGGCGACCGGCGCCAACGCCAGCATCATCTACGTCCCCGCGCGCTTTGCGCCCGACGCCATTATCGAAGCGGCGGACGCAGGTATCGAACTGATCGTCTGCATCACCGAGGGCATTCCCGCCCTAGACATGGTGCAGGTGCGCGCCTATCTCGACACCACATCCGCACGCTTGGTCGGCCCTAACTGCCCCGGCCTGATCACGCCCGGCGAAGCCAAGGTCGGCATCATGCCCGGCCATATCCACACGCCCGGCAACGTCGGCCTCGTCAGCCGCTCCGGCACGCTCACCTACGAAGTCGTCTATGCACTCACCGCACGCGGCATCGGCCAAAGCACAGCCATCGGCATCGGCGGAGACCCGATCATCGGCACGAAATTCATCGACGTGCTCGAGATGTTCGAGAACGATCCGGCCACCGACCAGGTTGTGCTGATCGGGGAGATCGGCGGCACGGACGAACAAGTCGCAGCACAGTATATCGCCGAGCACATGACCAAGCCCGTCACCGCCTTCATCGCCGGACAGACTGCGCCCCCAGGCCGGCGCATGGGCCATGCCGGAGCCATCATCTCCGGCGGAGAAGGCACAGCCGCCGAAAAAATCACGGCGCTGCGAGCGGCCGGCGCACAGGTCGCCCGTCACCCCGAAGAGATCGCTGAGATGGTGGCGGCTAACGTCAGTCTGGCGTAGGCTGCGCAAGCAGACGGGTATGCTCCTGACAGAATTAACGCCAAAGGGGACGCTGCGCCGGGTGCGCAGCGTCCCCTTTTTTCGCCTCGCTTCTTTCGTCTCGCATTCGGTCTGTGTATCGGACAAAGCTTACTTGCCGTCGCCCGCCCGCGTTGTACAATTAGGTCACGCGTGAACCGATGCGCTAGGCCGGAGAAGCCGGCGCTCACACCGGGAGTTCGCTCGTGACCCAACCGCCAGACGTATTGCGCGTTCTGATTATCTCAGCCGATTCGCTCGCCCGCGCCGGGCTGGACGCTCTCCTTGCTGCGCTTGACGACATTGCGCCCTCCGGCCACATCGCCGCTGCAAACGAACTTGCCGCCGCCCTCGATGTCTACCGCCCGGATGTCCTCCTCTGGGACTGCGCCTGGTCGCCGGAGCCTCTCGCCAATACGCTGCTAGAACTAGAGGAGGTCATAGGAGCGTCGGATGAACGCCGCAATGCGCCGCCGATCATCGCGCTGGTCTCCGGCCGCGAGCAAGCTCAGGAGTTGTGGCAGGCAGGCCAACGCGCCGTTCTAATGCGATCGGTCGCCCCTGAGACGCTGGCGGCGGCGATCCGGGCGGTGACAGCCGGCCTCTGCGTGATCTCCCCGCACTTCGCAGGCGACATCCCCGCCGTGCGCAGCGAAGGTCTATCCGCCCCCGTTGAGCCGCTGACTGACCGCGAACGGGAGGTGTTGCAACTTATGGCGGAAGGCCTCGCCAACCGCGCCATCGCCCGCCGCCTCGACATCTCCGAACACACCGTCAAATTCCACGCCAACGCCATCTTCGGCAAACTCGGCGTGCAGAGCCGCACCGAAGCCGTCGTGCGCGCCACGCGTGCCGGCCTCATCCACATCTAGCCGCGCGCCCTAGCCATTCGTACTGGTCCGCCCTGACCATTCTGGTGAAGCGCTCACGCGCCCGCCTGCCGTATGCTTGGCATATCGGCACATTCGCCTTCGCCGTAAAGCAGGGCGACGCAACAAGAAAGGAACCGCCATGCCAAACGCATTAGTCGACTTCTCGAATGCGCTGGCAGCCATGCTGGAGGCTGTCAGCCCGTCGGTCGTGCGCGTCGAGGCGCGCCGCCGCATGCCCGCTTCCGGCATCGTGTGGTCGGCCGCCGGCCACATCGTCACAGCCAACCATGTGGTGGAGTTTGACGAGAACATCCGAATCGGCCTAGCCGACGGCCAGACTGCGCCTGCATCACTCGTCGGCCGCGACCCGACCACGGACCTCGCCGTTCTCCACGTCGAGCGCCAGGACCTCGCCCCGGTAACCTGGGCCGAGACCGACGATCTACGCGTCGGCCACCTGGTCATGGCCGTCGCCCGGCCAGGCAGGTCGCTCCAAACGACCTCCGGCGTTGTCAGCGCCCTCGGCGGCCCCTGGCGCACCGGCGCCGGCGGCCAAATCGACCGCTACATCCAGACGGACACGGCCATGTATCCCGGCTTCTCCGGCGGGCCGCTGGTCACAGCGGACGGGCGCGCGGCGGGGCTGAACACCTCCGCCATCGTACATGGCGTCGGCCTAGCCTTGCCCCCGGACACCATCCGTAGAGCCGTCGAGACGATCCTAGAACATGGCCGCATCCCGCGCGGCTATCTCGGCGTCGGCGTGCAGCCGGTGCGGATCGCACCGGGCTTGCAGGATGAGGCAGGCGGCCAGACGGGCTTGATGATCATGTCGGTCGAAGCGGGCGGCCCCGCAGAGGCGGCAGGCGTGCTCCAGGGGGATATTCTTGTCGCCGTAGACGGCGCAGCGATGCGGGATGTAGACGACCTGCACAGCCTGCTGACCAGCGAAATGGCCGGCGCGCAGGCTACCCTGCGCTTAATCCGCAGTAGTCAGTTTCTAGATCTGCCGGTCACGGTCGGCAGCCGTTAGCATCAATTCGTTAGTTGAAGCGAGACATCAGGCACACGCCGCGGTCCACCGGCAAGGTATGTGGTGGACCGCGGCGTGTATTCACCTGGCGTCATCGTTGCGATCTGTTACGGCAGAAGGGCGCTGACGATGCTCTCCCACTCAGTTTCCAGCGCGTCATTGCAGACTGGCCGCCTCGCTCGCCGGTACCAATAGGCAGCGTTACCGAGGTCGCCCTCCACACGGTGCAAGTAGGCATGCACCCAGGCCCCGTCGGCGTCGTCCTGGCTCTGGGCCAACGAGTGCGCCTTCGCCCAGTCGCCCTTGGCGTCGTGCCACATGGCTTGCAGCGCGGCGCTGATGCCTGCCGGCGGCTGCGCTTGCTGTATCGACTCGCGAAACTCGTTTAGCGTCATGTTCTCTCCTTCCATAACCAATGCGTATCTCGCCTATGCGGCATGCAACAAACAGGGGCAAGCGGCGGATCAGTCCCCCTCGCCGTTGAGCAGCGGACCGACCCCGTATAGCCCCTGCGCCGTCGCCGCCAGCAGCGAACCTTCGCCGTCCGGCGCGACGGTGAAGACCGTCAGGCCATCCAGCCCGGCCGGTGTCCAACTGCGCCCGCCATCCTTGCTGATCCAAAGTCCGCGGCCTTCCGTCGCCGCCCACATCAATGGACTGCCGCCCTGCGTAGTCGTCCCCACCCGCAACACCGTCCCGGCGGGCAGATCTCCCGCCCTACTCCACGTCACGCCATAGTCGGCGCTGCGCCAAAGCCCGTCCGCAACCCCGGCCCAAAGCAACCCGTCCGCAGTCTGCAACACCGCGTAGACCGTCTGCCGCTCCAGCGGCCCAGGCAGCTTGAACCAAGTCTCGCCGCCATCGTCCGTGCGATACAGCCCCTCGATTGTGCCAATGGTGTACTGCCCCGGCGTCTCATGCTGCCAGATGTCGAGCGCGCTGAGGGTCTCCAGACCGTTGTTCAAGGGTGCGATAGTTCGCCCTCGATCCTCGCTCACGCCGATGCTGTTGCCCCACGTCCCGCCCCAAACCACATCGGCGTCGAAACGGTCCGGATGGATGCGGAAGAAGGTGACGCCATTGAGCCCCTCCGTCTCGTGCCATACAGGTTCCTCCACAAGGGGCGTATCAGTCCAGGCAAGGCCTTGCCGGCGCCCTGCGTAGAGCCTTGCGCCATCCCACGCAAGGTCCCATATCGCCCACGGCGGGCTGATGCGCTCCCAACGCGCGCCCTGGTCCGTGCTGCGGTAGACGCCCGTCTGCGTCCCGGCCAACCACACGCTTGGCTCGGTTGGTTCGCGCCGGCTGCCGGCGACGATCTCGACGTCGGTGACCGTGCTGGTCATGCCCTCAGCAACCGACCACCCGTCGCCAGAGCCGTGGATCATCAAGCCGGCGGTCGTGGCGGCGAAAGTCAGTTCGTCTGTAACAAGACCGCCGACAACTTCCAGCGCGTCTAGGAACCCGCCGTCCAGCCGCCGCCATTCGCCCGCGCTTTCCTGCGCCCAAAGCCCCTTGCGATCGCTTGCCAGGAGCGCGGTTCCATCAGCGCCAACGCTCACGTCGAAGATTGCTCCCTGTAATTCCGCGGGTCCATAGGGTCTCCACCCGTCTTCCCAGACCCAGGCCATGCGCTGCTTTAGGACAACCGGCGCCCCGGAGGCAAGCGCATCCAACCGCCCAATGAAATCGTCCGCCACAGCCCCGTGCCGCCCCTGGTACGCCTCGGCGGGCAGGCTCGGCATGCGCAGCCAGGCGCGCCCGCTTTTGCGAAAGACGCCCGCATCCGTCGCGGCATAGACTGTACCGTCTCCGCTCGCGGCCAGGTCTAATACGCTGCGCCCGTCCAGCCCGTCGAGTTGCCATGAATCGCTAATGACAGCGGATGACCAAATGCCCTGGCCCTCGAAACCGGCAAGCACGCGCCCCCCCACCGGCGCGACCACATACGCATATGCCTCCGGCGCGCCCGGCACAGGCAGCCACGCGGGCGTTCCGGAGGCGCGCCAATACAACCCGCGGTCGGTGGCGGCGATCTCCCCTGCTGCCGTCGCCAACACGTCGACGAAGACCAGATCGGCGCGGTTTCCCGCCTCATTCTCCAGCACAAAACCGCCGCGCATACCCGCCGGTGAAGCGGCCCAAAGTCCGCCGTTGGCGTTAGACGTCACCCAAAGCGAAGTCGCCCGCCCGTCCTCTGGCCGGAAGAATCGAAGCCGGTTGATCTCCGCCCAACTGCCCGGCGACTCCAGTCGCTGCCAGCCATCCCACAGCGGGGCAGAGGACTGCTCAACGGCCGCTAGCCGGATATTGCGTACCTGGAAGTTCTCATACCGCTGCCCGCCGTTTTGCCTCACGGGGTTGCGCGGCCCGCTGCGAATCTCCAGCACGTTCGGTCCGGGGCGCAGCAGGTCAGCCGGAACTGGGAATCGCTGCGTCACCCATGTGCTGGTCGAGTCAAGCCGCGGACGACGTTGCAGCCTGGCAAGGAAAGCCCCGTTCATATACAGATCATTGCTTGGGTCGTCCACCTGCATCGTCTCCATCAACAACTCGCGGTGCGCCGATTCGCCCGGCGGCAGATAGAACTCCCCGCTCCAGGTCAGGCTCGACTGGCCGTCGCTACGATGAAGATGCACCCAATGCGGGTGCAACGTACCCACTTCCCCCAGCCGCACGATCGTATCTGCGGCAAGAATTTCGACGGTTGGAAGCGCCCCTTCACGCCAAGCGTCATCGGCAAGCGCCTCTATCTGCGGCCGCACCTTGTCCTCCGCCCAACCCGCGATCGCTCGGTAGGCCGGAGTTGTTTTGCCCGGCCCTTGCCACAGCGCATACCCGTACTCGTCGATTCCGCCGTTGATCTCCCAGAACGCCAGCCGCTCCAGCCATGTATACTCACGCGCCGCCCATTCCATCGCCCGTACGGAATAGCCGGCTTGGCGTTCCGGCGTGACGACCTGCCAGCCATCTTCCGGCTGCGGCGCCGAAGTGCGCCACCCCGTCTCGGTAATCCAGGCGGGCTTGCCGGCATCGCCGTTCTCCTCCATGATCCGGCGGTGAAGCTCCAGTCGCCGGAAGTTCAAGACGCCCGCCGACGGTTCGGCTTCGGGGGGCTGTCCGAAGCCATAGGGATGAAGCGCCAAGGCGTCGAAATATGCGCCGCCGCCGTTGGCATAGACGGACTGCATGTAATCGAGATCGTTGACCGCGTTCGTGCCATCACCGATGGTGAACGCCAGCCCCGCCATGGCGACCGGCAGTTCCGGGGCAACTCCCTTAACAGCTTGGTACGCGGCCCGAAGCATCGCCGCATAGCCGGCGGGATCAGGCTCCTGTCCGTTCCACTCCAGGGCTAGATTGGGTTCGTTCCTGATGATCACGCCCGCCAGGCGATCGCCATAGCGCGCAGCCGTTTGGGCGGCAAAGCGCGCATAAGCATCTGTTCGCCAAGGCACAATAGCCGAACCGGAGAGCGCCCAGTCGGGCGGTCGATCCAGGCGCGCGATCACTTCCAGCCCGTAATGCTCAGCGCCGCGCAGAACGGCGTCGGGCTGCTCCCAATACCAGTAGCCTTCCACCGGTTCAATATCGCGCCAACTGAAAACGACCACGACAAAACCGGCGCCCGCCTCTGCAGCCGCCCCCAGATGGCGCGAATCGCCTTGAGGAATGTGGAAACCCAGATCGAATGCCGGCGCGCCGGCGTTTGCCGGTGACAGGGCAAAAGCGGCGACAATCAGCCCTACGAGAACTGATATGCCTGCCGCCCGCCTGATCCGTATCATGGCCTGCCGGAGTAAGGCGCCGCTTACGCGACGGTGGGCTTGCGCCCATTGCCGGAGATATTCCCCTCGCTCTGCGCCGCCCACTGCATGGTGTACAAATTGTAATACTGGCCCCTCTTCGCCAGCAATTCGTCGTGTTTGCCCATCTCGACGATTCGGCCCTGGTCCATCACCACGATCTTGTCCGACTGGACGATCGTGCTGAGACGATGTGCGATGACGAAAGCCGTCCGGCCGCTCATCAACCGTTCGAGGCCATATTCAATCTGTTTCTCCGTCGCCGTATCGACGCTGCTCGTCGCCTCATCCAGGATCAAGATGGCGGGCTTGGCAAGCAGCGCGCGCGCAAAGGAGATAAGTTGGCGCTGACCGCCGCTCAGGTTCACCCCGTTTTCGCCCACCTCCGTATCATACCCGTCGGGCAGCCGGCTGATGAACTCGTGCGCGCCGACGGCTTCTGCCGCGTCGCGCACCTCCTCGTCGGTGGCGTCGAGCCGCGGATAGCGAATGTTGTCCGCAATCGTACCGCTGAACAGAAATGGGTCTTGCAGCACGATCCCCAGTTGAGAGCGCAGGCTGGCTTGCGTCACGTCGCGCACATCCACGCCATCGATCAACACTGCGCCGCCGGTCACATCATAGAAGCGTGAGATCAGCCGGATGACCGTGCTCTTTCCCGCTCCAGTCTCACCGACCAGCGCCACGCGCTCGCCCGGTTCGGCGTACAGGTTGAGGCCGCGCAAAACCGGCTCGTCGGGATGATAGTGAAATTCGACATCCTTGAACTCAACCGCGCCGGCGATAGGCGGCAATTCGATTGCCCCTTCGCGGTCGCGGATCTCTGGCTGCGTATCGAGCAGATAGAATAGGCGCTCACATCCGGCCATGGTGGCCTGGAACGTATTATAGCGCTGCGCCAGCTCGCGGATCGGGTCAAAGAAACGGTCAACGTAGAGTACAAACGCAATCAACACGCCTGCCGTCAGGTTTTCGCCCAGCACCAGCCAGCCCCCCACTGCTACGACCAGCGCCGTCGCCAGCGAGCCGATAAAGTCCACGCCGGGGAAGAACAGCGCCGTGAGCGTCGTCGCCTGGATATTGGCGTCGAAGTAGGAAAGGTTCAATTCGTCGAAGTGCCGAAAGTTAGCCGCTTCGCGCGTATAGCTCTGCGTCACGCGGATGCCGGAGATCGACTCGTTGAGATAGCCGTTAATCAGCGACAACCGCGCGCGCGTCGCACGGTAGGCCGAGCGCACCCGCTTACGCCAATAATTGGTCAACAGGATCATCAACGGCATCACGGCAAACGTGACCAAGGCGAGCTGCCAATTCATCAGCAACATGGCGATGGTGATGCCAACGAGCATGAAGGCAGAGCGCGCCAACCCGGTGATCGACCAAGTGACGAAATCCTGCAGAACGCCGACGTCGCTGATCAACCGGCTCATCAGCCTGCCGACGCTGTAATTGTTGTGAAAATTGAGCGAGAGCGTATGCAGATGGCGGAACAATTCGCTGCGCAGGTCGGCGACGATCTTAGTGCCGACAAACGCCATCAACAGGACGCGGCCGCGGTTGGTGATCCATTCAAACGTCATCACCACGATGAACACGATCACCCACAGCCTCAGTTGCGCGTTCGAGCCGGCGCGAATCCCGGCATCCACAGCCCTGCCGATGATCCACGGCCCGGACACGCTCAAGATAGACGAGACAGTCATTAGCAAGACGGCGGTGATCGTCTGCCTGCCATATGGACTGAGATAGGAAGCCAAACGGCGCAGCAGACCGGAATCATACGCCTTGCCCAGTACATTGTCTTCGTCCTCGTCCGGCAGCAGGTCGCGGATTTTTTCCTCGCGAGCCATTCGCTCCTCTTCCTCAGCGCTGGCCCGCCTTCCGAAAAGCGAAGGCAGAAGCGACGGGGAGTCTACGCCGGATCGATATTCGTCTACGGGATGCTTCGTCTGGGTCGTCATGATGCTCTCTCGCCGCCAACTGGCGCCGTTTGTTTTTGTGCGGCGGTAAATTCCTCTTGATCGCGCAGTTGCAGGTCGTAAATGCGGCGGTAGAGGCCGTCCGCCGCCACCAGTTCATCGTGCACGCCGCGTTCGACGATCCGCCCCTCGTCAAGAACCAGAATCATGTCCGCGCTCTTTAGGGTGAGCAGGCGTTGAGCAATGACAAAAGTCGTGCGACCCACCATCAGGTTGGCGAGCGCCTGCTGGATTTCGTGCTCGGTTTCCGTATCGACGCTGCTGGTCGAGTCGTCCAGGATCAGGATGCGAGGATCGCAAATCACGGCGCGGGCGATGGCGATGCGCTGCTTCTGCCCGCCGCTCAATGTGACGCCGCGCTCGCCTACCATCGTTTCGTAGCCATTTGGGAACGACTCGATGAACTCGTGCGCCGCCGCCGTCTTGGCTGCGGCGATGATCTCGTCCATCGAGGCGTCCGGCCTCCCATAGGCGATGTTATCGGCGATCGTGTCGTTGAACAGGAAAGGCGTCTGCAACACGGTGGCGATGTGGCTGCGCAGACTCTTCAGGGTCACATCGCGCACGTCGATGCCGTCGATCAACACGCGGCCCGCAGTCGGATCATAGAAGCGCGGGATTAGATTCGTAATGGTCGATTTGCCCGAACCGGTCGGCCCGATCAGCGCAATCACTTGCCCTGGGGCCGCTTCGAAATCGATATCGATCAACGCGCTGCGCCCTGACTGATAGGCGAAGCCCACGCGCTCGAAGCGCACTGCGCCCTTCACATGGTGCAGTTCCTTAGCGTCGGGCGCCTCCACAACTTCGCTGGGCGTATCGATGATCTCGAATACACGGGTCGCGCTGGCGCTGGCTGTCGCCGCCATGTTGACGAGAAAGCCAAGCCGAGATACCGGCGCATTCAGCATCAGCACATACGAGATCATGGCAAAGATCGAGCCGATAGTCATCTCCCCGGCAATCGCCTGCGGCCCGCCGATCCAGAGCAGCAGCACGACCGCCGACGAAAGGATTAGCGTGAAGAGCGGCCAAAAATTGCCCCAGAGCCGGATGGACTTGTAGCGCCGGGCAAACCACTCATTGTTCTCGGCGTCGAACTTATCTAGTTCATGGGCCTCTTTGGCGAAGGCTTTCACCACGCCGATGCCCGTCATGCTCTCCTGCATCACCGATGACAGCACGCCCATCTGCTCTTGGATGCGCTTGAACAGCGGTCGGATCGTATTGCCGAAATGAATGGCAGTGGCGACGAGCAAGGCGAGCGGAATCATGACCAGCCCGGCCAAGAGCGCGTTCTCCAGCAACATCGCTGCGCAGACGCCTACAAGCAGGATGATCGTTGCGACCAGGTCGAGCAAACCGATGCCGGCGAAACGCTCCGTCTCGGTTACATCACTGGTAGCGCGACTCATCAGATCGCCCGTCTGCGCCCGGTCATGGAAAGCGAAGGGCAGGTGTTGAACGCTCAAATAGAAGTGGTTGCGCAGGTCATAGGCGACGCGATGCGTCAGCCATTCTCCATAATACCGCTGGCTAAATGAGACAATCCCGCGCAACACGGCGATGCCGAGAATGAGCATGCCCGCCACGTAGAGCGCCCTTGCCTCGCCTTGCTCCAAACCTCGGTCGATCGCCGTTTTGATGATCTGAGGGATGAATAGATTGATCAGCGTCGCCGCGGCCATCGCACAATAGGCGACGACCACAAAAGGCCAGTAGGGCCGCAGATAACCCAAAAGCCGTCGGTAAACTGCAAAACGTGAGTTCATCCCCTCAAGCCCTCCCTGTGCTGCGGTCAGCGCTGCGTCCCGCGCGTCTCCTACATTGTCGTTCATCGGCGAGCGAAACAAAAAGAGCAACCGGCCTGCCTTGCCTTCGCCAGCCTCAACAGAGAATACGGCGCTGTCCGGCTGCCCCGCACATATGAACGGCCAATGCGCTGCAGAACAAAACATAAACTTGTATCTATGCAACCAGTCTATGCAAGCCGCGCGCATCTGTCAAAACAAGCCGGGTAAGCAGGTCGGCACATTTCCGGATTCAGGAGGGTGCGCCGATTTTCGCCCCGCCTAATGCTTTGTGGTATGATCAATACAATTAGCCTTTGAAAAATACAATTCGTTTTCACCCGCGTTCTCTGCCTCAAACGTCCTTAAGTTGCATCGAGTTACATCCCCCGGCGGGTGAGCGTATGTCCTGGCAGCCGGCCATGTTCCCCCAGGCGCACCCAATGGATCGGGGTGTCGGCTGGTTATGAAGATAGCAAGCATCCCCGGTCGGGCCGCCTCTTAGCCGACGCGTGCCGGCCCATATCAGTTTTGTCGTCAGCGCGGCAGTATACAGCTCTCCGCCGCATATTAATCTAAAAATCTGAACGTCCACAGATGTGAGCAAAGGAGAAGGGTTATGAGAAACGCCTTAGGCAAGTCCTTGTTCTTACTGGCAATCCTGTCCCTCGTACTGGCCGCGTGCGCTCCGGCGGCGGCGCCTGCGCCGGCCGGCGAGGCGGGCGCAGCAGAGCCAATCAAGCTCACGCATTGGATCGGCGTCGGCACCGGCGGCTCTGAACAAGCCGAATGCACCATCGCCAACGTCATCGAGCCCTATAATGAGATGACGGAAGGCGTTACGGTCGAGACTGTGTTGCAGCCCAATGTTTGGGAAGCCATGCGCACAGCCGTCGCCGGCGGCGGCGGACCTGACATCGTGACGACGCCCGGCCCGTCATTCGTCTACGAGATGGCGAAGTCCGGTCAGCTCCTCCCGCTGAGCGACTACGCCGAGAAACTGGGATGGGCGGACACCTTCGCCCCGTGGGCATTGAGCCTCGGCCTGGTAGACGGCGAGCTGTACAGCGTGCCGAACGAGTTGGAAACGCTGATCCTCTACTATAACAAGACCGTGTTCGAGGAAAACGGCTGGACCCCTCCGACTACCTTTGACGAGATGGTCGCCCTATCCGAACAGATCGCCGACGCCGGCATCATCCCCTTCGCCCACACCAATGGCGAATGGCGCGCCGCCAACGAATGGTTTATCGGCGAGTTCCTCAACCATGTGGCAGGACCGGATAACGTCTACCTTGCCCTCACCGGCCAAAAGCCGTGGACCGACCCTGAATTTGTCGAAGCCATCGACCATCTTACCAACATGCAGTTGAACGGTTGGTTCAATGGCGGGCTGGACCGTTACTACACCGGCACCGATGACGAGCGCCGCGTCATGTTGGGCGATGGCATCGCCGCCATGACCATCGAAGGCACCTGGGCGCTCGACAACATGTCCAACTACTTCGGCGAAGCCGCCGGCAACAACAACGAGTGGGACGTCATAGCCGTGCCTTCTGTCACCGGCGAGGACATCTACGATCTCGGCATCGGCTCCACCTATTCCATCAACGCCGCCAGCCCCAATCCCGACGCAGCCGCCGACTACTTGACCTACTACTTCTCGCCGGAGACCCAGGCTACGCTTCTGGTCGAATGCGGCGTCGCGCCGGCGCCTGTTCCGCTGACGGAAGAGCAATTGGAAGGCCTCGATCCGCGCTTCGCCAAGGCGTTCTCCGGATTGACCCAAGCGTCCGATGAGGGCAACTATGGCTATACGACGTGGACTTTCTGGCCGCCCAAGAGCGACGTCTACATCTACGAAGAGATCGAAAAAGTCTGGGCCGGGCAGATGACGGCTGAGGAATACCTGCAAGGACTCCAGGACCTGTTCCAGCAGGAGTTGGAAGCCGGCGATATTCCGCCCATTCCCGAGCGTGAAGTATCCTCATAAGCCTAGACAGTCGCCTGGGGCCGCTTTGTCACGAGCGGCTCCAGGCTGCTTTTACCCCGCAGCAACAGAGATAATTACCCAACATGAAAGGAGATGGCGTGGCCAAGTCCGAAAATGCTGCACTGACCACCCCGTCCGCGCCGCTCTCTCGTCAAGACGGGCGGTCGCCTTGGAAGCGGCGCTATCGTAAATATGTCGTCCCCTGGCTGTTTGCCCTCCCAATTCTGCTCATCAACGTCGTCGTCGTAATCGGACCTTCGCTCAGCGCAGTCTATTACTCGCTCACCGATTGGTCCGGGATTGGAGCGGGAGAGTTCATTGGCCTAGAGAACTACCGCAACATTCTGTTCCACGACATGGACTATCGCCGGGCCTTTCTGAATAACCTTGCCTGGCTCTCCTTCTTTCTCACCGTGCCGTTTGCCGTTTCGCTCTTTGCCGCCTCGATGCTGGCAAGAATCCGCCGCGGCAGTATGTTTTTCCGCACCGCACTATTCATCCCTTATGTCCTTCCGGCCGTCATCACGGCCAGCATCTGGCGCAACCTGCTCAGCCCCACGCTCGGCATCGGTGCGCTTCTCGCCGATTGGGGCATCCCCGGGCTGGACGTCGCTTGGCTGGGCAGGCCGCAAACCGCGCTGATCTCAATCGCCTTCGTCGACAACTGGCACTTCTGGGGCTTCCTCATGGTGCTGTTCCTCTCCGCCATGCAGGGCATCCCGCCGGAACTCTACGAGGCGGCGCGCATTGACGGAGCCAGCCGCTGGCAGGAATTCCGCCACATCACCGTTCCCGGCATTCGCCCTACCATCGTCTTCATGCTGCTCATGGTCGCTATCTGGTCATTCCTGGTCTTCGACTATGTTTGGATCCTCACCCAGGGCGGCCCTGCCGGCTCCTCGGAAGTGCTGGGAACATTGGTTTACAAGGAAGCCTTTATGCGCTTTGAGGCCGGTTATGCGTCCGCCATCGGGCTGACCATGAGCTTCCTGGCCGGAATGGTCATCAGCCTCTTCCTCTACTTGCGACGCCGAGGATGGGAGATATGAAAAGATTCTTTCGCCAGCGACGCGACATCAGCCTTGCCCCCAATTACATCCTGCTTATCATCCTGATCCTGTTCGCGCTGGGACCAGTCGTCATCCTCGGCTTTAACTCGGTCAAGGACGCCGCTTCTATCGGTCGCAACCCGCTTGGCCCGCCTACCGAGTTCAAATGGCAGAACTTCCCGCAGGCCTGGGAGATCGGCAATTTCTCTACCACCACGCGCAACAGCCTCATCCTAGTCGTCGGCACGGTAACCAGCGTTCTGGCGCTGGGCGGCATGGCCGCCTATGCTTTGGCGCGCCTCAAGCTGCCGGGCGGCGGCCTGCTCATGCTCTACCTGCTGGTCGGTTCCAGCCTCCCCGTACAGTTGTTCTTGGTTCCGCTCTTCTTCTTGTGGCGGCATCTGGGGCTGGTAAACAACCTCTTCGGCCTGATCATCATCTACGTTGCCGTCCATTCGCCCTTCGCCATCTTCCTGCTGCGCTCCTACCTAGTCGGCATCCCGCCGGACTTTGAAGACGCGGCAAGAGTCGACGGAGCCAATGAATGGCAGGTCTTCACCGTGATCATCCTGCCGCTCTCTTGGCCCGCCTTCCTAACGGTCGGCCTGGTCGTAGGGCTGGGCGTATGGAATGAATTCCTGCTCGCCACCGTCTTCCTAACGGAGCAGCACCTCTTCACCGTGGTGACCAGCTATTACAACTTCACCAGCCGCTTTAGCCGCGATTGGTCGCTGACCAGCGCCGCCGCGGTGATGATGATCGCGCCGATCCTGATTCTATTCCTCACCCTGCAGCGCCGTTTCATCGCCGGCCTGACGCAAGGCGGGCTTAAGGGCTAACTGCCGCCCCCTAGAAAGCGATTCAAATGGACGAGTTATCCTCAAAACCGTTGTTGGTACAGAAGGTCTTGGGCTGCCTGATTGGCGGCGCCGTGGGCGACGCTATGGGCGCCCCGCCCGAAGGCAAAAACCCCGACGAAATTCGCGCGCGCTATGGCTGGATCACCGATTTCGTCGAGCCGTGGGACGGCCCCTCCCCGCTGGGCAAGGGTGACGGGCGCTACACTGACGACTCGCATATGGTGCAGATCCTCAGCCGCATTTACCTCGACGCAGATGATCACCTAGACGTCTACCGCTTTGCCAAAGAGATCGTGCCGCCCATTGCCGACCGCCCGCGTTATGTGCCCGAACGGGGCCGCGACATGCTGCTGCTCGACCGCCTCTTCTACCCCGAAAAGTGGCTCTACATTCGCCTGCGGCTCGCCAACGTTGACCCGCGCATCGGCGGGCTGGGCAACATGGTCAACTGCGGCGCTGCAATGTACGCCGCGCCAGTGGGCATCGTCAACGCCTGCGATCCGCAGACCGCCTACCGCGAGGCCATCGAGATCTTCAGCGCGCACCAGCACAGCTTCGGCCTAGAGGCTGCCGGCGTCATGGCCGCCTGCGTCGCCGAGGCCTTCCGCCCCGGCGCAAGCGTAGACTCAGTTGTCGGTGTGGCTCTGTCGCTGGCCAAGGAGGGCACGCGCGCCGCCATTGCCGCCGTCGTCGACTGCGCCCGCACCCAGAGTGACTGGCGAGCGGCCATCGAGCCGCTTCGCGCCGCCATCCGGCCCTACGACGGCGCAGCCGAGGACTTCCACGACCGCGGCAACGGCAGCAATGACTGGAACCCCAGCCGAATGCATAGCATCGAAGAAGTGCCGATCGCTCTCGGCTTCCTCGTTACCACCGGGGGCGACTTCGAAGAAAGCGTCTTCGGCGGCGCTAACTACGGCCGCGATTGCGACTCCATTGCCAGCATGGCGGGGGCCATCGCCGGCGCGCTGCACGGCGTCACAACCATTCGCAGCCAATGGATTGACCAGGTGCAACAGGCCAATCGTGTCGATTTCACCGCCCTCGCCGAGCCGTTGGCGGATCTCACGGCGTCACTCCACAAGAGGCGGATGGAGCAACTTCGCATGATAGACGAGGGCTTCGCCGTCTTGCAACAACAACCCGCAAGCTGACCGCGCATCCACGCGCCGCGCCCGCTTCGTTTTTCCTAACGCCATCCAAGCAGAAACGGTTGCCAACCCATGCCAATCCCACAAGACTATACAGAACGCGTCTACGCCGGCGTACTCGGCAAGATCATCGGCGTCTACCTGGGCCGCCCCTTCGAGGGCTGGACCTATGAACGCATCATGCAGGAACTGGGCGAAATCTGGTACTACGTACATGAACGGCTCGACGTGCCCCTCATCGTCACCGACGACGACATCTCCGGCACGTTCACCTTCCTGCGCGCCCTGCCCGATTACGGCAACAACCGCGCCATCACCGCAGCGCAGATCGGCCAGACCTGGCTCAACTACCTGATCGAACGGCGCACCGTCCTTTGGTGGGGCGGCCTCGGCAACTCGACAGAGCACACGGCCTATATGCGCCTCAAACACGGCTACAAGGCCCCTGAAAGCGGCTCTATCGCCCTCAACGGCAAGGTCGTCGCCGAACAGATCGGCGCCCAGATATTCATCGACGGCTGGGCGATGGTCGCCCCCGGCGACCCCGAACTCGCCGCGGACTTTGCGCGGCGCGCCGGCAGCGTCAGCCACGACGGCGAAGCCATCTACGGCGCACAGGTCTTGGCGGCGATGGAAGCCCAAGCTTTTGTCGAGTCGGACATCAACAAGCTAATCGACACCGGCCTCAGCGTCATCCCCAAAGATTCGATCATCTACCGCATGATCAACCAGATCCGCGAATGGCACGCCGCCACGCCTGATGACTGGCGGGCCACGCGTGAGCAGATCGCGGCGCATTACGGCTACGACAAATACGGCGGCAACTGCCACATGGTGCCCAACCACGCGCTTATCATCCATTCCCTGTTGCACGGCGACGACGACTTCCAGAAATCGCTCATGATCGTCAACACCTGCGGCTGGGACACCGATTGCAACTCCGGCAACGTCGGCTGTCTGCTCGGCATCAAACAAGGGCTCGCCGCTTTCGACTCCGGCCCCGACTTCCGCGGCCCTGTCGCCGACCGGCTCTATCTCGCCACAGCCGACGGCGCACGCGCCATCACCGACGCCGTCACCGAGACGATACACATCGTCAACGCCGGCCGCGCCCTAGCCGGACAGGAACCGGTCGCACCTAAGCAGGGCGTACGCTACCACTTCGAACTGCCCGGCTCCGCGCAGGGCTTCCAGGTCGACGGCAGCACAGACTCCGCAGGCACGGCTGCGCTGGAAAATGTCGAAGGTCACAGCAGCCGCGGCGACCGCAGCCTGGCCGTACATTACCGCGACATCGCTATCGGCCGCACCGCTCGCGTCGGCACGCCGACCTTCATCCCCTCGCTCGCCGTCGCCGAATACTTCGAGCGCCGCGGCTATGCACTCCACGCCTCGCCGGCTCTCTATCCCGGTCAGACGATACGCGCCGAGGTCGAGACCGACGCCGGCAACGACGCTCCCGTCCGTGCCAACCTCTACGTGAGCATCTTCCAAGACCCGGACGACCACCTCGAAATCATCCGCAGCGAAGCCGTCGACCTGGCGCCGGGCAAGCGCCATTCCTTCACCTGGCTGCTGCCGGACACCGGCGGCGCGCCCATCGCCCAGGTCGGCGTCGAGTTCCACAGCGAGCGCCGCGCATCTGGGACCGCCTACCTTGACTACCTCACCTGGGACGGCGCGCCCAACGTCGTCTTGACGCGACCGGCCGGCGACGTCTCCGTCGGACGAAACGCTACGACCAGCCGCATGTGGCGTCGCGCCTGGATCAACGGCGTAGACCAGTACGACCTTCGCTGGCCGGAGCCATATCGCCTGGCGCAGAATGAAGGCCGCGGGCTGCTCATTCAGGGCGGGCCCGGCTGGACCGACTACGAAGCGACGGCGACGATCACGCTCCACTTGGCCAAGAACGCCGGCATCGCCGTTCGCGCCCAGGGCATGCGCCGCTACTACGCGCTCCTGCTCTGTAACGACGGCAAGGCGCGCCTCGTCAAAGCGCTGGACGGCGATACCGTCCTAGCAGAGGCGCCCTATTCCTGGCGCTATGGCGCGACCAAGGAATTCCGCCTGCGCGTCGAGGGCAACCGCCTGCAAGGCTTCATCGACGGGCAGCCGCTCTTCGACGTAGAAGACACGGATCGCCCGCTGGCATCCGGCGGCGTCGCCTTCGTCATCGAAGAGGGGCGCATCATGAGCGACGCCATGACTGTCAAGCCTTAACCGCGAAGCGCTTCAGGGAGTGGGGAATAGTGAGCAAACTCCCTACTCCCCATTCCCCACTCCCTTTCTTACCCCTCGCCCGGTTTTCTCCCCCCAATCCGCCTGTGCTACACTCAACGCATGACTGACAAAAACGTGCTGCCTACTCCTCTCAACGCAGTCGCCCGGCCTTCCGGCGACTATCAGCTTCTTGATTCCGGCGACGCCAAACGCCTCGAGCAGATCGGGCCGTACAAGGTCGTGCGCCCGGCGGCGCAGGCCATCTGGCCGCCCCAACTCCCGGCGCACGAATGGAACGCCGCCGACGCCGTCTACGAGCGCGATTCAAGCGGCGGCGGATCATGGCAGTTCAACCGCCGCGTCAAGCGCGAGTTCGACATCCTCTACGGCGATCTCGCGCTGCGCGTCAAGCTGACCAATTTCGGCCATCTCGGCCTCTTTCCCGAACACGCGGCGGGTTGGGACTGGCTGCGCACCGTCATCCGCAACCGCATGCAGCGCAGCAACAGCAATCTGCATGTCCTCAACCTCTTCGCCTATACGGGCGGCAGCACCCTCGCTGCCAGCCAGGCGGGCGCGCACGTCGTCCACGTTGACGCGGCCAAGGGCGTGGTCGATTGGGCACGCAAAAACGCGGAGATGTGCCACCTGGCCGAGCGACCGATCCGCTGGCTCTTTGACGACGCCGCCAAATTCGTCAACCGCGAAATTCGGCGCAACAACAGATACCAGGGCATCATCCTCGATCCGCCCACTTTCGGTCGCGGGCCCAAAGGCGAAGTCTTCAAGATCGAAAACCAGTTGGTCGATCTCCTGGACGGCTGCCGGCAGCTTCTCGCCAAAGACGCCCTCTTTGTGCTCTATAGCTGTCACACGCCGGGCTTCACGCCGCTCGTCATGCTCAACCAACTCGACCTGGTGACCCGCAACCGCGGCGGACGCGCCGAGTACGGCGAGATGACCGTCCCCGATAGCGTTGGCCGCGCCCTGCCCAGCGGAACCTACGCCCGCTGGAGCGCGCCGGAATAGAGCGCCATGTCGCTCCGCATCAGCAGTCTACAAAACCCAAAAGTCAAAGACGTAGTCCGTTTGGGCAAGCGCTCGCAACGCGACGCGCGCCGCGAGACGGTGGTCGAGGGCATCCGCGAAACGATGCTGGCGCTGGATGCCGGCGTCGTCCCCAACCAGGCGTTCATCTGCCCTGAACTGGCGTCGGACGCAGAAGCACGCCGCGTGGCGGAACGCCTCAGCCGCCTGGCTGCAGCGCAGCGCTGTCAATTGTTCGAAGCGACGCCGGAAGTATTTGCCAAGCTGGCCGTACGCGGCGACAGCGGCGGCATCCTGCTCGTCATCCCCTACCCGGAGCGAAGCCTCGAATCGCTGCGCTTCAAGGGTGCGCCCTTTATCATTGCCGTCGAAGGTGCGGAGAAACCGGGCAACCTCGGCGCCATCCTGCGCACCGCAGATGCCGCCGGCGTCGACGCGGTCATCGCCTGCGACGGCACCGATCTGCATAATCCGAACGTCGTGCGCGCTAGCCTGGGCGCACTTTTTACCGTGCCGGCTGTGCAGACCACCTCAGACGAGGCGATCGCATGGCTGCGCCGCCGCGGCATCCGCATCATCGCCTCCAGCCCAGACGCCGGCATGCTTTACCCGCATGCCGACCTCACAGCCCCGACGGCGCTCGTGCTCGGCAGCGAAGCTGAAGGCCTCAGCGCCATTTGGCTCGACGCCGCCGATCAGAGCGTGCGCATCCCCATGCTCGGCCGTGTGGACAGCCTCAATCTGGCTGCGTCTGCCGCCATCCTCGCCTACGAGGTTGTGCGCCAGCGCCTACCCCGCAGCGCCGCTTGAACAACGCAGTATAAGCAGTTTTCAAACCTTGCTTAACATATCCGTTTGCATCTGCCGCATCCAACCCGCGGGATTTTGGCGTTGTCGCCCCCTTGAATCGCCCCTATCGCCTGTGATACCTTAGCCCCCGCGCCCCGGACGGTTGACCGGCGCGCCACGCACAAGGAGATCCGTTGCGGCTGCCGGCTTACCGTCGCCGCCAAACAAACACAGAAAGAGAGCATCACGATATGATAAGCAAGGGACAAGTACCAACCCGCCAACCGTACGCACATCGCAAGCTGCGAGCCATGTCTCCCGCGCGGCTTGCGGCAGTTCTGTTGGCGCTCGGCGCGCTCGCCGCTTTGCTCTTCGCCTGCCAACCGGTCGTCCCAAGCGCGTCGACGGCAACGCCCGCAAACGAAGAACAAGGCGCACTCGTCATCTATTCCGGTCGCAGCGAAAACCTCGTCGGCCCGTTGATCGAACGCTTCGAGACCGAAACCGGCATCCAGGTCGAGGTTCGCTATGGAGACACCGCAGAGATGGCGGCGACCATCCTCGAAGAGGGCCAAAACTCACCGGCGGATGTCTTCTTCGGCCAGGACGCCGGCGCCCTGGGCGCTATGGCAAAGGCCGGCCGTCTCCAAACGCTGCCCGACTCGCTTCTCGAACGCGTGCCCGTACAATTCCGCAGCGCGGATGGCGAGTGGCTCGGCATCAGCGGCCGCGCCCGCGTGCTCGTCTATAACACGCAACTTGTCTCTGCCGATGAATTGCCCCAAGATGTGTGGGATCTGACCGGCGAACAATGGCGCGGCAAGGTTGGCTGGGCGCCGACTAACGGCAGCTTCCAGGCCTTCGTGACGGCGCTGCGCGTGCTGGAAGGCGATGACCGCGCCGCCGATTGGCTCCAGGCCATGCTGGCCAATGACGTGCAACCCTATGCCAACAATACGTCCATCGTCGACGCCGCGGCTTCAGGCGAAATCTCCGTCGGCCTGGTCAACCATTACTATCTCTATCGCTTCCTGGCCGAGCAGGGCGACAGCTTTCCGGCGCGCAACTACTTCTTCCCCTCCGGCGGGGCTGGGGCGATGATCAACATTGCCGGCGTCGGCGTCGTTGACACGGCCCGCAACGTGGACGCTGCGTTGCGTTTCGTGGAATACCTCGTTTCACCCCAAGCCCAGCAGTACTTCGCCGAGGAAACCAACGAGTACCCGCTCAGCGATGCCTCGATTCCGCTGCCCGCCGATCTGCCGCCCCTTTCCGCAGTTCAAGCCCCTGCGCTGGACTTGGGCGACCTGGACGACCTGCAAGGCACGCTGCAAATGCTCCAAGAGAGCGGCGCCCTAGACTGACCAAGCCTCCTTCCCGCCGATAAGAAAGCGCTCTGCAGAAAAAACTGCGGGGCGCTTTCTTTCTGATCGCATCTACAGCGCGCGGCATCTTCCAGTGTGGTATACTGGAAGAGCCTCAGGTTTTGGAAGCAAAATCATTCCCCCATTCGATTTGGCCCACCCCAATGGGCGACCAGAAGGAAGGAGTTGCAAAGTGGATATTTCGATTATGGAGGCCACTGCACGAGCCATCGTCGCGCCGGGCAAAGGCATCCTCGCCGCCGATGAAAGCACCGGAACGATCAAGAAACGCTTCGACACGATCAACCTAGCCTCGACCGAGGATACCCGTCGCAGTTACCGCGAGCTGCTTTTTACAACGCCTCGCGTCGAGAAGTACGTCAGCGGCGTTATTTTGTATGACGAGACGATCCGCCAAAAAGGCTCCGACGGCAAGCCGCTTCCGCAAATCCTGGCCGACTCCGGCCAAATCCCCGGCATCAAGGTCGACAAGGGCGCCAAGAGCCTGGCCGGGCATCCCGGCGAACTTGTCACCGAAGGGCTGGACGGATTGCGCGAACGGTTGGCGGAGTACAAGGAACTCGGCGCACGCTTCGCCAAATGGCGCGCCGTGATCGACATCGGCCCCGGAATCCCCACGCGCGCCTGCATCCAGTCCAACGCCCACGCCCTGGCGCGCTATGCAGCCCTCTGCCAAGAGGCGGACATCGTGCCGATCGTAGAGCCGGAAGTCCTCATGGATGGCGGACACGACATCGACGCCTGCGCCGAGGTTACGGAAGCGACCTTGCGCGCGGTCTTCGCCGAGCTATATGAAGCGGGCGTGATCCTAGAAGGCGCATTGCTCAAGCCCAACATGGTGCTGCCCGGCAAGAAAGCGCCCAAGCAAGCCGCCCCCGAAGAGGTGGCCGAAGCGACCGTGCGCATCCTGCGCCGCGCCGTGCCCGCAGCCCTCCCCGGCATCGTCTTCCTCTCCGGCGGTCAGACGCCCCAGCAGGCTACCGAGAATCTCAACGCCATGAACGCCATGGGCGATCACCCCTGGGAGTTGAGCTTCTCCTATGGACGCGCCTTACAAGAGCCGGTGCTGAAAACCTGGCTAGGTCAGGCGGAGAACGCAGAGGCGGCGCAGCGCGCCTATCTGCATCGCGCCTTGTGCAATGGCGAAGCGCGCTATGGCCGCTACACGCCGGCAATGGAGGACCAGCAAGTCTCGCTTGCTTAATCCCCGGCGTCCCTCGCTAACCATGCAACGCCTGTACGCCGCTTGCGTGCAGGCGTTGCTTTTCATCGGGCCGACAAAAGGCATCCTCGCGTCGCAGCGGTCTTCTCCGACCCACTGGGGAACCGTCCAGTATGCTTCAGCGTTTTTGCGTCGGAGGATTTGACAGGTGCAAGAAATGCTCAGTTCGCACATATTCTCGCGGCGCAGTTTTCTGCGCATCACTGCCGGCGCAGCCTTGGCGGGCGGCGCCACATTCGGCTATGCCCGCTCAGTTGAACCGGCATGGGTAGATGTCGAACGCGTAGACCTGCCGCTGCGCGGCCTGGCCTCCCGCCTCGCAGATAGAACCATCGCCCTGCTGTCGGACATCCACATCGGAGAATACACGTCAGTCGAAAAGGTCGCCGCCGCCATCGAACTGGTCAATTCGCTTGCGCCGGATTGGGTATGCATCACCGGAGACTTCGTATGCTCCAAGCCGGATCAGGCGCGCAGCATCATAGAACCGCTGCGCGACCTCGACCGCCCCGCCTATGCCGTCCTGGGCAATCATGACGTGCGTGCCGGCGTACAGGTCTTGCAGAAGAGCCTGGCGGAAACGCCGGTCAAGCTGCTGCGCAACGAGGGCGTATTGCTCGAATCCGACCTCTGGCTGGCCGGTCTGGACGACGCTTGGCACGGCAGGCCGGACGCGAAAGCAAGTCTTGGCGACGCCCCGCCCGACGCCACCGCCTTGCTGATGGTCCATGAACCGGACTACTTCGACCGACTCCTTGATCTTGATGCGCCTTTCGCCGCCCAGTTCAGCGGCCACACGCACGGCGGGCAAGTGCGATTGCCGCGCGTCACGCCGGACGGACAAGGCAGCCTAACGTGGGCGCCCGTCCTTCCCTACATGGGCGAGCGCTATTCGATGGGGTTGTACCAAGCCGGCGGCCGGTTCATCTACACGAATCGCGGCATCGGCGCTTGGCCGCTGCCCTACCGCGTCAATTGCCGGCCTGAGATCACGCTGTTCAGTCTGCGCGAGGCGTAGGGTTGCTTGCAGTGAGCGCCGGCGCAGAGCGCTGCAGACCCAACATGTTGGAAGCGTACCTACTGCGGAAAGATCGCATTTGGAGTACAGTCTGGCATGGCGAGACGGCATCAACGCCCAAAGCCCTTCGCATCGCCGCAATCGGCGGCGGCAGGCGTTGCGACGGATCATATCTCCCCGGAAAAAGAGACGCCTGGGGAGAAATTAGCTCATATGTTTGACGTGCCGTTGCGCCTATGCTAGACTGAATCGATGTGCGGCTTCGGGCGTCCGGCAGGCAACGCGAGCATGGCATTGTAAACCACTAGGTCAGGTTATGAATTCAAGGCGAGCTAGAAGCGGCATCATCTACCTCCTTCTGATTGTCGCACTCGGAGCGTTTCTCTACACCTCCCTGGTGCGACGGCCGGACAACGCGGCTCAGGCGGTTCCCATTGCCGACGTGGCCGAAATGGTGCGCGACGGTAGAATCGCGGAAATCCGTGTGAAGGACGACAAGATCACAGTCGTCAATCGCAGCACCGGAGCCCTGCTTCAATCGCGCAAAGAAATCGACACCGGCCTAGTCGATACCCTAACGAACCTTGGCGTGACGCCGGAGGACCTGAAGCAAGTCGACATCAGCGTCGAGCCGCCGCGCCTGTGGGAAAGTTGGGGCGGCATCCTCTTCGCGCTCCTGCCCATCCTGCTGTTGGGCGCGTTCTTCTTTTTCATCATGCGCCAGGCCCAGGGAGCGGGCAATCAAGCATTTAGCTTCGGCAAAAGCCGCGCCCGCATGTTCACCGGCGACCGCCCCACCGTAACCTTTACCGATGTCGCCGGCAACGACGAGGCCAAGCAAGAGCTACAGGAAGTCGTTGAATTCCTGAAAGAACCCGAAAAGTTCGCGGCGCTCGGAGCGCGCATCCCCAAAGGCGTGCTGCTCGTCGGCCCGCCCGGCACAGGCAAGACGCTGATGGCGAAAGCCGTCTCCGGCGAAGCGGGCGTGCCCTTTTTCAGCATCTCCGGCTCCGAGTTCGTGGAGATGTTCGTCGGCGTGGGCGCCAGCCGCGTGCGCGACCTCTTCGAGCAGGCCAAGAAAAATGCGCCTTGCATCATATTTGTCGACGAGATCGACGCCGTGGGCCGCCACCGCGGCTCGGGCATGGGCGGCTCACACGACGAGCGCGAGCAGACGCTCAACCAGATTCTGGTCGAGATGGACGGCTTTGACACCGACACCAACGTCATCCTCATCGCCGCCACCAACCGCCCCGACATCCTCGACCCGGCGCTGCTGCGCCCCGGTCGCTTCGACCGCCGCGTGACGATGGACGCGCCCGATGTCAAAGGCCGCCGCGCCATCTTGGATGTGCATGTGCGCGGCAAGCCGCTCGCCGCGGACGTCGACCTGGACGTGATCGCCAAGCAGACGCCGGGCTTCGCCGGGGCCGACATAGAGAACCTGGTCAACGAGGCCGCCATCCTCGCCGCACGGCGTAATCGCCGCTCGATCAGCATGTCCGAATTCCAAGAAGCCATCGAGCGCGTGATCGCCGGACCGGAACGCCGCAGCCGGCTCATCACCCCGCGCGAGAAGGAGATCGTCGCCTTCCACGAAGCAGGCCACGCCATCGCCATGCATGTGCTGCCCAATCACGACCCGGTACACAAAGTCACTATCGTGCCGCGCGGCATGGCCGGCGGCTACACGCTCAGCCTGCCCGACGAAGAAACCCAACTTGTGACCAAGGACAAATTCCGCGAACAACTGGTGGCGCTGCTTGGCGGCCGCGTGGCCGAGGAACTGCGCTTTGGCGACATCACCACCGGCGCCAGCAATGACCTCGAACGCGTCACCGCCATGACCCGCTCGATGGTCACCCAATGGGGCATGAGCGACCGTCTCGGCCCCATCCGCTATGGCGAGCGCGAAGACCTCGTCTTTTTGGGGCGCGAAATCTCGGAGAAGCGCAACTACAGCGACAAGGTTGCCCAAGAGATTGACGAGGAAGTTCGTCATTTCGTCGACGAAGCGCACGATCGCTGCCGCCAACTGCTAACCGAACACTGGGAAAAAGTTGAGTTGGTCGCGCAATCGCTGCTCGACGTCGAAACGCTGAATGCAGAGCAGTTCGCCGCCTTGATGCGCGGCGAAAACCCCTTCCCCGAAGAGGAAGAGCCGCGCGGCCCCAAGGTTCGGTCATCCGACCAGCCCGGCGAAACCGCGCGCAGCGACAAGCGCGCCGATTCCGGCCTCGACATCGGCGGCGCCGTGCCTACGCCCGCATAGCCGGCCGTGTCCTGCATCTCGCCCATGACCGAGGGCGTCTTTCCGTGAAGCACGTCACACCCACGCCAAGCCCAAATGGACGCGAGGAGATCCCCGCTTATCTCGGCGCAAGCCGAGGCCCGTCACCTCGTGCGCCGCGCACACAGACGCAGTTTCTGCCCGATCCGCCCTTACGCTCCCTACGTGCGACCTATTTCGCCTTGGATCGGTTTCAGGTGGGCGGTCTGCCGCTCAGACGAATCGTCACGCTGATCCTGCTTGCCCTTGCCGCTATCTGGGCGACCGGCTTCTTGCCGGCTCGTTGGCCCGCAACCGTTTTGCTCGCATTGGCGGCTGCCGCACACATCGCCTATGCAACCATTCAGCGCCGCCGCGATTTTGTTGCGTTCCGGTCGGGACGCCTCACGGACGCAACGCCGGCTTCTCTTGCCCCACAAGACAAGATTCCCGTCTACATCACGGGGCTGCTCAGCGTCGAAGGTAAATACCGGCGTTTCACCTTCGCGCCGGCCTTCTACCGCACTTTCGCCACCGGCGAGCACGCACTGCTTGGGCTGGTGCGCAGTCGCAATTTGTGGAACCTTGCCGTCTGGCCTGAGGACGAACCCGGCATGTGGTATGCGTTTGTCTTGCCCGAGCAGATCCGTCGAGTCGAGAACGGTCAAGTCAGTTTTAGCGGCGAGGCCATGCCCGGCCTTGCCGTCGCCTACTCGCTAACCCTGCCCGCCAAGAACCGCTTCCGCGGCGAAAAAACCGTCACCGAAACGCTATACCTCGCCGCCGAAACGCGCCAAGACGCAGACCGCATCTTGGCAGATCTGCTCTGCGATGCGAGCGCCGCAGCGCTTTCCACGGTTCCTTTCGCCGCCGGTTCCTTAGCTAAGTGAGAATGTCGTATGGCCGCCAATCGCCCGGACTGGGATGATTATTTCATGGATATCGCCTTCGCCGTTGCCGAGCGCAGCACGTGCGACCGTGCACATGTCGGCGCGGTGCTCGTGCGTGACCGCCGGATACTCACCACCGGCTATAACGGCGCTCCCGCCGGCCTGCCCCACTGTGACGAAGTCGGCCACCTCATCGTAGACGGCCACTGCGTGCGAGCGCTGCACGCCGAACAAAACGCCATCATCCAGGCTGCGCTGCACGGCATCAGCATCCAGGGAGCCACCGCCTATGTCACGCACCAGCCGTGCCTTACGTGCGCCAAGATGCTGATCAACGCCGGCATTCGGCGCGTAGTCTACGCCGGCAATTACCCGGACGAACTCAGCCGCCAGTTTCTGCGCGATGCAGGCGTCGAATTAAAGCGCCTGCCACGCGACCGGGAGGCGGATACAGTTTACCAGCCGAACCTGTTCTCTTCGTGACCGTCTTGGCCGCCTTTCCCGATGGTTTCCTCTGGGGGACGGCATCCTCTTCGTACCAGGTCGAGGGCGATAACCACGGCAGCCAGTGGTGGCGCTTCGAGCAGCAACCGGGCGCCGTCGCCGGCGATCAGCGCAGCGGCCTGGCCTGCGATTGGTGGCGCAACGCCGAGCGGGATTTCGACCGCATGGCCGGACTGCATCTCTCGGCCTCGCGCCTCAGCATCGAGTGGAGCCGCGTCGAGCCGGCCCCAGGCCAGTTCGACGCCGCAGCGCTAGGCCGCTACCGCCAAATGCTCGCCGCGCTGCACGCGCGCGACATCACGCCCTGGCTTGCGCTCCACCACTTCAGCAATCCCCTCTGGTTCGAGCAATCGGGCGGCTGGGAGTCGCCCGCGGCTGTGGAAAGATGGCTCGCCTATGTACGCGCTGTTGTCGATGCCCTGGGCGACCTGTGCGCCGACTGGCTGACCTTCAACGAACCGCTCGTCTATCTGGGTCAAGGCTGGATCCGCGGGCGCTGGCCGCCGCGCAAGCAATCCCCGCGTGCGGCGCTGCGCGTCTTCCGCAATCTGCTCACGGCCCACGCCCTGGCCTACCATGCCATCCACGCGGCATACCCGCCGGCGCGCGTCGGCTGCGCCAAGGCTGTGCGCATGGCCCAACCGCTGCGCACCAAGTCGCCCGGCGACCGCTTCGCGGCATGGCTGCGCCGCTATCTCTTTGACGAACTCTGGTTACAGGCGACCACAAACGGCCTGCTCCACCCGCCGCTCGGCTTCGGGCACGGAGATGCGTCGCTGCGCAATACGTGCGACTTCCTGGGCGTCAACTATTACTGCCGCTTATGGACGCGCTTCTCGCCCGACCCGCGCCTGCTCTTCGGCCGCGAACAATTCAAGAACAATACGGAAAAATCCGATCACGGCAGCCGCGGCCCCTACAGCCAATACGACCCGGACGGGCTTCACGCCATCTGCATCAATTTGCAGCGCTTCGGCAAACCGCTCTATGTGCTGGAAAACGGCCTGCCCGACGCCGACGACGACCAGCGCCCGCGCTGGCTGCTCGCTCACCTGCTAAGCCTGCACCGCGCCATACGCTCAGGCGCGGACGTGCGCGGCTACTTCCATTGGACGCTCGTCGACAATTTCGAGTGGGACGAGGGCTGGAACCTGCGCTTTGGCCTGTTCGAGCTTGACCCGCACACGCAGCAGAGGCGTCCGCGCCCCAGCGCCTCGCTCTATCGCCGGATTGCCGGCTCCAATGCTGTCACCAGCGAGATGCTGGAACAGTATGCTCCCGCCCTGCTCGGCGACGCGCCCCTCTAGCAGCGCCGGGATGATTCGTCCGCGGCGGTCGCATTCTCGACCTGCGCATTTTTTTTGCGCGTTTTCGCGCTTGACATTCTCGTCGATTCTGATATAGTTTTTCATAACTTGATACGCCAAAGGCGTTGAACCAGATTAGTACCTTTCAGAGCGGGCTTCAGAGAGTCTCCGGTTGCTGCGAAGGAGACAGCGGCGCAGAAAGCGAATGGGCTGGCGAGCCGAAAGTCGAACGGTCACAGCGACCTAGTAGCCTCTTCCGGGTGCGTCCCCGTTACCAGACGACAGGAATCGGAGCGATTGTCCCGTTCCTGACTGAGTGAGACTGGCTGCCGACCTTGCGTTTCACGCAAGGTTTTTCTATTCAACGATCCGGCGTACCGCCGGAGGCCGGCAGACAGGCTAAGCAGGGTGGCATCGCGGGGTGATCTTCAAGCCTCGTCCCTTTGCACGGTCGATCGTG
>CAZYSJ010000011.1:0-52921 GCA_964649875.1 uncultured Caldilineaceae bacterium
AGGTCGCTCTGTTCAATGCCTGATCCCTATTTCCACCGAATTCGATACACTACCATTTTATCGAGCGCCGACCGGATTTTCGGGCTGCTTGTCGCGCCGCTCGAAGTCGTCCCGTCTTAGTCTGCGAACCGTTCATGCAACGGTTAACCTGCCTGGAGGTTGGCGAGCGCCGGGCCCGGCATGATATGATTGGGCCGCGAGCCCGCCGGGGGCAGGCCTCGGTCGAGCCGGAAAGGCCGGCGGTACGGCAGCGCACAGAAGCGGGTGGGAGATGAGCCAAACTGGGAAACTGCGCATCGCGTACTTCTTGGAAGGGATGCCGGCCAGCGGCGTGGAGACGAGCACGAACCTGACGGCGCATGCCTTGGCGAAGGCCGGACATGCGGTCACTGTGTTTACGCCGTGGATGCGCAGCGACCGTCCGGATCGTTCGGATGACGTAGAGGGCCGCGTCGAGTATTTTCGCCTGCCCAGGTTTCGCCTGCCCAGCGACCAAGAAGTTTACTGGTGCATGCCGGTCAGCGTGAGCGTGGCGACGAAATTTCGGCGCGCACACTATGACGTCATTCATGTACATGCTCCGACGGTAGTCTGCGCGCTGGCTTGGCAGCTTTCCCGCTTGTTCGGCGTGCCGGTAGTCTATACCTACCACACCATGTCGAAGGAATACACCCACTATTACCGCCGCTTCTTCGGGCCTGCCGATCTGTGGCTCGAATCGGTTGTGGAGCATTATGACCGCCTGATCTGCAATCGGGCGCGAGCGGTGGTAGCGCCGTCGCACAAGGCCGCAGCGTACCTGGCGAGCTTGGCGATCGAGCCTCCGGTTTTTGTGATTCCGAACGGCGTCGATGCGAAGGCGTTCCATCCGGGGCGATCCGGCTACCTGCGCGAACGGTTCGCCATTCCGAAAGCGGCGCGCATTCTGCTTTTCGTAGGCCGGATCAACCAAGAGAAGCAGCCGGATGTCGCCTGCGCAGTCTTCCGGCGTCTCGCCGGCGGACGTCCTGACCTGCATCTGGTTTTGGCCGGCGCCGGGCCGATGGAGGCCGCTCTGCGGGCGGAGGTCGCCCGCGAAGGGCTGGCGCAGCGCGTACACTTTACCGGCGTTGTCCCCTATGCGACGATGCCGGAGGTCTACCGGTCGGCGGATGTGTGGCTGTCCGCGTCGAAAAGCGAGGTGCACCCCATGGCCGCGCTGGAAGCCATCGCGTCGGGGCTGCCTGTGGCGGCGCTGGCGGATGACGCGCTGCGCGGCGTGGTGGAGCATGGCGTCAACGGCTTTGCCGCACAGGACATCGACGCGTTGGTTCAGGCCGCGGGCGCGCTACTGGATGACGCGCAACTGCGCGCCGGGATGGCAGCTGCCTCGGCAGAACTGAGCCGTCGGTATCGCGTCGACGCGACGGCTGCGCGTCTGGCGGAATTGTACCGGGACGTGCGTCGCTGGACTAGGCTAAAACCGGAGCTTGCCGCGTAGCGGCTATCCTCAACTAATCGTCGCCAAACACTATAGGAGGCCGCCCATGATCGAAACGCCTGTCGCCCCAAGTCTTTCCGGCGTGATGCCGTCCCAGATTCGCGAGCTGGCCGATGTGGCGTTCGGCATGGAGGGCGTGCTGAAGCTGCACTTCGGCGAGTCCAACATGCCGACGCCCGACTATATCAAGCAGGCGGCGAGTCAGGCGCTGGCTGACGGCTATACCTACTATTCCGAGAACGGCGGCATACCGCCGCTGCGCGCCAAGATCGCGGAGAAGACCGCGGCGCTGCACGGCGTACAACTCGACCCGAACGCCGAGATTGTGGTGACGGCGTCGGGTACGCAGGCGCTCAACGTAGGGATTCGCTGCGCCATCGACCCGGGGGCGGAGGCGATTGTATTGACGCCTAACTGGCCGAACGGTGCGGAGATCGTGCGCATGTTCGGGGCGACGCCCGTCGAGGTCCCGTTTGCGTATGACGGCGAGCGCTTCAGCGTGGACATGGAGGCGGTGGCCGCGGCGCTCACCGGCAAGACGCGACTGCTGCTCTATACCTCGCCCTCGAACCCGCTCGGTTGGGTGGCGACGCAGGCGGAGCAACAGGCGCTGCTGGACTTTTGCCGCCGGCATGGCCTGTGGCTGCTGGCCGACGAGGTGTACGAGCGGCTCTATTACCAGGGCGACGCCGCCCCGTCGATTCTGCGCCTGTGCACGCGCGACGATGCGGTGATCGTCGTGCAGTCGTTTTCCAAGACCTACTGCATGACCGGCTGGCGGCTGGGCTGGCTGGTCTCGCGGCGCGACCTGGTGCGTAAGGCCACGCAGTTGAACGAGTTCATCGTCTCGCATGCGCCCACCATGATCCAGCGGGCGGGCATCGTTGCGCTGGAGCGAGGCGACGACGACGTAAGCGCCATGGTAGAGATGCTGGCCGAACGCATGTCGTTCTGCTATGACGCGCTCACGTCATCGAAGCGCGTGTCGCTGCCCAAGCCGGCCGGCGCCTTCTACTTGTTCCCGCGCATCGAGGGGGTGAGCCGCTCGTTCGACTTTGCCGTGCAGCTCCTGAAAGAAACGAAAGTGTCGGTAGCGCCGGGCGCGGCCTTCGGAGACGCCGGCGAGGGCGCGCTGCGCGTCTGTTTTGCATCCGATATGTCTATCCTAGAGCCGGCCATGGAGCGTATGGTGCGGTTCATCGAACGTTATTGAGCAAACCGAGAAAGGTATTGAGATGGCTGAAGCATCCTCTTCGCCCGGCCGCGTTCTGCGGCATGTCGTCCTCTTTTCCTTCAAGCCCGAGGCCGCGCCCGAACAGATTCGTCAGGTCGAAGAGGCCTTCTGCGCGCTGCCGGGCCAGATCGACGCCATTCATGACTTTGAATGGGGCACGGATGTCAGCGTCGAGAACATCGCACACGGCTTTACCCATTGCTTCCTGGTGACGTTCCGGTCGGAGGCGGACCGGGCGGTCTATCTGCCGCACCCGGCGCACAAGGCGTTCGGCGCGCTGTTGGCCCCCATCAAGGAGAACGTGCTAGTGATCGATTACTGGACGGAGGGGTAACCATGCCCAAGGTGGTGATGTTGACAACGCTCGCCCCGACCACGGCGCAGCGGCTTGTGGAGGTCGCTCCATCCGGCTATGAGGTCGAGGTACATTCGGCTAAGCTGCCCGTCGAGGCGCAGCGCGACGCGGTGGCGGACGCCGATTTCCTGATCCTGTTCCCGCCCAGCCTGGACAACGCCGTGCTGGCGGAGGCCAAGCGGCTGAAGCTGATCCAGTTGGTCAGCGCAGGCTTCGATCAGATCGACATCGACCTGTGCCGTCGCATGGGGATTCCGGTCGCCAACAACGGCGGGGCCAATGCGCTGGACGTGGCCGAGCACACGCTTATGCTGCTGCTGGCTCTCTACCGGCGGCTGCGGGCGATGGACGCCAACGTGCGCCAAGGCCGCTGGGACGCCATTGATTCGGGCGCGACTACGTATACGATCCAGGGCAAAACGGCCGGCATCGTCGGCCTGGGCAACATCGGCCGGCATGTGGCGCGGCTGCTGCGGGCCTTCGGCGCAACGTTGCTCTACGCCGACGCCGAACCGGCCCCGCTGGGCGTGGAGCAGGAACTCGGCATTGTGCGCGTCGAACTGGACGACTTGCTGCAACGCGCCGACATCGTGACTCTGCATGTGCCTCTGAACGCTTCGACGCGCGGGCTGATCGGCGCGCGGGAACTGGCGTTGATGAAGCCGTCAGCGGTGCTGATCAACACCTGCCGCGGGCCGGTCGTGGACGAGCAGGCGCTGGCCGCGGCTTTGCGCGACGGCGTGATCGCCGGCGCGGCCTTGGATGTGTTTGCCCAGGAGCCGCCGGACCCGGCGAATCCGCTCTTCGAGTTGGACAACGTGCTGCTCACCCCACACAGCGCAGGCGTGACCGTCGACACCTGGGCGCGACGCGGCAAGTTCGTGTTCGAGAACCTGCAGCGTGTGTGGAACGGCGAAACGCCGCTGGCGGTCGTGTCTTGAGGGAGTCTTTCTGGGCAGGTGCGAAGTTGAGGAACTCACGCAGCGAAAGCGGAGGGCGCAGGCCATGCAGATGAGTTGCTTGCCCGTGTCGCTCTATGCGGCATTGAGCGCGGGCGAGTTGACGTTGGGCGGGTGGTTTCGGCTGGCCGCAGAGTTGGGCTTGGACGGGGCGGACGTCAGCGTGATGCACCTGGCAGGCCATACACCGGCGATGCTGGCGGCAGTGCGTCGCCAGGCGGAGGACTGCGGGCTGCGCATCGCTATGCTGGTGGCGTATTCGGACTTCACGCAGCCGGATGCGGCAGAGCGGGCGCAGCAGCGCCAAAATCTGGAGCGGCGCATCGAGACGGCGGCGACGCTCGGCGCGCCCTTCTTGCGCGTCACCGCAGGACAGGCGCACCCCGGCGTGAGCAGGGAGGACGGGATCGTCTGGGCCGTCGAGGGGCTGACGGCTTGCCTGGATGCGGCGCGAACTGCGGGCGTTACGCTCGTGTATGAGAACCACACGCGCGGCTACGGCTGGTCGCACAATGACTTTTCGCAACCCGCCGAAGTGTTTTTGGAGATCGTGCGGCGCACGGAGGGGACCGGCCTGCGCATTCTGTTCGACACGGCCAACACGTTGGCGCACGGCGATGACCCGCTGACCGTACTGCACCGCGCGCTGCCGCGCGTGGCCGCGGTGCATGTCAACGACATCCGCCGGGCCGGTCATTTCGAACCGGTGATCGCAGGCACGGGCGTAGCGCCGATTGCCGAGCTTCTGTGCGAACTGGTCCGGGCCGGTTTCGACGGCTGGGTCAGCGTGGAAGAGGCGAGCAACCAGGGCGAGGCCGGTTTCCGCCAGGCTATTCCCTACGTGGAACGGATCTGGGCGGAGGCGGGCGGAGCGGCGAGAATGCGGCAGTAGGGATCGCCGGAAGGGTCATGGAATAAAGAGAGCCGGTCCCGTAATGGGGCCGGCTCCTTTTGTGCGCGGTAGGCGGCGAAGTAGAAGCGCCATGATCATCGAGTCATCCTGTCATGCTGAGCGTAGCGAAGCATCCCGACGACGCCTCGTCCGAGATTCCGAGCGTTAGCGAGGAATGACAAATCTAATGCAAGCGCTTACTCAGGGTAGGGGCGCGGTGTAGAAGAGGCGGTCCATGCCCATGCCGACAAAAAGTAAGGCCAGATAGAGCAGGCTGTACTTGTAGAGCCGCCAGATGTTGGCGTTGGTCGGGCGGCGGTAGATGTCGAGCGCTTGCTGCAGGAAGACGCCGTTCAACGCCAGGGAAATGAGAAGGTAGACCGGCCCGAAGTAGCCGAGAAAGACCGGGATCGTGCTGATGAGCAGCAGGAGTACGCTGTAGATCAGGATCTGCCGGTGTGTTTCACGCGGACCGGCGATGACGGGCAGCATGGGCACGCCGGCCGCGCCGTATTCCTTCTGGCGCAGAAGGGCCAGCGCCCAGAAGTGAGGCGGCGTCCAGAAGAAGACGATCATAAAGAGAAAGACGGCCAGCAGCGAGATTTCGCCGGAAACCGCGGCCCAACCCACCAAAGGCGGCACGGCGCCGGCCGCGCCGCCGATCACGATGTTCTGCGTGCTGCTGCGCTTGAGGCGCGCGGTGTAGATGAGGACATAGAAGAGGATGCCGATCAGCGCCAGGACGGCGGATAACAGGTTGACCGTCCACCAGAGTTGGAAGAAGCTGGCCGCGCTGAGAATGATGCCGAAGATCAACACCTGGTTCGGCGTCATGCGACCGGCGGGCAGCGGGCGCAACCGGGTGCGCACCATGACGTGATCGATGTCCCGGTCGACGTACTGGTTGATGGTATTGGCGCCGCCGGCGGCAAGGAAGCCGCCGAGCAGCGTCCACAAGATCAGGGCGGCGCTGGGCGCGCTAGGCCCGGCCAAGAACATGGGGACCAGCGTCACGACCAGCAGCAGCGAGATAATGCGCGGCTTGGTCAGCGCAACGTAATCGCTGATGGCAAGGCGCACCAGGGCTTGTTCTTTGGATAGCGGCTGGCCGGTCGCGTCGGCGCTGCGCACATTGTCCAGCGTGCTCGATTGAAGCTGCATGGCTGCGGAATTGCTCCTCTGCTGAAGGCGTCGTCAGGCGCCCAGGCTATTGGCGGTCACGCGTGGCCGGAATGGCGGGAAAGCTCCGCCAGGGCTGCGTCGGTTTCTTGAACGTGCGGTTGATCGTCGTCCTCCGGCGGCTGTGCGGCCAAGCGCGCCAACCGCTTCTCTTGCTGCTGGATGAGAAAGAGATAGCCGATGCCCAGGATGGCGGCGAACATAAACCATTGGATGGCATAGCTGAAGTGGTTGCCTTCATCCAAGCGCAACGGCTCCTCGCGATAGGGCAGGTCGGTGTAGGCTCTGCCTTCTTCGGGCAGTTGCAGGATGAAGACCGGCAGCAGCTCGTAGGGCATCTGCGGCTGAACGGCGTCGACGTTGAGTGAGAACCATTCGACCTGGGGTTCTTCCGGGATGGGCGGCGCCTTGCCGGATGGCAGCAATTGCGACTCCTGAAGCAGGCCGATGACGGGCGCGCCCGCCGGCTCCTCGAACTGAGGCCAAAACTCCGGCGCGGACTGGTTGTAGGGAATCCAGCCGCGCGCCACAAGGATGGCGCGCCCGTCTTCCAGGACGAGCGGCGTCACCAGGACAACGCCGGGCACATCGCCGCGCGGGCGTTCTTTGAGGACGATTTGGTTGGCGTAGTCGAACTCGCCGCGCGCTTCGACGCGACGGAACTCCAGCTCCGCCAGGTCTGCGGGCAACCCTTCGGCCACGAGGTCAAAAGGCGCTTGTTGCCAACGTTCGGCGACGGTGGCATTGTAGGCGCGGCGCTGTTCGAGCCGATCCAGTTGCCAAAAGCCGAGCCGGATGAGCAGGGCTACGCCGGCGATGATGAGCAGCGTGGCCCACCACCAGCGCCGGTTGAAGAGTTTCGTCAGGATCACCGGGCGCCTCCCACGCTTTTCGGGTTTGCGTCGAGTTGTCGAGATGGACGGACGGCGCGCTGCGAACGGCGCGGGCGGGCCGGGTCGGATGCCTGACGTGACGCGCGTGCGGCGATCAGCCCCAAGGACGCCAAGAACAAGGCGCCGCCGATCCCGAACAGCGTCCAGTTGAGCCGGCGCGCCGCCTGCACAGGCACGGCGAAGTCGCCCTGCCCGCCGCCGTCCGGCCCTTCGACGGCGATGGAGATGCGCCAGTCGCCTTCGCTGGGCAGCACCGTGTCAGTCTCGTAGTAGACATCGCCCAACGCCTGCTGCGTGACGGCGGATGTTTCGATTGCGGGCCCGGACCCGTCCAGCGGGATGAAGGTGACCAGCACTGCTGCGCCGGCAACGGGCGCCTCGATCTGCCCGGGCTGGGCGTCGGCGCCGGCAGGCTGCGTGACGGCGATGGTGACGTGCGCTTCGCCCACGCGCAGCGGCTCCGGCTCCGTCCATGCGTAGAGGCGGTAGGGGCCGGCGGCCTGGTTGGTGAGGCGGGGCGTGCCGCCGCCATGCGCCTGCGCCGTAGCGGAAAAGGCGACAGGCAGGAGCAGCGCGAGTGCCAGGAGACCCAGCACGCGAAAGGCCGAACTCGGCGCGGGGGGAGGAATGCGTACGCTCATGACGCGTCTGCACCGTGCGAGTTCGCGGCTTTAAGCTGCTTCCAGCGGTTCTGCACCACGCGATGCTCCAGGCCCGGCGCAATGAACTTGTCGTCTGCGTCCCAGCCTTCGGGCCTGACGGGCAGCGGTTCTTTGGACATGAACATGCGCGCCAGGATGATCAGCGCGGCCAAGAGGAACATCATGCTGCCGGGGATCCACATGATGGCGCCGCTGATCATCTGATCTTGGAGCGCGGTGAAGCCCCAGATGCGCGGGGCCGACAGGTAGTAGGTGTAGATGACTTTGGGCGCAAAGGCGATGGTGACGGCTACGGCCATATTGGGCGGGATGACGCCGATCAAATAGGCCATGCTCGCCCAGCCGGAGCGCTTGCCGTGGATGCGGGGCGCGGCGCCGATGACGTGCCACCAGAAGAGCATGGCCGCGCCGAAAAAGGTGATGTGCTGGACGTCGTGTACCCAATCTTGGCGCAGGGCCAGGTCATACAGAGAGGCGTCGTGCCAGCCCAGGTAAACGGTCAGGAAGATGAGCCAGGCGATGAAGGGCCGGGTGGCCGCGGCCAGGGCGCGGCGAAAACCGGATGGCCGCGAGAAAAGACCGGCCACGCGCAGCCGCCAGGCTGCGGGCAGCGCCCACACCATGAACGGGAAGGGGTTTGCCAGCAGCAGCAATGGCGCGGCCAGCATGATCGAGAGCATGTGCTGCAGCATGTGCATGAAGAAGAGCTGCCCGCCCAGCCGGTCGATGGGCGAGAGCAGCGAGACGGCCAGGATCGCCAGCCCGGCGTGATAGGAAAGCAGGCGCGGCCAGTTCGCAAGCTGCCCGCGTTTGCTATGCCTGCGCAGCCTGAGCCAGCCGATCGTATAGAGCGCGCCCAGCGTGAGCAGGACGGCGACTATTTCGAGGCGCCACTCCCACGGAGAGAGCAGCGCCTTCACCAGCGGATGCATGACCGAGCCTTCCTCTGCGTCAGGACTAGCTGTCCTGGTTGTCTAACGATGCCTTCCCATGCCTATCGAGAAGTTTGCTACTCCCCTATAGTGTAATCGCATGCCGCCATGTTTGGCGGTGTGTTTGCCCACTATCTGTCATTCTGAAGCGAGCGCTAGCGAGCTGAAGAATCTCGTCGTACCAGCGGTCGGGATGCTTCGCTCGGGAACCCTCCGGGTGCAGTATGACATAGTGCGTATTTAGCGAACAAACCGCTTAATGCGCCACGGTTCCAATCAGATAGAGCGCCGGGTAGAAGAAGATCCACACGACGTCGACATAATGCCAGTAGATGGCGCACGACTCGACGCCCCAATGCCGTTCGGGCGAGAAGCCGCCTTTGCGGCCCAGGTTCCAAACGATGGCGATGAAGATGATGCCGCTGATGACGTGCAGGGCGTGCATGCCGGTCATGGCGAAGACGACGGCCCCATACACGTTGTCGCCGGGCTTGAGGTGGCCTTCGTAGATGGCAGGGAACAGGCCCCACTCGAAGACCATCACGCCGATCAGAAAGACCAGGCCCAGGACGGCGGTCACAGCCAGGCCGCCCAGGAACGTGCGGCGGTCGCCGTGCTCGATGGCGGTCTCCGCCATGTTCATGGAGAAGCTGCTGAGTAACAGCACGGCGGTGACGATCAGGCCGATGGTCTGGTCGAGTTCGGGCCGGGTGTTGCCCCACAGGTAGAAACGCGTGACAAGCAGCCCGCCGAATAGAAACGCCTCTGAGATAAAGAAGAGCCAGAGGCCCATGCGGTTGTTGCGAAGCTGCTGGGTATAGCCTTCCAGCGCAGCGGTTACGGTTGTCATGGGTTAGTGTTCTTCCTCCGGCGACCACAGGCGCGAGACGTGCATGTACGCCTGAACGACGATGACGGCTTTGAACAGGGCGATCAGCATCAGAAAGATGGCGCTGTTCAGGCTAATGGCGATATAGAACTCGACGATCGTGAGCACGGCGAGCGTCAGCGCGATCATAGCTGAGCGGCCGTAGGCCTTTGTGCGGGCAGAGTTGTTCACGTGCAGTTCCCTTTCTCCGTGTTGAGTCGAGCGCCAAGCTTGGCTGCCGGTTAGTCGTCCGCCGCCGTAAGCGGGGCCATGCGCACATAGGTCGAATTGGCGATGCCATAGTCGTACGGTTCGCCGACGACCGTGATCGGGCCGGCGTAGCTGTGCTCGGGAGCGGGCGACGGGATCTGCCATTCGGGCGAGCGCGAGCGCCACGGGTTGTTGCCGGCGACGCGCCCGGTTTCGGCGCTGTGCAGCAGGTTGTAGATCATGAGCAGCACCGAGAAGGCGATGGTGAAACCGGCGATGGTGATGAGCACGTGGCCGAACTCGACGCCGAGCGCCGGGTCATAGTCAGCGATGCGGCGGCGCATGCCCATGACGCCGACGGACATCTGCCCGAGGCTCATGGTCCAGAAGGCGGGCGTCATCAGCCAGAAGTGAATCTTGCCCAGGGTCTCGTCATACATGCGGCCCGTGATCTTCGGATACCAGAAGTAGATGGCGGCGAAGAAGGGGAAGACGAAGCCGCCGAAAATGGTGGCATGGAAGTGCCCCACCACGAAGTAGGTGTCGTGCAGGAAAAGATCGGTTGCGGTCGTCGCCAGGATGGGCCCGCTCAGGCCGCCGATCAGGAAGACGGAGATCGCCCCTAGCACGAAGAGCATGGGCGTGGGGAAGCTCAGCTTCCCGCCCCACATCGTGCCCAACCAACTGAAGAACTTGACGCCGGTCGGGACCGCCACCAGCAGGGTGGAGATCATGAACGGCACGCGCAGGTATTCGCCGTAGCCGGAGGTGAACATGTGATGGCCCCAGACCAGGAAGCCGACCAGGGCGATGGCGATGCTGGACAGTGCAATCCAACGGTAGCCGAATAGCGGCTTGCGCGAAAAGACGGGCAGAATCTCGCTGATGATGCCCAGGCCGGGCAGCACGAAGATGTAGACCGCCGGATGCGAGTAGAACCAGAAAAGATGCTGGAACAGGATAGGCGCGCCGCCTTTGTCCGGGTCAAAGAAGCCCATGCCCAAGAGACGCTCGAAGGAGAGCATCAGGAACGCTTGGCCGATGAACTGCGTAGCCGTAAGCTGGATCAGGCTGGTGGCGAATACCGCCCACACAAAGATCGGCATGCGGAACAGGCTCATGCCGGGCGGGCGCATGCGCAAGATGGTGACGATCAGGTTGAGCGACCCCAGGATCGACGAGAGGCCGATCAGAAATACGGCATAAAAGGTGAACTGGTAACCGACCGGACCAAGCACGCTCAGCGGCGGGTAGACCGTCCAGCCGCCGTCCCAGCCGTAGCTGAGGCTCATGAGCAAGGTGATGAGACCGGGCACGTTGATCCAGTAGGCGAAGGCGTTGAGGCGTGGGAAGGCCATGTCCTCGGCGCCGATCATGAGCGGCACCAGGTAGTTCGCCATGCCGCCGATGCCCAGCAGGATCGCCATCAGCGCCGCCCAGCCGTGCATGCTGAGGTAGGTGTTGTAGTTGGCCGGGTCGAGGAACTGGAAGCCGCTGGCGGCCAACTCGGTGCGGAAAATGACGGCGAACATGCCGCCGATGCCGAGCATGATGATGCCGGTGACGCCATACTGGATGCCGATGACCTTGTGGTTGTAGTCAACGCCGAAATAGCGCGTCCAGGAAGGCCGGCCATGCGGCGGGCCGTGATGCAACGGCGTTTCGATGCCGCGCATCCACTTGTACCAATCGGTCAGCGCGCCCACGCCGATCAGAAAGCCGATAGAGCCGATGATAATGCCGCCTACCAGCGCCGGCTCTTCGTTCCAGACCGGGTCGAAGCCAAACAGCAGCCTGGAGACGATCACGAGCGCCATGCCTGCGGCAAAACCGACGATTTGCCCGACGACCCCGCGTACGAGCCCCAATGACCAGAGCGTCATGTGTGGTATCCCTCCCCCTTCAATCCTGTGCTGTCTAGTTGGACTGGGCGTCTGCATCTGCGCCGCCGTCAGTTTGGGCGAGGGCCGGCGCTGCGCTCGCTACTTGTTCGGCAAGCCATTGCTCATATTCCGCCTGTTCGACAATGCGCACGGGCGCTACCATGTTGTAATGGCTGAGGCCGCACAACTCGGCGCAATCGACGGTATATTCGCCCGTCACGGACGGCGTAAAGCGCACCGTGGTCGTCATGCCGGGAACGAGGTCCTGCTTCACCCGCATTTCGGGGATCCAGAATGAGTGGATCACATCGCGAGATGTCATGTCCATGCGCGCCGCCTGGTCGACGGGCAGCACCAACTCCGGCGAGACGATGCCGCTTTCGGGGTATTCAAAGAGCCAGGACCACTGGAAGCCGGTGACATTGACGGTGATTTCGTCCGGGGCGGCGCGGGTCACGTCTGAAAGCGCGCGGATGCCGAAAAAGCCGAAGACGAAAACCACGATTAGCGGGATGACCGTCCAGGCGATCTCCAGGACGGTGTTGCCTTCGAAGTGTGCGCCTTCGCTTTCGTCGCCGTCCGTCTTGCGGAAGACAAACAGGCTATAGAGCATGATCACGACGACCAGCGAGAAAAGGAAGGCGATCAGCGTGAGATGCCAACTGGTCAACTGGTCGATGACCTGCGCCTGATGGCTCCCTTGTACGGGCATGGGCAGTATGGCTTTGAGCAGTAGATCCAACAGCACCGTCGTAATCGCCACAAGCACGCCGGCGATGATAAAATGGCGAATGTCGGTTGCGGACTTTGGCATAGCGGCTACCTTCTCCTGCTTGTTGTTTCTGGTCAAACGCGATCCGAATTCGATGCCAACCGGCTATACCGGCTGCCGCCGGTCAGTGCGCCAGTGTACACCGGCCGCGGCCGGCGTGGACATGAGCTATGTTCCAATCTCGCGCGCATTTTTCGGATCGAATTAGAAAAATGCGGCGAATCCGCGTGCTAGGTGAAGGACGCGACGGCCAACAGCACGACCAAGGCGATAGGCAGTGCGGTCAAAATGACCTCTCGGCCTACGTCGAGGACATACGGGCGGTCGGGCGCAGCGTTTGTTTGGCTGCGATATTGTCGCACCGATGCCGCGGTAGATTGGACAAGCCAAAGTTGGAGCGCTACGAACACGATAAAGCCGGTTATGGCCAGGGCGGGGAACGCTTGCCCGGACCAGGCATGCGGAAAGCGCAGTTGGGGCAGCGCGACCGCAGGCAGATAGCTGAGCGTCACCCATGCGATGACGCCGGCCAAAATGAGGATGGAGCCGATTCTGCGTAGTTGTTTTCCCATTTTCCCAGTCCCTCTCTCTCCTGAAGCGACGGGCGTGGATTGTACCAGCCTTGATCAGGCGTGTCAAACGGGATCGGCTCTACCGGACATTTAGGCGAGGCGACGGATGGACTCGGCGCGTGCGTCCTGCGTTTGAACGCATCGGGGCGCGTTTTGACACAGACATAGAAACACGATACAATGACTCTTGTTTAGAATCGTTCTAGATTGCGTGCGCAAACTCGGAACGATTTGATTTTAGGAAGGACGGAGTAAACAGGGTGGCGAAGACGGATATCTTTCTCAGCGCATTGAAGCTGTCCGGCCGGCGCATCACCGAGCAGCGGCGCATCATTTGCGATTACCTGGCGAACTGCCGCACGCACCCGACGGCGTCGCGCATCTATGCCGAACTGGCTGCGGCGCATCCGGAGATCAGCCGGGCCACGGTGTATAACACGCTGAATACGCTGCAAGAACTGGGTGCGCTGGTCGAGATCAGCTTTGGCGACGGGCATACGCACTATGAGACCAACCCGGCGCCGCATGTCAATCTGGTTTGTTTACGCTGCCATCGGATCGTCGATGTTCCGGTCGCCTCGCCGCTTGAGGGCGTAGAGGCGGAGAGGTGGCATGAGAACGGTTTTTGGCCGATCGCGGTGAAGATGGAGGTCTATGGCTTCTGTTCCGAATGCCGCGAGCGCAAAAAAGAGGAAATTCGGGATCAATGGCGGCAAAGCCATGAGGGATCGCCCACAAGTAAGCCTGCTAAGGCGGAGGACGAGTAGATGACGACGCAAACCGTAGAGTCTGCGGTGCAATCTGGAGGGAAATCGGCCGGCGGCGCGCCGAGCCTGTCCGTGTTCGCGCTGTGGCGCGACAACGTAGAATTGACGCTGGCCGCGATCACGCTGGTTGCGCTGCTGATCGGCTGGATCGGCGGTTCCGTGACAGGAGCGCTGCCGCAATGGGCGGTAACCGTGTTTGCGGTGATCGCTTTCGGCGCAGGCGGCTATTCCGGTCTGAAGGGCGCCATCGAGGAGGCCAAGGAAGGGCGCCTCGACATCGACTTTCTGATGATTGCGGCGGCGCTGGGCGCGGCCTTGATCGGCGAGTGGGAGGAAGGTGCGCTGCTGCTCTTCCTCTTTACGCTGAGCGGCGCGCTCGAGGAGTTCGCCATGGACCGCACGCGCAAGGCCATCGAGGCGCTGGGCAATCTGCGCCCGGAAGTGGCCAAGGTGCGTCGCGACGGCGCCGAGGTTACCGTGCCGGTGGAGGACTTGCGCGTCTCGGAGATCGTCCTTGTGCGCCCCGGCGAGCGGCTGCCCGTAGACGGTGCGGTTGTCAAGGGGTCAAGCTCGATTGACCAAAGTCCGATCACGGGCGAGAGCGTGCCCGTGTTGAAGGAAGCGGGCGATCCGGTCTACGCCGGTACGATCAACGGCGGCGGCGCATTGGAGATCGAGGTGAGCAAGCCGGCGTCGGAAAGCACCTTGAGCAAGATCATCAAGCTGGTGGCGGATGCGCAGAAGGACGCCGCGCCGACGCAGCAGTTCATCGACCGCTTCAGCCAACCGTATACTTATGCGGTGATCGCGGCTACGCTGTTGGCGATCGCCATCCCGTGGTTCTTCATCAATGAGCCGTTCGGCGACACGCTCTACCGCGCCATGACGCTCTTGGTGGTGGCAAGCCCCTGCGCGCTGATCATCAGCACGCCGGCCAGCATCCTCAGCGCCATTGCCGCCGGCGCGCGCAACGGCGTACTCTTCAAGGGCGGGGCGTATCTTGAAAAGGCGGCTGCGATACGGACGGTTGCGTTCGACAAGACCGGCACGCTCACACACGGCCGGCCGGTCGTGACCAACGTGCATCCGCTCAGCGGCTATCAGCGCGCCGACCTGCTGCGCATGGCGGGCAGCGCGGAGATGCGCAGCGAGCACCACATTGGCCGGGCAATTGTCGAGGAAGCGCAGAAGGACGGCATAGAGTTGGAAGAGCCGCTGGAATTCTGCGCGGTCGCCGGGCACGGCATTGAAGCCAAGTTCCAGCGCGAGGGCCATGTCGAGACGATCTTCATCGGCAACGACAAGCTGTTTATGAATGAGGAGATGGAATTCTCGTCCGCCATCCGCGTGATCGGCGATGCGCTGCAGAAGCAGGGCAAGACGGCGATGCTTGTCGTGCGGCGCAGCACCGTCGAAGACACGCTCGGTTCCGTACGCGATTGGGAGGTGGTTGGGTATCTGGCGGTGGCAGACTCTGTGCGGCCTGAATCTAAGGCGGCGGTAGAGAATTTGCGCGCCCTCGGCGTGGAGCGCATCGCCATGCTGACGGGCGACAATAAGGAGGTTGCGGATGCCATTGCCGGCGAGGTCGGCATCACCGAGGTGTACAGCGGCCTGCTGCCGGAGGAAAAGGTGGAGGTAATTGAGCGTCTGGTCGGCGAGACGGATGTGGCGATGGTGGGCGACGGCGTCAACGACGCGCCGGCGCTGGCGACCGCCTCGCTCGGCATTGCGATGGGGGCCGGCGGCACGGACGTGGCGCTGGAAACCGCCGACGTGGTGTTGATGTCGTCGGACTTGTCGCAGCTTCCCTTTATGCTGCGCCTGGGCAGGGAAGCGGAACGCATTGTGCGCCAGAACGTGATCTTCTCGGTGGGCGTGATCTTGACGCTGGTGACGCTGACGATCCTCGTGCCGATCTTTGTGAAGGGGTTCTCGCTGCCGTTGCCGTTGGGCGTCGTCGGTCACGAGGGCAGCACATTGATCGTCGTGACTAATGGCTTGCGCATGTTGGCGATGCGTCCGAAGTAACGACGCCATCCGTTCCATAACACCGCAGAAAACAGAGCGGCGGCCCGTTCCAGGGTCGCCGCTCTGTTCTTGCGGGTTCTCGTGAAAGCGCCTAGGGCCGCGCCGGCGACCCGTCCGGCCAACGCGTCTGCGTCCAGAATTCCACTTCGTCGACGGGCGGGTATTGCGCGGCCAGCTCCTCGTCGATGTCGATGCCCAGGCCGGGCTTGTCGTTGGGGTACATGTAGCCGTCGCGCACTTCGGGCAGGCCGGGGAACATGTCATAGACCAGGGCGGGGAAACGACACCATTCCTGGATGCCGAAGTTGGGAGCCCACAGGTCAAGGTGCAGGTTGGCGGCATGGCCGACCGGCGAGGTGTCGCCCGGCCCGTGCCATGCGGTGCGAACGCCGTACATATGAGCGAAGTCTGCGACGGCTCGCGCCGGCGTGATGCCGCCCATCTGGCTGATGTGCATGCGGACGAAATCGATCAGCTTGCCCGCAATCAGGGGCTGCCACTCGCGCGGGTTGTTGAACAGCTCGCCCATGGCGAGGGGCGTGGCGCACTGCTGGCGGATGCGGTCGAACCACTCGATATCCTCCGGCGCCAGCGCGTCTTCGAGGAAGAAGAGCTTGTACGGCTCCACGTCCTTGGCAAACTGTACGGCGTCGATAGGCTGCAGGCGCTCGTGGATGTCGTGCAGCAGTTCCACTTCGTCGCCCAACTCTGAGCGCACATGGTCGATCATGTCGAGCATGTTGCGCATATAGGCGCGCGGGTCGTAGTAATGGCCGTCCGGCGAACCGTCGGGCCGCGGCGGCAGGTCCGACCGGCCGCCGTAGCCGCCCATCTGCACGCGGATGTAGCGATAGCCCTCCTCCATGAAGCGACGCACATTGTCCTCGACTTCGTAGGCGTCGCGGCCGTCGGCGTGGACATAGACCGCGGCGGCCTCGCGACACTTGCCGCCGAGCAGGTCGTAGAGCGGCATGTTCGCCATCTTGCCCTTGATGTCCCACAGGGCTTGGTCGATGCCGGAGATGGCGTTGTTGAGAACGGGGCCGTTGCGCCAGTAGCTGTGTACCGTCGCCATGCGGTACAGCTCTTCGATGCGCGAGACGTCGCGACCGAGAACAAAGGGCTTGAGATGTTTCTCGATGGCCGTGACCACGGGGTGGAAGCGCTGCGTGAAGGTGGCGCAGCCCAGCCCATACAGCCCCGGCTCGGATGTGACGACTTTGACGATGACAAGTCGGGAACCGGCCGGCTGGGTAACGATGACTTGAACATCTTGAATGGTGATGGGCATGGAGCTACTCCGATCTGGGTTGGGCGTTGGAATTGCCGTTGCGCCTGGCGGGCATGAAGATCTCATAACTGAGCGGATCGCCGTAGCCGTCGATCTCCTCCGGGGCGACGCCCGGACTTTCCAGCGCGGCGATCACAATGCGTTTGTTGAAGATGCCGACGTACTCGCTTGCCAGGTATTCGTCGACAGGCATCCAGCGCGATTCCTCGATCTCGCTGAGCTGGATGGTAATTTCTTGGCTGAGAGGCGAGAGCCGGCAGATGAAGTAGATGTCCGACTTGTTCCAGCGATAGCCGTGCCAGTGGCGGAAACAGACGAGCGAGTCGAACTTGGCGCGGACGCCGGTTTCCTCGAACACCTCGCGGATGACGGCGTTGACCAGGTGCTCGCCGGGTTGGAGCGCGCCGCCGGGCAGCTTGTAATACGGGCGGCTGCGGTCGCGACGGTGCAGCTCGTTTACGACCAGTAACTCCTGCCGTTCGTTGAGGACGACCGCCCCCGCGCCGATGAAGTGTGTGGCGAAGGACGGCACGAGCGCGTCGGGCTTCAATCGGCAGACTAAGCTCAGGTTGTCTTCGGCGGCATGGTGGAAGGTGAAGCCGGCCTCCGTTGCCGGCGGGATGAGCGCCGCTCGGGTGATGGGCAGTTCCAGCCAGACTACGGCGCGGGCCTCTTGCCGCCAGACATCCAGGGAAAAATCCAGGCGGCGGCGAAACTCAGCCGGATCGGCGGGAAGCCGGTCTGCGGCCACTTCGACGCCGTTGAAGCGGTTGACTACATGGTCCAAAATTTGCATATCCAACATCCGTATAAAACTCGCCTTGCTCGTTGACGACTCATGTAATTCGCTGCGGCTGCGCTACTTGGTCTGATCGCCAAGCGTCTGTCATTCTGAAGCGAGCGTTAGCGAGCTGAATAATCTCGTTGTACCTACGAATCTGCGCCTTATGCCGCGTCTTTCAGCCAACGGTCGAACCAGTCGAAAGCTTCGGCCTGCATGTCGGGCTCGAACTTATGAGGGCCGGGGTAATAGGTGCAGCGGTAGCGGTCCTCGGCCCCGGCCTTGCGGTAGATATCGGCCAACATGCGATCTGCCCGCTGCATTTCCGGCAGCGTAAAGAGCGGGTCCGCTTCGTTGTTAAGCACGAGGGTGGGCAGCGGGACGCGCAGGCCGAGTATCTCCGGGTAGTCCAGTTCGGGCGGCAGCAGCGGCACGTAACACATCCAGGTATGCGTGTGGCTGCGGTTGAGGAGGTAATCGCGCCAGGTGGTCATCATGCCGGCGCAGACGGCGCAACGGATGCGCGGGTCGAGGCCGGCGAGAAAGACCGTGCGCAGCCCGCCGCCCGACAACCCGCCGCAGCCCACGCGTGAGGCGTCTACGTCCGGGCGCGCGCACAGCACGTCCAATGCGCGCTGGTCTTCGGCGGAGAAGACGCCGGGCCAGGTAGTGCCGGCGGAGAAGAGAGACTTGGCGAGGATCGACTCGTGCATGGCCGCCCATTGGTTGTAGGCGGCGATGTTCTGCGGGTTTTCCGGGTCGTCGTCGCTCAGCCCGTCGCGGATGGCTTCGGGCACGTCGGACAGGCGCACCCGCCGGCTGGCGAAGGCAAAGGCATCGGGGACGAGCACGGCATAGCCGCGCTTGGCAAGCTCGTTGGCCCAAGCTGTGCCGCCGTAGGACGCGGCCTGGTGTTCCTGCACGACAGGATGCAGTTCTTGCGATGTGCGCGTAATCTTGCGGCAGCCGAGGTATTTGTTGCCGCCGTGGTCGTGCAGAGCGATGACGCCGGGCAGCTTGCCCGTTGCACCGGCCGGCTTGAGGAAGATGGCTGCTGTGGGCGGGCCGTAGGGCAGTTGCCAGGTCAGCTCTTCGATGTGGAGGCCGTCGAACTCGTATTGTGCGTGAACCGTGGCCGCGGGCGTGTCGCCGGCGTTCGGTTGGGCTAGGCGGGCGAGCAACCGGGTGCGGGCTTCGCCTCGCCAGGCTTCCAGGTCGGTCACGTCTGCGCGGCGGAATGAATAGCTGCCGGGCTGATCCGGCGTGAGCGAGGCGGCCCACGCGCCGTAGACGCCGATCATCGAGGGGGCATTGCCGGCGTGATGTGCGTTTTGTGGCATCGGGGCGTTCCTTATTCTTGTTCCAGCGGCTTGCCGCGCTGCACAAGTTGCAGCGGTTCGTGCCACGGCGTGCGTAGGAAGGCGAGCTTGTCGCCCGCTGCGGTGACGTTGATCTCGCCGAGCGGCGTAGCGCCGGCCTCGATCAGTCGCCGGCGGTCCGCTTCGATATCCTCTGTGGCGAAGGCGAAATGGAGCAGGTAGGGACTCATGGCGGCGTAGTCCGGGATCGGCGCAGCGGTGTTGTGGTACAGTTCGATCATGCTGCCGGATGCGTCGGCCACGAAGTGCATGTAGGGCGCTTCGGCGGAGGACAGGACGATGCGCATTCCGAAGTGGTCGACCAGCCATTGGGCGAGCAAGGCGGGCTCGCTGACGTTGACGGCGATATGTTCGAGTTTCATGTAGGTCTCCTCTGCGGACGAAGGGCGGCGCGCTGAACAGCGGCGGATGCCGCGGCCGGCTGACGACGCCGGAAAGCTTTTTTGGGGACGCCTGGCAAGGCGAGCGCTTGACCGGCCTTGGCGCGGCATGTGAGAACCCGTCCATTGTAGATCAGGAATCGGCAATTCGTCATATTGCCCTGTCGCGCTGCGGCGCAGCAACGACAGCGCATCGTATACCTGGTAGGATCAAGATGTAATTGGAAGACGCGCGCAGGCGAACCCTGCGCAGGAGATGCGTCAACCGGCGAAAAAAAATCGGCAGGTCGCTCCTTCTGCGTATCGGCTGCTCGGCTGTATAATGGTTGGATAGACGATTTCCGAAACGCCGTATTGAATTCCGGCTGATCGGAGAATTGTTTGAAGCATATAGAGACATTGGCAAAGAACCTGCATTCCCCCATTCAAGGGCGGGATCAGAACGACGGTGAAATCAGGCATCTATGAATAGTGCAGAGGCGGCGGAACTTGTTCGCCAAATGGAGAATTCGGGATTCGAGGTTGTCGCACGTCCGCATCCGCGCAGCCCAGGCTATAGCGGGCTGCTCGTGGCGATGCGCCCGATTCCGACTGAGAGGCATTTTGACCCGGAGGCGATTCAGCTTTTCCTTAGCGAAGGGCAGGGATACCCTGCTGCTGCGACGATCCATTTGGGCAGCGAACTGGGCGACAGAAACCGGGTATGCCCAGGGCAGCTAGAAATTGTAGACAGGCTTAATAAGCGGCTGGGGTTTTTTACCTTCGGCGGCGAAGTCGACGTGGCTGTGGCGCCGGGCCTCAATGTTTTTACGATCCGGTCTCGGGCCCCGATCTTGAGTTTGTCCAACGGGTTTACCGACGAGATGGCCGATCAGCTTGCCTCGGGGACCGAAGCGCTGTGGGCAAGGCTGCGCGTGCGGTGGGGCGTGAATGACAGCGCGTTTATGCGCCGGCTGGCGTCGATCCATCCGTTGGAGTTATATGCAGCCACCTTGGAGTCGCTGCACATCTCTTATCAGGAATCGCCCATCTTGCGCCAGACCTTTCCGGAATTTTACGGCATGTTGCGCCGCGAGTTGCAGTGGGTGCAGAGCCCCGACGTCCTGGGGGCGAAGCAGATCGTCTTGGACGATCTGATGGCGCCGGCGGAGAGCGATTGGGGTTGACAGCCGGCGGGGGCGGCCCTATACTGAACCCCCAGAACTTAAGCTAGGACCTTTCGACTGGCGAAGGCGCTCACTGATCGTACTGCTGATTGTACTGATGAGGCGCAGCGTGGAAACAACCACGAGGAAGAAAGGACTGGCCGCATCTGACAGCCGTTCGCCTGGGCTGGGCAGTCGAACCTTGTATCGGTTCGGCTGCCTTTTTCATTTGCGCTATCCGGCGCATAGCGACTCGACCCGTCAATCGCTGCGGTACACGATCCGACTCGACAAGAAAGGAATAGAGCCATGTCCGCGTTTCGAGCGCTGCTTTCCGTATCCGACAAGTCCGGTTTGGCGGAATTCGCCCAGAGACTGCATGAGGCGGGCGGCGAGTTAGTCGCCTCCGGCGGCACTGCCCGCAAGATCAGCGACACCGGCATCCCCGTGCGCGCTGTCGAGGAAGTTACCGGCTTTCCGGAGATCCTCGGCGGGCGCGTCAAGACGCTGCACCCGGCCATCCACGGCGGGATTCTGGCGCGACGAACTCCCTTGCATCTAGACGAACTGAGCGAGCACGGCATCGGCCCGATTGACCTGGTTGTGGTGAATCTGTATCCGTTCCAGGAGACGGTGGCGCAGGCCAATGTCACGTTGGCGACCGCGGTCGAGGAGATCGACATCGGCGGCGTGGCGCTGCTGCGCGCCGCGGCCAAGAACCACGAATCTGTGACCGTGGTCTGCGATCCGGCGGATTATGATTGGGTGGCGGACGCCTTTGCGCGCGGCGGAACGAGCGCTACGGAGCGGAAGCAACTTGCGCTCAAGGCGTTCCGCCACACCGCCGAGTATGACACCGCCATTGCCGCTTATCTCGCCGGCCAGGTAGGCGAGACGGAGGAAGGCGCGCCGCTGCCGGAGCATATGCGCCTGGATCTGGTGCGCGTGCAGTTGAACCGCTACGGCGAGAACCCGCATCAAGCCGGAGCGCTCTACGCCTATGCCGGCGAGGAAGCGCCTTTTACGGTGCTGCACGGCAAGGAAATGAGCTATAACAACTGGCTTGACCTGGACGGAAGCTGGCAGGCCGCGCAGGATTTTCGCGAGCCGACGGTGGCGATTATCAAGCACGGCAACCCGTGCGGGCTGGCGAGCGCCGATACGCTGGCGCAGGCTTATGAAAAGGCCCTGGCAAGCGACGCAGACAGCGCATTCGGCAGCATCATCTCCGTCAATCGCCCGCTGGATGTCGAGGCTGCTAAGCTGATGGCCGGGCTGTTCGTCGAAGTGATCGCCGCGCCCGCGTATGACGAGGATGCGCTCGCCGTGCTGACGAAAAAGAAGAACCTGCGCCTGGCGGCGCCGACGGGCGTCAAGCCGCGACCGTTGAGCCTGCGCAGCGTAAACGGCGGCGTGCTTGTACAGGAATTGGACCGCAGCCAGTTGGACATGAATCCCGAAGGGTGGCGCATCGTCAGTCGCCGCCAGCCGACCGCTGAGCAACTGGCTGACCTGGCCTTTGCCTGGCGCGTGGCGCGCCATGTCAAGAGCAATGCCATCGTCTTCGTCAAAGACCGGGCTACCGTGGGCGTAGGTGCAGGCCAGATGAGCCGCGTCGATTCCGTGATGTTGGCGGGCCACAAAGCCGGAGAGCGCGCCCGCGATGCGGTGATGGCGTCTGACGCCTTCTTCCCGTTTACCGACGGCATTGTGGCCGCGGCCAAGCACGGTATAACGGCTGTGGTGCAGCCGGGCGGTTCGATGCGCGACGAAGAGGTGATCGCTGCGGCGGATGAACTGGGGCTGGCGATGGCCTTCACAGGGGCGCGACACTTCCGCCACTAGGCCGCGGGCCTGCCGCCGCACCTGCGTCTGCCGTGTCCCGGTCAAAGAAGGGACAGATGTCACGTGACACGCTTGCCCTCAGGCGTTATACTTGGGGCAGTTCGGTTGCCGGTGCGTCGCGTAGGCGCAGACCGTCTGTCGAGAAGGAGATACGGCCGTGAAGATCATCATGGATCGAAACTATTGTGATGCGTCCCTGCCCTTTTGTGCACGCTGTTCCGCCGCTTACTTCCGCCGGCCATTGGGCACGGATCGCCCGTGTATTGTCGATGTGATCGACGACGGCGATGACGAGATGCTGCATTTCGTCTTGGTGACCGATGGCCGCGAGTTGGAATTTGACCTGACCGAAGAGATTCAGGAAGGGCTTGCAGCCGAGGGCTGGGAATTCTTGGCGGATTTTGATCCCGGCTTTTTCCGAGAAGGCGCAGCGCAGCGCTGGCGCGAGCTGTCGAATCTGCCCGCGACCCACGAGTAGAGGAGTTGCGCGTTTGACGGGGGATGGCGTGCGGCGACAGCACAACGAGTGAAGACGATGCGAAAACATCACCGGCGCGGGGAGCCGGGGCTGATGCGCGATGGCGGCGGCTTCGGCTCTCCGCCCGCGTCTTTGCGCGGCGTCGACGCTTTGATCGCGGGCGTGAGCGCCTATGCGCGACAGTCGTTGCGCGGCGCACGTTCAGCCGATTGGTTTGTGCGCACGCTTGCCGAGCAGTATGCGTTTATCAAACTGGGGGACCTGCATCGCCCGTGGCGGTTCCTGCGCCAGATGGCGGGCGCTCCGCCGGTGCAACTCGGCGCCGACGGCTTTCGGCGCGATTTGGTGGACGACTACAACCCGGCGCGGCACTACATGGCCTTCGTGTTCATCGGCTTCTATCTGCCGGGCTTCAGCGCAACTTTGATGCTCTGGCTATGGGAGATCGCCAGCTTTGTGCGCTATGGCGGGGAATGGAGTTGGCCGGACATGGCGAGCGGCCGGATCGGCATTGCGCATGGCCGGCTGGTCAGGCGCTATGGCCCCGCTGTATTGCCGGGGCTGATCGCGGGCGAGCTAGCCGAGCGGTAACCCCGTTTGCTGCGCCGGCGGTTGCGCGGGGGCGTCCAGATCGACCGGATCGCCCGCGTCCGCGCTGCGCGCCGCTTGGTTGGCAAGCGTGTCGGCGCGTTCGTTCATTTCTTGTCCGGCGTGTCCTTTGAGCCATTCCCAAGACACCCCGCCGGCGGGCTGGTGCCGTTCGATGGCGTCAAGCAGGCGCTGCCACAGATCGCGGTTCTTTACCGGCTGTTTGGTTGAGGTTCGCCAGCCTTTGCGTTGCCAGTTATGCACCCACTTGGTGATGCCGTCGCGCAGATAGGCGCTGTCGGTGTAGATGATCACGCGGCAGGGACGTTTGAGCGCTTCCAATGCTTCGATGGCGGCGCGCATCTCCATGCGGTTGTTGGTGGTCTGGCTGGCGCGCCCTACGAGTTCCTTGCTCTGGTCGCCATATTGCAGAATGGCGGCCCAGCCGCCCGGCCCTGGGTTGCCGATGCAGCCGCCGTCTGTGTGGATGATGACGGGTTCGTTCATGAGCCTACTGCTGCGTGCGGACTTCGACGAAGGTGGTTTGGCCGGCCTTGACCTCGAATTCGGCGCGGACGCTTTCGCCGTTTACGTTGCCGATTAGGTAGTAGTAGCCGGCTGGCACATCGCCCATGGCGCCGTTCTCGCCCCATGCGGGGTCGGGGCCGATATTCTCCGTATCGAGGTATGTCTCGATCTGGCGCGCCCAGACGGCCTTGCCCCCTTCGAATCGGGCGATGCTGACCTTGGCGCCGGCCCAGGTGCGCCCGTCGTCGGTGAGCAGACGCACGGCGAACACGCCGCGGCCGACCGGCGGCTTCATCCACAGGTAGGGGTTGACGTTGTTGGCATAGGTGTTGGCGCCGAGCCGCACCTCGACATGCAGGTGCGGGCCGATGGCGATGCCCGTCATGCCGACGAGGCCGACGACATCGGTAGGCTGGACGCGCTGGCCTACGCTGGCGAGCGTTTCATTGAGGTGGCCATAGAGGACGTACACGTCGAGATGGCCGCCCGCCACAGGCAAACGCTGGTCTAGGCGAATGACGACCGTTTGCCCATAGAAGTTGTTATATGGCCCCAAGAGAACGGGGTCATCCGGTCCGGCGTGAATGACTTCGCCGGTGACGCCCGCCTGCACAGGGGTCCCCAGCGGGTTCGAGATGTCAATGCCGTGGTGAGGCCGGTAGCGGTTGCCCGCTGTGGAGCCGAACTGGTAGTTCGGGCTGGCCATCGTGTTGGGCACCGCTTCGGAAAAGGGGTTTTCCAGCCAGTAGTGATCGTTGCGGTCGGCCGGCAGCGGCGCGAAAGACGACCAGAGTCGCCCAGGCCCGGTACTGGATGCGACCCAGGCAGGCGTCGGCTGCGGCAGCCGGGTTGGCGTGGGCGTGGGCGGCGGCAGCGGGGTGGGCGTAAAGCGCACGCCTACGGCCGGTACGATCTCGACTTTGGGAATGCTGCTCTCGGCGATGGCCGTGTCGACATCGACAGGGCTGAGCAGATCGGGCGTCGCCGTCGCGGTGGGGAGCAGCATTACTTGCGGGAAGGCGGATGTTCTGCCGGAAGAGGGACGCACCACTTCTTCGGAAAACGGTCTGACAGCCGGCTCTGCGTCTGGGGCGGGCGCCGGAATTTCCAGGGCGATCACCAGCGGCGTGGGGTTGATCTGGTCCTCTAGCAGCGGCGCGAGCATCTCGGAGATTTCGTCGCTGTCCTGATCGCCGTCGGCGCGCAGTTCGACTGCGGGCATTTCTTGTCCGTTGGCGGGCAGCGTTGCATCAACGGGCGTTGCGGCGGCGTCTTCCAAGACGATGCCGCCCGGCGTGGCAGCAGCGTCCACGTCGATGGCGGGTATGAGCGTAGGCGCAGCGGTGGGGTCAAGCGCGGGCCCCTGCGCCACGGTTGGCGTCACCGCTTCGATGGCGGTGAAGGGGCTTGCTTGCGCCGGCTCAGCGGGCTGCGCGGCGTTATCGGAGTCGGCGGCGCGTGTGGCGGCTTCGTTGGCCGGATTGACGACGGCCAGGGAACGCTCTTGGCTCGCCGGGCGTTGGGCGTTGGGCGCAGACAGGAGGGATAGGGGCGAGTTGGAATCTGCTGCGCGCGGCCACGACCACCACATGACGGCCACGACCAGGCCTAAGAGGCCAACGCGCGCGGTTAGCGAACTCAGCTTACGTTTGCCCGCCGCAGAGGGTTGCGGGTCTTTTGATTGGGCAGGCGCATACAGGTCAGGATTCTGTGCAAAAAGTGCGCCCTGTGCTAGAATTTCTTGCTGTTCGGCGTCGTCGGGGCCGGAAGGGTCCTGATTTGGAGACCGGCGCAACCACCGTGTGAGACGAGAATCTGCCATGAGTTCGGAGAATTTCCCCATATCGACTGCCTTACCGGTCCGCCACTTCGACATCTTCACGCTGTTCCCGGCGATGTTCTGCGGCCCGATGTCCGAGAGTATCATTCGCCGCGCCCAGGACAACGGGCTGATCAGCGTTGCGCTGCATGATATTCGTTCCTATACCACAGACAAGCACCACGTCTGCGATGACACGCCCTACGGCGGCGGCGGCGGCATGGTCATGAAGCCGGAGCCGATCGTGCGAGCGGTCGAGACGGTTCTCGCCCGGCCTGCCGGCTGGTCGCTGCCCGAAGCGGACGCCTACGTCAATCTGCCGCCGTGGGACATCGAACAACCCTTGCAAAAGCCGCCGGAAACGGCCGTCATCTTGCTCACGCCGCAAGGCCGACTGCTCAATCAGAGCGTCGTAGCCGAGTTGGGCGCATACCGTCGTCTCGCCCTGATCTGCGGACGCTATGAGGGCGTAGATGAGCGGGTGCGCACCCAATTGGCAACAGACGAGATCAGCATCGGCGACTACGTGCTTAGCGGCGGCGAACTGGCCGCGATGGTCATCGTCGATGCAATGACCCGCGTTATTCCGGGAGCGCTCGGCGATGCCTTCGGCGCTCATCGTGACAGCCATTCGCCCGGCCTGGGCGGGCTGCTGGAGGGACCGCAATACACGCGGCCGCCCGTGTTCCGCAATGAGGCGGCGCCCGACGTCCTCTTGAGCGGGCACCACGGCCAGATTGAACGGTGGCGCCGAGAACAAGCTCTGCTGCGCACCTATCAACGGCGGCCGGAACTGCTCGATTTGTTGCCGCTCTCTGCTGATGATCGCGGATTTCTCAGAAAGCTTGGGTGGCGAGCGGAGGAAGTGGAAGATTAAGCCGCAGCGCTGCTGCACAAAAGCCGCAACATGACTGCCGGCTACAAGATAAGGTAATAATGCCCCCGGACGATCCGTTCGCCTGCCGCACATCCGCGATTGTTCTGTTGGGCCAATTATAGCGTCGATCGGTGCGCCGACAAAATCGGCGATGACGATTCGGGTATGAATTTCGGCGCTGGGCGGGCCGCGGAACGCAGGGCAAATGGCAGTTGTACATCTTTGTGCGGAATGAGTTTTGGCGCAGATCGACCATATGTGATAGACTGTGAAGGTTGTGAACTTAAGACACCAGACGTTACTGCCGATGTCGGCAGTCTGATTTCATAAAGGATCGGTGACGTCATGACGAATGCACTCATGGCTTCTCTGCAGCCAGAATTGAAAGCCGATATGCCGGATATTGGTCCGGGCGATACGGTGCGTGTCCACCAGCGGATCACCGAAGGGCGCAATGAGCGCGTGCAGGTGTTCCAGGGCGTGGTGATTGCCCAGCACGGCGGCAAGTCGGCCGGCGCGACCTATACGGTGCGGCGCACGGGCGCGCATGGCATTGGCGTCGAGCGCACATTCCCGCTCTACAGCCAGGCTGTGGAGCGCGTGGAAGTGCTGCGCAAGGCGAAGGTGCGACGGGCGCAGCTTTACTATCTGCGCGAGCGCCAGGGCAAGGCGGCGCGCCTGCGCGAGAAGCGTTTCCTCAGGGCTTAGAGAGGTCCTGGCGCGGGAATTTTCCGTGCAAAAGAGAAGAGGCGATTGGGACGCCGGCCAAGCTTTGGCCGGCGTTTTGTCTTTGGAGAGCGGCCGTTTTGTGTTGGGCGAGCGGTATGCTACTTTGAGGGTATGGGCAGATCGCAGCCGGTTCCGGATCTATCGCTTGAAGAGGCGCTTTGGCGCGCGGGGGCGTGTGCGCTGGCGGGCGTCGACGAGGCCGGGCGCGGCGCTCTGGCCGGGCCGGTGGCTGCGGCCGCGGTCATCGTCCCCGTGCAGGACGTATCCGCCGGCGTGTGGGGCCGGGTGCGCGACAGCAAACTTCTAACCGCACGGACGCGTGCTGAGTTGGAGCCGGAGATCCAAGAGGCGGCGCAGGCATGGGCGGTGGGCGTCAGCTCCGCCGCAGAGGTGGATGAACTGGGCGTGGCAAGCGCCACGCGCTTGGCCATGGCGCGCGCCGTCGAGGCGTTGGCGCTGCGGCCGGACCACCTGCTGATCGACTGGGTGCGGCTGCCGCTACTCAACATCGCACAGACTAGTTTGCCCAAGGCGGACCAGCGTTCGGTTTCGGTCGCCGCGGCGTCGATCCTGGCCAAGGTGCATCGGGACAGGCTGATGGTCGCATTGGATGGCGACTATCCGGGTTATGGCTTTGTCGCCAATAAGGGCTATGGCGCGCCGCAGCACCTGGCTGCTATAGAGCGCTTAGGTCCGTGTCCGCAGCACCGACTCTCGTTCGCGCCGCTGGCGAAGCGAGCGAGCTTGTTCGACGCGGACTCGTCAACCGGGGAGAGGCCATGACGCAAGCGGCAGGGCGCACGCCGGACAGGCGGCGACGGCTTGGGCAGCGCGGCGAGGCGATTGCGGCGCAGGCGTTGGTCGAAGCCGGGCTGGAGATCGTCGAGCGCAACTGGCGTTGCCGCCAGGGAGAGATCGACATTGTGGCGCGCGATGTGGCCCCGGACTATGTTCGCGGCGTTCAAGATGCGGCTTGGCTTGTGCTGGTGGAAGTGCGCACACGCCGCGGCGATCGCTTCGGCACGGCGCGTGCGTCGGTGAACTGGCGCAAGCAGGCCAAACTGCGCACGGTGGCGGAGGCTTACGTGCAGCAAGCGGCGTGGACAGGGCCGTGGCGCATCGACGTGGTGGCTGTGCAGGTCGACGGCGCCGGGCGCGTGGCCTCCATCGAACACATCCGCAACGCGGTGACGGGCGCCTGAGCCGTGCCGCCTGCTACGGGGCCTGAACGTCAGGCCGCTCCCCAACAGCCTCTCATCGTCCTATTGGGGCCGACCGCGGTCGGCAAGACCGAACTCAGTCTCCAGCTTTGCGAGCGAATCAACGGCGAGATCGTCGGCGCGGACAGCCGCCAGATCTACCGTGGCATGGCGATCGGCACGGCTTTGGTCGGGGTCGACGACCGGACGCGCGTGCCGCACCACCTGATCGACTTTTGCGCGCCCGACGAGACGTTGACGGTCGCCGCCTATCAGCGCTTGGCCTATGCCGTGATTGACGACATTCACCGGCGCGGCGCTGTGCCGGTCTTGACGGGCGGAACGGCGCTCTATGTGCGCGCGGTGACGGAGGGACTGCGCATACCGGAGGTCCCGCCGAACCCGACGCTGCGCGCCGAGTTAGAGGAAACCTTGCAGCGCGAAGGGCGCGAAGCGCTTTTTGCCCGCCTGTGCAGCCTCGACCCGGCCACGGCTGCGGTGATCGACGGCAATAACCCGCGGCGCGTGATGCGGGCGTTGGAGATCGTGATCAGCACGGGCAAGTCAAAGGTCGAACTGGAAGGGGCGACGCCGCCGCCCTACCAGACGCGGCTTATCGGGCTGGACCGGCCGCGCGACGAATTGTATGCGCGCATCGACCGCCGCGTGGACGAAATGATCGAGCTTGGGCTGATCGACGAGACGCATCGGCTGCTTGCCGCGGGCTATGACGCTCGGCTGCCGTCGATGACCGGACTCGGCTATCGCGAGATGACGGCCTATCTGCGCGGCGAACTGACCTTGGACGAAGCCGTGGCGCGCATCAAGACGGAGACGCATCGCTACGTGCGGCATCAGTACACCTGGTTCCGCCGCATGGCGGGCGTGCAGTGGTTCGACATGCAGGCCGAGGATAGCCCGCAGCGCATCATGTCGCTGGCTGAGGCGTTTCTGGCCGGCGGCTGAGGCCGCGTCTAGCGCTCCCAATTTGTATGGTGTTGTCCGCGCAGATAGGCGAACAGGAGGAAAGCCATGCGGCTTGAAGGCAAGACGGCCATTATCACAGGCGGGGCGGGCGCGATTGGCCGGGCAACCGCCGTGCTTTTTGCACAAGAGGGCGCAGCGGTCGTGCTGGCGGATATAGACGACGACGCCGGCGAAAAGGCCGCGGCTGTGATCCGCCAGCAGGGAGGCGCGGCGCTCTTTGTCCACGCTGACGTCACGCGCCTGGCCGACTGCGAGGCGATGGTGCGCGCGGCCGAGACTGAATTCGGCAGCCTGGATATCCTCTTCAACAACGCCGGCGTCATGTTGGGCGCGGATGACGATGCGATTAACACGGACGAGGCAGTCTGGGATCGCACGCTGGCGGTCAACTTGAAGGGCGTGTTCTTGGGCTGCAAGGCGGGCATACCGGCGCTGCGCCGTGCGGGAGGCGGGTCGATCATCAACACGGCGTCGTTCGTCGCCAAGGTGGGCGCAGCCACGCCGCAACTGGCCTATACGGCGAGCAAGGGGGGCGTGCTGGCGATGACGCGCGAACTGGCTGTCATCCATGCGCGCGAAAACATTCGCGTCAACGCGCTGTGCCCGGGGCCGCTGCGCACGGAACTGCTGATGAAGTTTCTGGATACGGAACAGAAACGGCAGCGACGCCTGGTGCATATACCCGCGGGGCGCTTTGGCGAGGCGCATGAGATGGCCTATGCCGCGCTCTTCCTTGCTTCCGACGAATCGTCGTATATGACGGGCGCGGAGTTTGTGGTGGATGGCGGCATCACCGCGGCCTATGTGACGCCGGAATAGACAAGCCCACCCGCAACAAAACGTCCGCCGGACGATGCCGGCGGACGCATATTTCCGCATATATAGTATAGGGATGCGGGCTAGCTGCCGGGAATGATCAATTCTTGGCCTTCGAAGATGGCGTCGGGGTCGGTCAGGCCGTTGAACTCGAGTATTTCCTCGACGGTGACGCCGTAGCGGATGGCGATGCCCAGCAAGCTCTCGCCGCTCTGCACTACATGCACCGTGCCCTGGCGGACGAGGACATCGCGTTGGGTGACGCCGGGGATGATCAGCTCTTGGCCCACGCGCAAGAGATCGCTGTCGACGAGATTGTTCGCCTGGATGATGGCATCGGCGCTGACGCCGTAGATGCCGGCGATCTCGAACAGTCCCTGGCCCGCTTGGACGACATGCACGACGTTCGCGCCTGGGGCTGCCGGCTCTTCAACCGCGTCGCCCGGCTCTGCGGCGGTTGAACCGCTTTCGGCGGGAGGCTGGTAGTTGGGGATGATGATCTCCATGCCGACTGTCAAGTTGTTGCGATCTAGGATGTTGTTAAACTCCATGATCGTATTGGGGTTGACCCCAAAGCGCAATGCGATGCCGTTGAGCGTATCGCCCGGCTGGATGGTGTAGGCGAAGGGGCCGGGGGTGGGCGTGGGCATGCCTTCGGCGGTCATGCCTTCGACATAGGGTACGTAGAGCGGTTGGCCGACGTAGAGATCGTCGCTGTCCAGCGCATTAAGCTCGCGCAGGGTTTCCAGGTCCGTGTCGAACTTTAAGGCGATGGATGAGAGCGTCTCGCCCGGCTGCACTGCATATTGGAACGTCTCAGGGCGGAGAACGGCTGTCGGCGTGGCTTCGGCCTCGGGCGTGCCGGTGCTTAACGCCGCCACATCCGGCTCAGCGTTGGGCGTGCTCTGGGCGGGTTCCTGGATCTGAATAGGCGTCGGCGCTACATTCGCCAGCGCCGAGGTCGCGGTAGGCTCCGGCGTGGGGCGCTCCCGGGTGCAGGCCGCTAATAGCAAGGCTAGCGCCAGCACGATTACGGCTCTACGGTACGCGGCATCCACGACATTCCCTCCGGTGTGTTGACAGCGGCTATATGACAGAGATAATAGCACGACGGCAGGCGAAGTGCAAGCGAATTAGCGCAATATCTGGTAGGTGGTGGAGGCGGCCAGAAAGGCGAAGATGAGGAGCGGCAGGTTGAAGGGCGAAATGCCGATAAATAGCGCTGCCCCCATGCCGCCGAGCAAGGCGCCGGCGACGATTCCGGCCAGGGCGAAATAGCGCAATTGGCGGCTGCGACGCCGGCTGATCGCTTGGCGGATGATCTGCGCCAAGATGCCGCCCGCGGCCCCCCCGACCATGAAGGCGATGATCAGGCTGAAGAACCAGAAAGGGAAGATGCCGAACAAGAAGGCGGCAATAGGCGCGGCGATGGCGGAGACGAGCAGCGCCACCACAAACGCGATCAGGTTATCGCTGGGCGAGGCGTTGAAGTAGTTGTCCTGCACGCCGCGAATGCATTCTTTGCAGCGGTAGCCCACGTCGGTGAGCACGGCGCATTTTAGGCAGATCGGCTTGCCGCAACGGTTACAGCGCAGCAGCGTCTCTACGTCGGGATGATTGGCGCAGTACAGAACCTTGGCGGGCTGATCGCCCGATGAAGCCTGGCGCGTACTTTCTTCAGTTCCCCCGTCAACCTGGCTGTCAGTCTTGTCGTCAATCGTCGGCGTCGAGTCGGTCAAAGGTGCGGCTCCTAGCCCTCCGGCCAGCGCAGTTTATCCATGAGCGCTTCGTAGAAGTAGCTGCGTTCTCGCAAGCGCACAAATCGGGCTAAATTCGGGCTGCCCACGACGACAACCTCATCGCCTTCGTAGACCTCGACGACGAACTGGCCGTCGACCGTGAGCATGGACTCGTGATCGCTGTAGGCCTTCATGCGGATCTCGGTGCCTTCGGCGAGAACAAGCGCCCGGTTCATGCTCAGGTGCGATGCGATTGGGATCACCAGGATGTTGCGCAATTCCGGCGGCAAGATGGGGCCGCCGGCTGCCAGCGCATAGCCTGTGCTGCCGGTCGCCGTGCTGACGATTAAACCATCGCAGGTGTAGGTCGTCAGGTAGCCTCCATCCAGTTTGGCGCTGATGCGCACGACGCGCGCCAGCCCGCCGCGGCTGAGCACGACGTCATTGAGCGCGTCATACTCGCAGATGACGCGGCGATCGCCGTCTGTTTCGGCGGGGCGTTCAAGACGGGCGCGCACCATGAGGCGCTCCTCAGTCCAGCAGCGCCCGTCGAGCATTTGCAGAAGGGGGCGCTGCCAGTCGTCGGGGGAGACTTCGGCGAGGAAGCCCAGCCGGCCCATCTTCACGCCGAGCATGGGGACGCCGTGGGCTGCGCCCAGGCGGGCGGCTCGCAGGAGCGTGCCGTCGCCGCCCAGGGTGATGAGCAGGTCCACGTTGGGCAGATGCTCCATGACGGCTTCGCGTTCCCAGGCGGACTCGAACCAAATGTCTTCGACGCCTTGGGCGCGCAGAAAACGGCCGATCTCGGTCGCCAGTTGGATCGACTCCGGTTTCTTGGGATGATGCAAGACGCCGACGAAGCGAAAGCGCGCCGAGAAGGATGAGGCGTTTGTTGTGGCGCCGGTTGACGGCGCCGGCTCGGATTCGGGAAGGATGCTCAGAGGAGATCCGTCCGGTTCAAGCGCGTTGCGGGCCATGCCGTGTGTCCCCGTTTTGGTCACGCCGATGTGCGTTGAATGGCGCGTATAATCCGGCAAAGCCGCGTGCAACGCCAACGAACTGCTGTGTGCCGGTCGACATAGGGTGATGATAGTGTACGGTGCATGATCCGTCAAATCAATGGCTCCGATTGGGCGGCGACTAAAGTTGTGGCGTCCTAGTCGCTCGTACGGCGGCAAGGATGCCGCCGCTGCGGAACGTTCAGCCAAAACGTGCGAACAGGCTTCCGTTTGTTGCGTGATAAATCCATGTTGCGATCCGCTTTTGCCGGAGTCGCACGGCAAATCGCCCTGTGGTATGATAGCAGAATCATGCGCGTGCTCGTATTGTCCGACATCCATGCTAATCTGGTCGCTCTGGAGACGGTGCTGAACGCCGCGCAGGGCAAGTTCGACGCGATCTGGTGCTTGGGCGACGTAGTCGGCTATGGGCCGCGGCCCAATGAATGCATCGAGATCATCCGCGAACGGGCGGCGTTATGCGTGATGGGCAACCACGATTGGGCCGTGCTGGATCGCCCCGGCATCAACGTAGACGATTTTAACCCGCATGCGCGCCAGGCTGTGCTGTGGACGCGGCAAGCGCTGACGCCGGACAACCTGGCGTACCTCAACCAACTGCCCGATATGCCGGTGCACCCGGAAGGCGTACAAGATGTGCTTGTGACGCATGCCAGCCCGCGCGAGCCGGTGTGGGAATATATCCTGACGCCGAGCATTGCGATGGAAAACTTCGCATCGTTCGAAGACCCCATCTGCCTGGTCGGGCATACGCACAAGCCGGTCATCTTCCGTTGGTCGCTGCATGCGCGGGTCAACGCCGGGCCGGATGAGTACCGTCCGGCGACCGTGGACATGTTGCAGCCGCAGGTTGGGGCGTCGGTCGCGCTGACCACCGCGCCGAACTTGCGCCTGATCATTAACCCTGGCAGCGTCGGTCAGCCGCGCGATAATGACGCCAGGGCGTCTTATGCCATTTTGGATTTGGCGGCGATGACTTGGCGGGCTGAACGCATCGCCTATCCTATCGAACTGACCCAGGGACAGATGCAGGAGGCCGGCCTGCCGCGGCGATTGATCGACCGGCTGAGTTTCGGCTGGTAAGCGCTAATCTGAGCAGCGTAGAAAGCGGTTTCCGACGCGCATCAGCGCGCGTTGCCGCGCGGTTCGCCTAGAGCAGAGCCGTCTCCGACCAAGTCGTCTCCACCCAAGCGATCGTACATCTCGAACCAGTCCGGCAATTCCTGGGCGCGCTGGTGCGCGCGGGTCGCTTCTTGTTGCTGGCGGTAAAGCTCGATGCGCCGGCGGATTTCCTCGCTAACGCCGCGCGGGTTGGGGACCCAATCGAAGGTGAACAGGCCTTCTGTGGCCGCGGTCTGCAGACGCACATTGCCGAAGCCGAAGAGGAAGTTGATCGGGCTGGGCATGCTGACTTCGATGTTCTCGATTTCGCCCAGGAGCGCGCTGCGCCGGTTTTCGGCGAAGAAGAGCGGTTTCTTCTCTACGTCGGCGATCTGTTTGTAGTCCACCTCATAGGTGTCGTTGCGCCAGTCGGCTACGTTCCAGGCGAACCAGGCGATTGCCGCCAGACCGAAGACAGCAAGCACGATGTCTAGGGCGGCGACGACGGCGTTGAGCGATTCGGGCAGGAATTGCTGGCCCGCCAAGAGCAACAGGATAAAGACGATGATGACGGTTGGGCTGGCGATCTTGCCCGCCAGGATCAGCCAGTGTTTGCGCCAGACGATCAGGTCCAGCGTGACGGGTTGCGCCGGTTGGGCGGGCCGCATCCGTTCGAGGACGTGTCGCAGCCAGGAGCGTTCCGGTTCTTGGATGACGCGACCGGCGGTGACGCGTACGGGCATGTGCAGGCGCAGCCCTAGCCGCTGTTCCAGCAGGTTCTGGATGATCATCTTGCTGGAGGCTTGGTAGTGCTGCTCGCGTAGATTTTGCTGCTCAAGAATTGTGCGTCGGATGTCATGGGCGTTGGGAACGAAGTCGAACCGGATCGAGCCGGCGGCGGCGGCTGTTTGGATATGCAGGTTGCCGTAGTTGAACAGGTTGCCGAAAAAGGTGAGCTTCACGTCCACGCCGCGGATCTGTTCCAAAAATGCGGCTTGGCGCCATTCGGCAATGAAGAGCACTTTTTCCTGATGGACGAGCCGCTGGTTGGTGACGAGGATGTAGTCGTTCAGGTAATCGGTGAGCGACCACAGAAAGTGACCGGCGGCCGCGACGGTGAACACGCTTAGCGCCCCGATGTGCCAGGGCGTCGTCCACCCGCGCAACAGGAAGAGGGTGTAGGCGAGCGCCAAGAGAGCGAACAGGACGAGCGACACGGCGGTCTTGCGCAGCAGGACAATGGCATGGCGGCGCTGCAGCAGGACGAGGTTTTCGCCCGCAGCCAGCCAGGAATAGCGGCGGCGCGCTTTTGTGCGTCCGAGATAGCGTTCCGCCGCCGGGCCGAGATTGAGCCGGTCCATCAGATGCGGGCCGGCGTCGCTCAGGAAGGAGCGAAAGTCTTCGTTGTGCAAGCGCAGCCATTGGCTGCCCGCTTCGGCCTGGACGGTGGACTCCAACGGGTGATCCACTTTGAGGGCCAGTTCGCTGAAAAAGTTCGGGCCATAGACGCGCGCCGGCTGCAGGGCATGGCCGTCTTCCAGGGCGCGCAGCGTGGCTTGGCTGCCCGGCATCAAAACCCAAAGGCTGTCGCCCGTCTCGCCCTGCTGCATAAGCAGGTGGGGGATGGGCACATGGTAGTGGCTCATATAGCCGAGCAGCCGGTGGCGCTGCTCCGGCGTGAAGCCGTCAAAGGGCGTCGTGGCGTCGATAGCCTTGATGCGCCGCTCGCGCAGGTCGAGCTCCGCGCGCTCCGGGTCGATGTTGGTAAGTTCGACAAGCGTGTGTCGCGGCCAGGCGAAGATGTCGGCCTCGCCTACGGCGTGCGCCCAGTGCCCGCAGCGCTCCTCGCCGGCGTGGGCGGGGTCGGGCAGCGGCGCATCGAGGACGCCGAAGCCCATGCCGTTGCCGAGCCACATGGCCGTCCCGTCGGGCCACGTCAGCCGGATCTGTCCCTGGTTGACTATGAAGATCTGATCGGCAAGGACATCCTCGGCGTAGACCGCTTCGTCGGGTTGCAGATGGATTGGGCGGGCAGCCTCGGCGACGTAAGCCAGGGTCGTCAATTCCAGGTTGCGAAAGAGCGGGACCGTGCGCAGCCGGCCCATCGCGTCGACAGGCGCAATGCGTTTGCGCAACTCCGGAAAGGCGTAGAGCAGCCGCTCCAGCGCGGTGGCGTCGATGGCGGCATACCGGCAGAATTCGACGGCGCGCGTTCGCGTGCTGTGCTTGCGCCCGTAGAGCAGGTCATAGGCGCCGACGAACTGACCCGCGCCGACTTCGCGGCGCAGCGAGACGCGCCGCCGGTCGTTGGCGTCAGCGCTGATGCGATCTTGGTAGAGGCTGCCGGACGTTAGAAGATAGACGTGCGTAACCGGCGCGTCCTGCTCATACAGGGTCGCACGCGGGCGAAGCTCGCCGACGGTCACCGCGCCGTAGAGGATGTGCTCCACGTCGTCGCGGCGCAGCCCCCACTGGATCATCAAGGCGATGACCTGGGCCAGCGCCACGGCGGGGTCTGCCGCGGTCTCTGCCGCCATCCCTGTGCGGCTTTCGTCTTGGCTCTCGTCGTAGCTGATGTCCATGACGGTTGGGCTACAGATGCTCCTTGACGGCAACCGCGGAGCGGCGATCCATGCCCGGTACGGCCAAGAGGTCGTCGAGCGAGGCGTGGCGGATGCGTTCGAGATCGCCGCCGAAATAGGTGAGCAGCGCCTTGCGCCGCGCCGGGCCGATACCCGGCACGTCGTCCAACTTGGAGCGCGTCTGTTCTTTACGACGCAGATTGCGGTGATAGGTAATGGCGAATCGGTGGGCCTCGTCGCGGATGCGCTGGACGAGGTGCAGTGCGGGGCTGCCGCGTTTGAGCCACAGGGCTTTCGACTCGCCGGGGCGGAAGATTTCTTCCTCACGTTTGGCAAGCCCCACGACGGGGATGCGGTCGAGGAGGTCAAACTCGCCGAGCACCTCGACGGCGACGCCCAATTGGCCCTTGCCGCCGTCGACGATCACAAGATCGGGAACCATGCGCCAACTTTCGTCGGTGTGGTTCTTTTTGCCGGGGTCGGAGCTCTTTTCTTCGACGATGCGGCGGAAGCGGCGGCGCAACATCTCGCGCATGCTGGCGAAGTCATCCGGTTCGCCCTGGCTGCCCTTGCCGCGAATCTTGAACCGCTTGTAGGCGTTTTTCTGCGGGACGCCGCGTGCAAAGACGACCATCGAGCCGACCGTGTTCGTGCCCTGCAGCGTGCTGACGTCGAAGCACTCGATACGCGTCGGCGGGCGTTCCAGCCGCAGCGCTTGTTGCAGATCGCTGAGGGCTTCGGTCTGGCGGTTGGTGTCTGCGGTCCACTCGGCCTGCTGGAGGCGCAAGTATTCGGCTGCGTTTTTTTCCGCCGTCTCCATCAAGCTGCGCTTGGGGCCGCGCAGGGGCACGCGCAGTTCGACCTTGCCGTCGCGCCGTTCCGCCAGCCACTCCTCTAGGATAGATTGGTCGTCCGGCATGGCCTGTACCAGGATCAGCTTTGGGATGAAGGCGGCGTTGTCGTAGAAGCGCTGGATGAACGTCCCAACCAGCAAGCCGTGTTGGTTCACGTCGGTCTGCGGGGCTTCGGCGCCTTCAAGGATAAAGTTCTCGCGGCCGATCAGCCGGCCATGACGGACCATGAAGACCTGTACGGCGGTGTCGCCGGTGCGGGAGTCCTGGGCCAGCGCCACGTAGTCGGCATCCTCGACCTTGGCGCCGACCAGCTTCTGTTGATCGGCTATCTGGCGGGCTGACTTGATGCGGTCGCGGTAGAGCGCGGCCAACTCGAAGTTGAGGTTCTCGGCGGCGCGCGCCATCTGCGCTTCCATCCGGGCCAAAACGCCTTCCGAATCGCCGTTAAGGAAATCCATCAACTGCCGCACGGTGGCTCGGTATTCGGCACGCGTCTGCGCGCCGATGCAGGGGCCGCCGCACATTTTGATGTGGTAGTAAAGGCAGGGGCGCGGGTCTTTGCCGGTGATGGTGCGTTCGCAGTCGAGGTAGGGGAAGACGCGGCGCAGCGCTTCGAGCGTCTGGCGGCAGGCGCGAGCGCTGGTGTAGGGGCCGAAATAACGCGCGCCGTCGTGGAGCATGTTGCGCACGACTTCGATCTTGGGAAAATCGTCCTGCCAGTTGATCTTGATGTAGGGGAAGGACTTGTCGTCCTTGAGGCGGATGTTGTAGCGCGGCTGGAAACGCTTGATCAGCTCGTTTTCGAGGATCAGCGCTTCTAGCTCCGTCTTGGTGACCCACCAGGTGATGTCGCGAATTTCGTCGACCAGCGCCAATGTCTTCGGCGTGTGTTGCGCGCTGCTGTGGAAGTAGCTGCGCACGCGGTTGCGCAGCACAAGCGCTTTGCCGACGTAGATCACGTCGCCGCGCTCGTTCAGCATCTGGTAGCAGCCGGGGCTGTCGGGCAGTTGCGCCAGCTTGCGGCTGACGGCTTCAGGCAGTTCACGGTTCATGGCGGCATTGTACCACGGCCCCGGCTTGATAGCATGCGCTGCGCAATACAGAGCGGCGGGGCGTATCGCTGTATGGCGGGCTGTGTGAGCGCGCCGCTCTCTGGTAGAATGGGTTTGCCCGCCATGTGGCAGGGCGTCCAAAGGGCCGGACGCGCGAGCGAGGCTTCCCGGCCGGAGAGAAAGAGGCGGCGATGTCGAACCATACGCGCACCATTGTCTATTCGGGAGTATTGGCCGCCGCCTATGTCGTCCTGACATTAGCGCTGGCGCCGATCTCTTTCTTGCAGATTCAGTTTCGGGTTTCCGAGGCTCTAAAGCCGGCTGTGCTGTGGAGCCCGATTTTCGCCGTCGCCTTTGGCATCGGCACGTTTTTGGCCAACCTCACGTCGCCGTTCGGCGCGTGGGATTTTGTGGCGATGGCCGTGGTCGATGCCGTGGCGGCGCTCGTCTGTTGGTGGATGCGCCGGTGGCCGGTTGTCGCCGTGGCCGTTCAGGCCGTCTTGATCAGCGCCGGCGTGGCGATTTTCCCGCTGCACTTTGGCGGCGGGCTGCCCATCGTGCCGTCCTTTTTGAGCGTGCTTGCATCGCAGGTGGTTCTGCTGGTCGGCGGCTATTATCTGATATGGCGTAAGGCCGGTCCAATCTTGTTCGGAGGGACGCAATGAGGGGCGGCAACAAGAAGGAACTGGTCAGTAAGCTGGCCGCGCTGCGCGACGATCCGCCGGCGCAAGCGGCTTATGCGTTGACCTTGCTGGACGCCAAGAACGGGCTGGAAGCGGTACGCGCTGCGCTCGATGTGTTGGCGAAACATCCGCAAGAGGAGGCGCGGCCCAAGCTGCGCGCGCTGTACGAACACTATGCCGGCCACAACGGCACGCGCGACGTGGGCGCGTACACGCGCAGCGCTATCCTCAAGGCGCTGCGTCCGGTGGCGCGCCCGGCGGACACGGACATCCTTCTCGCCGCCGTCACGACCTATGAGTTCCCGCCTCCGGCGTTTGCGGAGGAAGCCGGTCTGCTGCGCGGCGGGGCGCTGATCGTCCTCAGCGAGGCGGATGAACAAGTGGCGCGCTATTTCGCTACGCGCCTGCTGGCCGACGGTTACACAGAGCGCATGTCGGGCGAGCCGGCGCTGACCGCGGTGCAGGTGTTGGCGGTGCAGGAGGAATGGCTGCCGATCTATTTCTACGCAGTCCAGAACGCGGACAGCGCACAGGCCGAGGTCGTCGCCGAATGTCTGCGCCGGCTGACTGCGGCGCCGCTGCCTGTGGTGCAAGAGTTGATCAAGCAGTTCGGCGCAGGCGAGAACCTGCCCGCACTCGTGGGTCTTTTTGACTTGCTGTTGCAACACCGCTCCGGCCCGCAGGGATTGGACTATCTGGCCGACTTCCTCAAGACGACGCACGACATGGATCTGTATCGTTACCTGTGCATGGTGATGGCGACATCGCCGCATGCGAGCGCGCGCAAAGCGCTGGCCGCGGCGGGTCGCTATGAGCAGGGGCGGGCTAAGCTGGGGATGCTGGGCGAGGCGTTGGAGTTGGCTCCGCCCGATCCGGCATTAGCCGAATTGCGCGACCATATTGTCTCGTCGCACAGCGGTAAACGGGACTGACGACGGTCTTGTCCGCGCAGGTCGGGTGCAAGAAACTGCGGCATTTGTCGCGGGCGGATCCTTGATTTTGTCTTGCCCGAACGCCCGGCGATGTGGTATAGTATAGGTGACTCTGCAGTTTCCGTGATCGGATAGAATGCGGGGCGAGCCAACACCTTAAATACGGGAGCACGATCAAGCGGCGTGGAAGTGTTAGCCTTGGCCTTTTGGCCTCGGCAAGACGGAAGCGTCCAATCGGCGCCCACCTGCGTTAGCAGGTTCGTACCCACTGTCCACACGATTCTGCGGAGTCATGCCCGTCCGTGTAACACGGACGGTTTTCTTTTTATGTTAAGTTAATTGACGGGTTGCACCCTTTGTGGTAAACTGGCGTTCGAGTTGTCATAAAGCATAGCTGCGTTGCGACCTTGAGCAACAGCCGTTAGGCCGGGAAGAGAGAGTTTCGAGTGGCTATCATCCGTACGCGCGTCGCCGACGATACGTGGGTCTTTACCAGCGAGCTATATTTGGAGGTGAATGCCGGGTTGGTGGTGACGCCCGAAGGCGGCATTCTCATTGATACCCTGCCGTTTCCGTCGGAGACGCGGCAGATCATCGCTTTTGCTCGGCGGGCGTGCCCGCAGGGCATCCGCTATGTTGTCAACACGGTCTCCCACGCCGATCATGTGTATGGATCATATTTGTTCCCCGATGCCGTGTTGATCGCGCACGAACAGTGCCGGCAGATGTTGGAGGAGCACGCGTTTGATGCGCTGGCGCAGGCTAAGGAGTACACGCCGGAACTGCGCGAGGTGCAGATCCGGCTGCCTAAGCTGGTCTTTAACGAAGGCATGCTCGTGCGGCTGGGCGGCAAGACGATCCATATTTTCAACACGCCCGGCCCCTCGCCCGAGGTCTGCTCTGTGCATGTCCGCGAGGAAAAGGTGCTGTTTGCCAGCGACCTGATGATGCCCGTTCCGGTGATATCGGGGCCGTTCAGCGACATCGAAGTGTATAAGCAGTCGTTGAATAACCTGTACGACTACAATCTGGAGAGCATTGTCCAGGGACATGGCGAGATTCTGCTGCGCGGCGAGGTGACAAGCAGCATTCAGGCCAGCATCCAGTATATCGACGAAATTGAGGCGACGGTTGACCGGCTGATGGATCAGGGCGCAACCAAGCATGACCTGGCCCAATTGGACATCGAGCAGTTCGGGCGCAGCCGCATTCCGCTGGGCGGCGTCGTGCAACAGTTCCATACCGCAAATCTGCTCTATCTTTGGGAGCGGGCGCGACGAGCGCGACGGGCCCTTCGTCGCGCGGGGGTTGCCGGCGTCTCCGCTTGATCTGATTGATCTGATCGGACGATTTCATGTCTGCGGATGTTGAAGCACGGCTGTTAAGCATTGTCGAGTCGATCCGAGAACTGTCGCCCTCGCAACGACGGCGGCTGGTGCGCCGGCTGCGCATTAGCGGGCTTCTGGAGCCGGCGGAGCGCCTCACCGATCGCGGTCGATTGCAGATTGCGCCGGCCTTGGCCTATCGTGTACCGGCCCCGCCCGAAGAAGAGGCCGGCGTTCCGCCGCCGGCGGCAAGCACGTTGGTGCGTCCGGAACCGGATGAGCCGCAAGCGCCGGAGGCGGCGACCGCGCCGGCGCAGCCCGATTACCGCACGCCGGTGAGCGGTAAGGTGGTCGTCGGCTCGCCCGCAGAGAAATCGCCCGCATCCCCGCACGAGATGGCCCCGCTGCCGGGGCAGGCCCCGGAACAACCGATCGTGATCATCTTTGACGGCGGCAGCCGAGGCAACCCCGGCCAAGGGTACGGCAGTTACGCGCTGCGCTGGCCCGGCGCCTCGCAGCAGATCGTGCGGCTGCGTTTCGGCGACAAGGTGACCAACAACGAGGCCGAGTACGACACCTTGATCGCGGCCCTGGAAGCTGTGCTGCAGAGGCTGGCAGACAACCGCGCCCGATCCAACACGGCGCGGCTCGATATCCGCGGCGATTCGGCGCTGGTGATTAACCAGGTGCTGGGCGAGTGGGAATGCAAGGAGCCGCGGCTCAAGGTGCGCTGCGACCGTGTTCGCTCTTTGCTTAAGCGTTTCGGTCAGTGGACATTGACCCATCATCGCCGCGAGAAAAGCGTTGATGTGTTGGGCCACTAGCCCCTCGGCTGTTCATCCCGGCTGTTCATCCCGGCTTTTCATCCCCTGCTTTTCAAGAAGCCCACGAGGCGAAACCCCATTCTGCCCGGTTTCGGCGGATTGTGCGGCGGATGATATACTCGTGGGTATCTACGCCAACCGCAACCCAGGAGGAGAACTGTCGTGGGCGACAATCAGTCAACGGGCGATTTGACCGTAAGCGGTTTTCTTGAAGCGCTAGCCGCCAGAACGTCGACGCCGGGCGGCGGCGGCGCGGCTGCGCTTAGCGGCAGCATGGCCGCGGCGCTGGTCAGCATGGTGATCAACTTCACCGCGGGCAGCAAGAAGTACGCCGACGTTGAGCAAGAGATGCAGCGCCATCTGGCTGTGAGCGAACGGTTGCGCGGCGAACTGCTGGCGCTGGCGGACCGCGATGTGGAAGCCTTCAACGCCGTCTCGGCCTGCTACGGCATGCCCAAAGCAACCGATGAGGAGAAAGCGGCTCGCACCGCTGCGCTGCAAGAGGCGCTCAAGGGTGCGACGCGCGTCCCCTACCAAACTGCGGAAAAATGCTTGGCCGTGATCGAACTGGTCGAGCCGGTAGGTGCGAAGGGCAATGCCAACGTGGTCAGCGACGCCGCGACCGCGCTCTACTTGGCGACGGCAGCCCTGCATAGCGCGCTGGTCAACGTCAACATCAACCTGAAGTTCATCAAAGACGAGGCGTTCGTGGCGGAGTGGTCCGCCAAGCGCGAGGATCTGCTGGCGCGGCTGGCGGATGTGCATGTGCGGGCGGCTGCCGCGTGCGAACAGACGCTGGGGATGGCGCTATGACCGCAAAGCTGTTGGACGGCAGCGCGCTCGCCAAGGCGATCAAGGCGCAGATCAAGACGGATGTGGCGGATTTTGCCGGGCAACAGGGCTACGCGCCCGTGTTGGCCGCGCTGCGCGTGGGCGATGACGACGCCGGGGCGGGGTATGCCCGCGCCATTGGCAAAAACTGCCGCAGCGTGGGCGTCGAGTTCCGCGAGACGACCTTGCCGGCCAACGCCACGCAAGCCGAGGCGGAGGCCGCTCTGCGCGCGCTCGACGCCGACGCGTCCGTGCACGGCATCATGATTCTGGAGCCGCTTCCGTCACAGATCGACCACGATGCGCTGGTTCTTTCGCTGGACCCGGCGAAGGACGTCGACGGCGTGCATCCGCTCAACGCAGGGCGGTTGCAGCAGCAGCGTCCGCCTTTTTTCGTGCCCGCCACGCCGGCGGGCGGCATCCGCATGCTGGAGGAGGCGGGCGTCACTTTCCGCGGCAGCCATGCGGTGATGGTCGGGCGCAGCGACATTGTGGGCAAGCCCATGGCGCTGATGCTTCTGCACCGGCACTGTACCGTGACGATAGCGCACAGCCGCACGCAGGACCTGCCCGCGGTCTGTCGCAGCGCCGACATCCTGTGCGTGGCGGTGGGCCGCGCCGAGATGGTGAAAGGCGATTGGGTTAAGCCGGGCGCGATTGTGGTTGACTTCGGCACGAACTACACCGACGACGGGCTGAAGGGCGACTGTGAGCAGGCGAGCGTGGCCGAGGTCGCCGGGATGCTCACGCCGGTTCCGGGCGGCACAGGGCCGATGACCAACGCCTTGCTCATGAGCAATGTGTTGGAGGCCGCGCAGCTGGCGGCTAACGGCGGCAGCCGGCAATAAGCAGCGAACGTCAGGGGCGGCAGGCTTGACCAGGCGAGGACGGAACTTTCGGGAAGGTCGCAGTTTTCCGGAAGGCGATGCGATAGGTTTGGTTCACCCGGCCGTCCTGCTCGGCTATTTGGCGCTGACCTTGGCGATGACGTGGCCTTTGGCCGCCAATATGGGCGCGGCGATTCCCGGCGACGGCTTCGACGGCTGGCAGAACTACTGGAACTTATGGTGGCTCAAGACGGCGTTGGTCGACCGGCTGGCGACGCCGTTCTACACCGACCTGCTCTATTACCCCACGGGCGTCGGGTTGTACTTCCACACGCTGAACCCCATCAACGGCCTGATGACCATGCCGGTTCAATTGACCGGCGGATTAATCCTCGCTTACAACGCCGTAGTCCTGATCAGTTGGACGCTTTCGGGCTACGGCATGTTTTTGCTCTGTCTGTGGCTGTTGGGCCGCCGAGACGGCGCGGCGCTCAAACCGAGAGCGGGCAAGCGTTCTGCGGCTTTCGTCGCCGGGCTGATCTACACCTTCGCCCCGTTTCACATGGCCCACCTGCTAGGCCATATGCAGGTGATGGGCGTGCAGTGGATCCCGTTCTACGCCCTCTTTTTGTTGCGCGCCCTGGAGGAACGTAGCGCCGGGCGCGCGTGGCTGCGGGATAGCTTGCTGGCCGGGCTGTTTCTGGCGCTGGCCGGGCTGACCGACTGGTATTTCGTGCTCTATCTGTTTCTGTTCACCGGGCTGGTTGTGATTGCCCGCCTTGGCGCGGCGTTTGTCAGACAGCCGGGCGGTTTGACGGCGCGGTTACGTAAGTTCGCGGCTGCGTTGCCGAACTTACTCATGCCGCCGATCGTCGCCGGGGCGGTTTTTGCCGTGCTGCTCAGCCCTATTCTCATCCCGATGGTGGCGGAAGCGACGCAGTACAGCTTTATGGTGCGGCCGGTTTCGGACCTGTACATCCTCAGCGCCAGCCTGGCGGATTTCCTGATCCCCAACCGGCTGCACACTCTGTTCAGGCCGGAAAGCTTTGCCTGGCCCGGCAACCAGATCGCACCGGTGAGCGAACGCACCATCGCCATCGGGTATGCGCCGCTGGCATTGGCCGCGATCGCCGTGGCGCGACGACGCAGGCAAGCAGCCTTGTGGTTGGCGGGCGCAGCCTTCTTCTTGCTGCTGGCGATGGGACCGGCGCTGCACGCTGGCGACATTACGATGGCGGACGTGCCGGCGGATCTGCCGCCGGGAGCCGACGCGCCGGGATGGACGCCGTTCGCCGCGCTGAATCGCTGGATTCCGTTCATGCGCATCAGCCGCAGCGTAAGCCGCTATGCCCTGATGGTGCAGTTTAGCGTCGCGGCGCTGGCGGGCATGGGCATGCAAACGTTGCTGCAAAGGGCGGACGGACGCGGCAGGACAGGGATCGCGGCTGTGGCTGCGCTGCTCGTCCTCGGCGAATACTGGACGGTTCCGTATCCGCTCAGCCCGCCGGACACGCCCGCGTTCTATGCACAATTGGCGCAGGAGCCGGGACAGGGCGCGGTGCTCAACTTGCCGATGAACTACGACCGGCCGGGCTATCTGCTCTACCAGACGGTGCATCAACGCCCGCTCACCGTGGCCTACATCAGCCGCGACGACCCGCGCACTCTGACGGAACGAGCGCCGTTCTTGCAGCATTTGCGCCGCCTGGGGCCGGACATCCTGGACGCCGACCCCGCAGACGCGGGCATGACGGTGTTGGCCGACCTGGGCGTGGAGTATGTTGTGCTCGACCGCTATAAGATGCCCGGCGGGGAGGAGCGCGCCGTGACGGAGGCTCTGGCGGAGGCTGTGTTCGCCGGCCATGCGCCGGTCTATGCCGACGAGCGCGTGACCGCGTACCGCGTGGCGCAGGCCGAGCCGCAGCCTTATATTGTGCTGGGCGCGGAAAACTGGGGGGCGCTGGAAGAACGCAGCGAGGCGTTGGCGCGGGCGGTGAGCGGCGACCCGGCGTGCTTCACGGTGCGACACGCAGATGGGGTGTCTGGTGTGTACATTCGTTACCGGACAGCGCCCGGCGCAGAGGCGGAACCGGCTGTACTTTGCGGCGCAGAGGCTGTCCGTCTGCCGTTCGCTCCGCAGGGGAACCTGGTTGAACTGGACATAGATTGTGGATCGCCGTACGGCGATGCGGTCGATCTGTGCCTGCACGCGGGCGCGCCGGGCAGGCTGTGGGTGGAGCAAATCGGCCTGGTTGAGCGATGAGCCCATAAGTGCATAACCGGATCAGTTAATGTGCGGAAATGAGGCAGCCATTGGACTCGAACGTGACCCGTCTGTTGTTGGTGCGCCACTCTGAGACGCAGTGGAACCGTGAGGGCAGATATCAGGGGCAGCAGGATAGCCCGGTAACGCCGGAGGGATTGGCGCAGGCCGAGGCCGTAGCCGGGCGTCTGCGCAGCGTGCATATCGACGCGCTCTATGCCAGCGATTTGGGCCGCTGCATCACAACGGCGCGCGCCATCGAGCGGGCGACCGGCGCGCCGCTGCAGGTGGATGAACGGCTGCGAGAGCGCAATCACGGGCTGTTCGAAGGGCTAACCAAGGCCGAGGTCAAGCAACGCTATCCGGAGGCGTATGCGGCGTATCGGGGGCCGCAAGGTTCGGATTACGTGCTGCCTGGGGGCGAGAGCCGTCGCCAGGTCTATCAGCGCGCCGTGGCGGTGATGGAGGACCTGGCGGCGCGGCGCCGCGGCGAGCAGATCGCGGTCGTGGGCCATGCCGGTTTCTTCTATGTCTTCTTCAACTACGTGATGAGCGTTCCCATCGATGTGCGCAACGTGTTTGTGATCCGCAATTGCAGCTTGAGCGTGCTCTCCGTCGACGGCAAGCGCTGGCGGGTGGAGTCGCTGGGGGATGTGTGTCACCTTGGGATTTTTGCGTGAGGTGGGGATACTGGTAGAATTCTCAAGTCGTTAGACCTTCGTTTGCGTCAGGCGTACAGGAAGCGGTTCCTCAGTCTGCTCCGGCGGCGTTGATGCACGCAGCGTTATTATGCGCGGCGCCTCTCCATAGTAAATCGCAACGCGTCCCCGAATTTGGGCGGACTGGAAGTCTGGGCAATGACGGCTGGATGCGCGGCCAAATTGTCTTTACCCGAGAATGAACCAACCATCCGCGATGCTTGCGGTCAATGGTCAGAGTGTGTGAAGGGACAATATGCCAAAACCAAAAGTCATTGGACAACCAAAAGCGACAGAGCATTTTACGTTGGGCATCAACGTGATGGCCGATCTCTTGGCGCCGACGCTGGGGCCGATTGGCGGAGTTGTCGCCAACCAGCGCGACGTCAGCAATAAGCCGGAACTGCTGGATGATTCAGCTACGGCTATGCGCCGCATCCTCAATCTGGGCGACCCGCGCATGGACGTGGGCGCGATGTTGATGCGCAGCATGGTCTGGCGGGTGGTGCAGCGGGCCGGGGACGGCGGAGCCACGGCGGCTGTCCTGACGCGGGCCATGTATCGCGAGGCGATGCGCCTGGCCGCTGCGGGCATTAACGTGATGCGGATGTCTAAGGGAGTCAATTTGGGCGTGGAGCGGGCGATTGCCGCGCTGCAAGCCCAAGCGCGCCCGGTGGCCGGCGAGAATGAGCTGGCGCACGTGGCGCTGACGGTCATCCGTGAGCCGGATGTGGCTGCGCTGCTCGGCGAAATGAGTTATCTGCTGGGGCCGGATGCGCATGTTTCTATTGAGAAATACGTGGCGCCCTATCTGCACCGCACGTACCATCAGGGGGCCAATTACCGCGCCCAGATTGCCAGCATGTATTTGTATACCGACCCGGTGCGCAAGACCGCGGTGCTGCCGGCAGGCGCGCTAGCCCTGGTCGACGGCAAGCTGGATCAGTTGGATCAGATCGTCGCCATTCTTGATTCGGCGCTGAAGTCCGGCGCCAAATCGCTGACCGTCGTCGCCGCCAGTTTCAGCGACGAGGTGATCGGCGTGATGGTGCGCAACAGCCGCGGGGCTGCCAATGCCCAAAACGGCAAGAAGGGAAAGAATAGCAATTCGGATAAGGAGCAAGCCCGCAAGTTGACGATCACCGGCGTGAAGTTCAAGGACGTCGGCGATGCGCGGCGCGAGGCCTACGATGACCTGGCTATGCTGACCGGCGCAACCGTTTTGGGCCGCGCCTGGTCGAAGCCGGTCGAAATGATCGCCCCCGAAGACCTGGGGAGCGTGGTGCGCGCCGAGTTCGGCGGCGAGTTGCTGACGGTGGCGCCGGCGCGGGTGTCGTCTGCTGTGCACGAAAAGGCGGCCGAGTTGCGGGAAAAGTTGGCGCAGACGACGTTGGACGACGAGGCGCGGCCGCTCTTGGTTAAACGCTTGAGCGCCATGACCGGCGGCATGGGCGTGCTGAAGATCGGGACGGACAGCAAATATGACCGCGATGTGATGTCTCAGAACGCCGAGCGTGCGTTGAAGGTGCTGTCTGCCGCGCAGCATGGCGGCGTGGCGCCGGGCGGCGGCGCGGCCTTCTTGCACTGCATCCCCGCGCTGGCCGATGTGGAGGCGGCGGAGGAGGACATTGCCTTCGGCGTGGAGATTGTACGCCGCGCCCTGGCCGAACCGATTCGCGTGATCCTGGACAACGCGCATGTGCCGTCGTCCAGCGTGATCATGGATCAGGTGCAGCGAGCCGGCTCCAGCGCAACCTACGATGTGCTCGGCAAGCGCGTGGTCGACGCCTACGAGAGCGGCATTCTGGATGTCGTCGACGTCTTGAGCACGGTGCTGCGCACCGCTGCCAGCGGCGCGTTGATGGCGCTGACCACCGATACCATCGTCTACCACAAAAATCCCGAACAAGCATTCACACCCTGAGCGTGATATGACAATCATTCTATCAATATCGAATCAAAACGGCTCCGTGTGGGCGGCCGGCCCCGAAGGGCTGTTCCGCTATGAAGACGGAGATCTGCATCCCGTACCGCAGCCCCAGGAGAATTTGTACTGCTGCTGCGCCATCCACGATCGCGTGCTGGTCGGCGGCCTGCCGCATGGCGTGGCCTTCAGCTTGCAGGACGGCGCAGACTGGCAGGCGGGCTGGATGGATAACGTCGAAGCGCCGGTCGTGACGCTGGCGGCCGATCCGCAGGTTGAGCGGACCGGCGTGATCTTGGCGGGGACGGATGGCGGCGGCATCTTGCGCAGCACGAATCGGGGAAGTCATTGGTTCGCCAGTAACTTTGGGCTGCGCAGCTATTCGGTGCTGGCATTGGCGTGGGCCCCGCCTGCGCCCGCCGCGGCCTGGCCGCGCTGGGAGGCTGTCTTTGCCGGGACCGAGGAGGGCGTCTACCATTCGCCCAATGGCGGGCGCGGCTGGAAGCGCTCCGAGTGCGAGGAAGCCGTGTTCCAGGCCATTGCCGTCGATCCGGACTTCCACCGGACAGGCGTCGTATTGGCCGGGACGGAAGGCGACGGTCTGTTTCGCTCCGCCGACGGTGGGCATTCGTTCGAGCGCGTGCCCAACGCGCCGGCCCAGATCAATGCGCTGGCGGCGACGGCTGAAGGCTGGCTGCTCAGCGACGAGACGGGCTTGTGGACTTCGCCGGATGGCTTGACGTGGCAGCCGAAGGACGGCAGCACGCCGGCATTGGTCCTTCTGCATGCACGCGGCTCGGTGATCGCCGGCGATGAGAAGGGCCTGACCGTTCTCGCCTAGCCGGTTGGACATACGGCTACAAACTTGCAGGAAAGCGACGGCCGGCCTAAAGCCGTCGCTCCTCGCTTTGCCTAATACAATCTATCGCTTCATACCCCTACGGAAAGGCGGTTTCATGCCCACTCCGAACGCATCGCTTCAACAATTCTCGCTCGAAGGAAAAGTAGCCGTTGTCACCGGGGGGACCGGCGTTTTGGGCGGCGCGATTGCGCGCGGTCTGGCTGGAGCCGGCGCCAAGGTGGGCATCCTGGGGCGGCGGCATGAGCGCGCGGCGCAGGTGGTCGACGGCATTCGGGCGGCGGGCGGCACGGCTATGCCGCTTCCCGCCGACGTATTGATCAAACCGCAATTGACCGCCGCGCGTGAGGCGCTGTTGGCCGAATGGGGGCAGGTCGACGTGTTGGTGAACGTGGCGGGCGGCAACATGCCCAGCGCTACGGTGTTCGGCGAGCTTACCTTCTTTGACCTGACGCAAGAAGCCTTTGAGCAGGTTGTGCAGTTGAACCTGGCAGGCACGCTGTTGCCGTCCCAGGTGTTTGGTCATGTCATGGCGCAGCGCCGCCAAGGCGCTATCGTCAACATCTCGTCGATGGCGGCGCAGCGCCCGTTGACGCGCGTGATTGGGTATGCCGCGGCCAAGGCTGCGGTCGATAACTTCACGCGCTGGCTGGCGGTGGAGTTGGCGGGCAAGTACGGCGAGGGGCTGCGCGTCAACGCCATCGCGCCCGGCTTTTTCGTTGGGGAGCAGAACCGCGACTTCTTGTATGACAGCGACGGCGCGCTCACGGCGCGCGGCCGGCAGATTGTCGATCACACGCCGATGGGGCGGTTCGGTGAACCTGAAGAGCTGGTTGGGACCGCCATCTGGCTGTGCAGCGATGCGTCTAGGTTTGTCACCGGCATCGTCGTGCCTGTGGACGGCGGCTTCTCGGCATATAGCGGCGTATAAGGATGGAGAACCATGCAGAACACAACGCCTGAGTGGTTGGACCGCGAAGAACTGGCCGGTCCGTTCCCCCAAGAGTCGGGCGAACGGGTCGCGGCGGACCTGGGGCAGCAATTGGGCCTGTCCGTCTATGCGCGCTCGCTGACGCTTTCCGCCAGCCGGCTATGGTTTCTGGCGCGCGGTGATGACGGCGAAAAGCGGGTTTGCTGTATGGCGAAGGACGGCAGCTCGACGCTTCTGGCGGCGCCGACCAAGACTGTGACGTTCGACCGCTTCTCGATGGACCTGGCGATGACGCCGGTGAGCGCGGAGGCCGCGGCGCTCGTGCGAGAGCATCTGCCCTTTCTGAAGCCGCGCCCGCTCGGCCTGCAGAAGTCCGCCGGCTGCGGAGATCGCCTCGGCCTGGCGACGCCGGGCCATATTCGCGCTTTGCGCAGCGTTTTCGGCGCGTACGAGGCCGTCACGCTAGCCCCCATCTTTGCGCAGCAGTCGATCCGCGAGAACGCGCGCACCGGGCGCACCCCGCAGGAGGTGATGGACGACGCCATGTGGGGCGTCTTTCAGGAGGGGTGGCGTCAGGGCTATGGCGCGGACGCCGACCACCTGAAGACGTTCGAGGATGTCGATAGCTGCGCCGCGGCGGGCTATACCTTCTACACGATTGACCCGGGCGAGTATGTAGATGACCGCGCCAATCAGGCGTCGGGGACCGAATTGCAGGCGATGGCGGAGGCGCTGCCCTGGGATGAGTTGCAGGACAGCTTGCCGGACTTGGTGCGGCGACTGACGGACAAGCCGGTGGAGTTGGCGGAGCTTTCTGTGGCGCTACAAAGCCAAAGCGTGGTGCGCGCTGCGGCCAAGTACGGGCGAGCGGTGGCGCATACGGCGCGCATGGTCGAGCGGATTCGACAGGCGATGGGCGACCGGCCCTACGAAGTGGAGATGAGCGTCGACGAGACCGAGACCGTTACGACGCTGGCGGAGCATATCTACATCGCCAGTGAATTGCAGCGGCTGGGCGTCAAATGCGTCAGCTTGGCCCCGCGCTATGTCGGCGAGTTCGAGAAGGGCGTGGACTACATCGGCGATCTGGACAAGTTCGAGGAATCCTTCGCCCAGCATGTCGCCGTCGCCAAGCGGTTCGGGCCGTACAAGTTGAGCCTGCATTCCGGTTCCGACAAGTTTAGGATCTATCCCATTGCCGCGCGGTTGGCGGGCGATCTGGTTCACCTGAAGACGGCTGGCACGAGCTATTTGGAGGCGCTGCGCGCCATCGCAGCCATCGACCCCGATCTGTTCCGAGAGATCGTGCAGTTTGCGCGTCAGCGTTATCCGACCGACCGGGCGAGTTATCATGTCTCAGCGGACCTGGCGAAGATGCCGGACATTACCGGGCAGCCGGACGAAGCGTTGGGCGACCTGCTGAACGACTTCCACGGGCGCGAGGTGTTGCATGTGACGTTCGGGTCGGTGCTGAACCATGAGCCGTTTCGTGAGCGATTCTTTGCCGCGCTGACCAGCCGCGAAGAGACTTACGCCGCTGTGCTGGACGCGCATTTCCAGAAGCATTTCGCGCCGTTTGCATAGCGGCGTTGCGGCCTTTGGGCCATGCGTCCGGCCGGCGCGCTCCCCACAAGCCGGCCGGACGTCCTCAAATGCCTATCCGAGATGGCGCATCCGGTTTTCGATCAGGGCCGCTCTGTCGGGTCAATGCGGGAGACGCGGTAGATGATGCTGTCGGCTGTTTTCTCGAAGGCGATTCTCATAGCGTTTCCTTATACGATCTGGATACGATCTGGGCAGAGAATATGCGGGCGGGATTGCAGTTGGCGCAAATCGATACATCGGTTATACTAACGCCAGCGCAGACAAATAGCCCCTTCCCGGCTAAGATGTTTTGCTTGCGCATTACCGCTGAGCAATACCACTGAATTGTACATATATTTCTA